>CAYOPW010000070.1:0-11289 GCA_964405975.1 uncultured Hyphomicrobium sp.
TCTACCGGTCTCTCACCGTCGGACGCGAGACGAGGCGAGGCGCACAAACGCCCTTCCGCCCGCGAACCCGCTTAACGCCGCCTAGCCCTGATCGGGCATGCTCTGCGCGACCTCGTTGTACGTCCTGCTCACGCTGTCGCCGACAAGCGTCAAGCTTGCGACAATGCCGACAGCAACAATCACCGCAATGAGGCCATACTCGATCGCCGTTACGCCAGACCTATCTTTCGCAAAGCGAGCGATACGCTTTGACATCATGGCACTCTCCCAAGAGGTGCTGACCCTGCGCACGTGGTCTTCGCCGCAGTGTGCGCTTGGCCGCCCTATCCTGAGAAGTTTGTGTCGAGACAACCTAATTCCGGGTTAAGCGCGCCAAGCGCATGGTTAACGCGCTTGGCGCAGTCTCGAAAGTCCCCCTTGCCCACGCGCGATAAATCCACGCGGACGGCAGTCTTAGTTGGGCCAAGTGGGGTCGTAGATGCCAAACCCATTCGCTGGCCCATTCACGGGTTTGGTTGACTCAGACTTTTCGAGCGGCGGCAGCGTGCTCACTTTGCGCTGGTCGAGCAGGGCAGCTACCTGCGTAGCTGTTTGCTCGCGCACCACTCGCAAGTAGTTGATGGCCGCATCGGCGCGCCCGATTAGAAAAATCTCGCGGTTAAGTTCCGCAGAGACGCGATCGCTCTGCGCGACGAGTTCGTTCAGCTGGTCTTCTAGATCCTTCATTGCCTTGTGCTCCCTCTCGGTAGATCTATGCCCCGCGCTGCAAGGTCAATTCGCTTATAAATCAATGCGATTCGGGCATTGAGGCGACGTGACCATGATCGAATTAAGGGCGCAGCTTTTCACGTTGCCGAGTACATGCACTAGGCCTTCAAGCCGTATCCGGTCTTGAAGATCCACCACACGGCCGCCAAACACAGGCCAAGGAAGCCAAGCGTCATGGCAAAGCTGACGCCAATGTTCACGTCGGAGATCTCGTAAAAGCTCCAGCGAAAACCGCTGACCAAGTAGACAACAGGATTGAACAAGGTCACGGTTTTCCAGAACGGCGGCAGCATGTTCACCGAGTAGAATGTCCCGCCGAGGAAAGTCAGCGGCGTGATGACGAGAAGCGGGATCACCTGCAACTTTTCAAACCCGTCGGCCCAAATGCCGATGACGAATCCAAACAGGCTGAACGTTACAGCGGTCAACACGAGAAATACGACCATCCAAACGGGATGTGCGATGTGTAGCGAAACAAACAGGCTTGCCGTTGCCAAGATAATCACGCCCAGGATGATCGACTTGGTGGCGGCCGCGCCCACATAGCCCAGCACGACTTCAAGGGGCGACACGGGCGCTGAGAGCACCTCGTAAATCGTGCCGGAAAAGCGCGGAAAATAGATGCCGAAGGAGGCATTCGAGATGCTCTGTGTCATCAAAGAGAGCATGATCAGGCCCGGCACAATGAATGCGCCGTAGCTCACGCCATCAATCTGAGTAATGCGCGAGCCGATCGCAGCACCAAAGACCACAAAATAAAGTGAAGTGGACAGCACAGGCGAGACGATGCTTTGCATCAAGGTGCGCCAGGCGCGCGCCATCTCGAACATGTAGATTGCTTTGACAGCATGCAGGTTCATGTCGTGCTTCTCACAAGATCAACGAAGATATCCTCAAGCGAGCTTTGCGTCGTGTTGAGATCGGAAAACCGAATGCCGGCCTCACTCATGTCTTTCAACAACGCGGTGATCCCTGTGCGCTCAGCATGCGTGTCATACGTGAAGATGAGCTGCTGACCGTCACCCCCAATCTCCAAACCGTAGGCTGCAAGACTCTCGGGAACAGTATCGAGCCTATCGTGCAGTTGCAGGACGAGCTGCTTCTTCCCGAGTTTGTTGATGAGCTCATCTTTGTTCTCAACGAGGATCAGTTCGCCCTTCGCGATTACACCAATCCTGTCGGCCATCTCTTCGGCTTCCTCGATGTAATGGGTGGTCAGGATGATCGTGACGCCGGAGTCACGCAGAGTGCGCACGACGTTCCACATTCCTTTGCGCAATTCCACGTCGACGCCGGCCGTCGGTTCGTCGAGAAACAGGATTTGGGGTTCATGCGAAAGCGCTTTCGCAATCAGCAGCCGGCGTTTCATCCCGCCCGACAGTGTCATGACCTGATTGTCCTTCTTGTCCCACAAAGACAATGCCTTAAGGACGTGTTCGATCTGGGCGGGGTTGGGCGCTTTGCCAAACAGACCGCGACTGAAAGAGGCCGTATTCCAAACGGTCTCAAAAGCATCGGTCGTCAATTCCTGCGGGACGAGCCCTATCATGGCGCGAGCAGCGCGGTAGTCTGAGATGATGTCATGCCCATCGACCGACACCGCACCTTCGCTCGCATTCACGATGCCGCAAATGATGCTGATGAGTGTGGTCTTGCCCGCGCCATTGGGGCCGAGCAGGGCAAAAATCTCACCGCGACGTATTTCGAGATTGATGGTCTTGAGCGCAAGGAAGCCGGAGGCATAGATCTTGGAAAGATCGCGAACCGAGATGATCGATGTCATGGGTTTGCCGCCCCCCTGGTGGCGGTCATCTATGAGATACGGCCGCTACCTAGCACAACGCACAAGCTAATTGCATTATCGCTTGGGACGCGCAAAGCGTCTGCGCAGAGTTCCGCGTGGTCTCGTTGCATTCCAAAAATTGGGGTTTGCCAATGGGCTATTCAATGACGACGGGACTAGTTCGGCGTCAGCCGTCGTGGCGTTACGCTTCGTCGCTTGAACCTTCATTGCCTGGCGAATCTTCGCTTCCCGCCTCCTCGTGAGACCGCCTGCGCCCCATGAAGTGCCGGAAGAACTCTCCGCTCATGACCGACACGGCTCCAGCTTCGAGACGGCGGATGCCGGCTTCGACGCGGGCAACGTCGCTCTTGATATCGTCAACGACCATTTCCTCAAGATTGCCGAGCGTCTGGGCTTCCTGGCCGCCATCGATGCGGCCCGCCCACCACGCAATGATCCAGGCGACGACAAGAAGCAGTATGCCCGTTGATAGCGCGCCGATGACGAGACCATATCGCTCAGCCAGAATCGTATAAAGGCACAGCGTCAGCATGGCGATGCCGCCGACGCCGAGCAATATCGCGAAGGCGATGAGCGAGGCTTGCGTGGCCGCGGTGCGGCCCGCGAGGCGCAGGCGCATGAGTTCAATGCGCGCGAGTAGCTCCAGCTTGCGCACGGAGTGTGACGTTGACATGGGCCTCTCCTCAATGACGGAAAATGCTGGCGGCTACGAAGCCAATGGCAAACGCAATGAGCACGCTTGGGATAGGGTGCTCTCGGATCTCCCGTTCCAGCTCAACACGCTCTTTGCCGATGGTTTCGCTCAATCGGCTCTCAAGCGCGGAAAGTTCCGATTCCAGCTTTTCCTTCTCGGCGCTTAGTCGATGCACCGCCTCGGCAATCTCCTCCTTCGCCCGGTCGCCCAGCGAATGGCCGGAACCGTGACTGGTAGGACTCTTAGCAGGGGTCCCGCTGCGGCTGGCAGTTACCTCGGCCCTCAGTTTATCGAGCCGCTTGTTTCGTTCCCTAGCGGTCATCGTTGCAGTTCCTCATAAAAATCAAAGCCCGGTGGAAAGATAGGTCAGCGTGGCGATGCCCCATATGGTCAAGAAGAAGTGGGCCTGTTGCGCCGCCGCCAATCCGATCCTGTACCAGAACCACTGTCCGCCAATCAAAAGACTGGCCCATATCGCAATGAACCCCAGAACGCCAACGTGGGCCAGCGCATTGGCGGCCTCTTCGTCAAAAAAGCCGAAGGCAGCAAACAACAAGGCCAGCGCTCCCAGCCACAGCAATATCGACACGATGACCTCGGCAGCGACCAGTAAGCGGAACAGAGTTTTTTCCATTTGCGGATTGTCGACGCGGCGATCAGAAACATCCGCATAGACTTCTGGATCTTGTTGCTTGACGAGATCCATGGCGAGCACGCGTGCAAAGCCCCGCTCGTTGAGATGGGGATAGCGTATGTTGTCGAAGACAGCGACCGTCAACCACGCCGCTTCCATCGCGACAACACCTGCTTGGCCGAATACCGGAAAGAAGTTGTCCATAGCGAAACTCCATTTTGTGGGCCGCTCGCCGTCCATGCCGGCACATGAGAAATCAATTCCTGCACCCTATCAAATCGATATCCAACCCAAACGCCTCATCTGCGCTTGAGGATATTTTCGGCCGCAGTTGCCCCGGCGAGGATCGCTCCGGTGAAACTGCCACTGCCCGCATATGAGGAGGCGAGATAGAGTCCAGGAATCGGCGTCTTCGGCTTGCTGTCAGCCCCCTTCCAGATTGGAGCGGACGGTGGCAATGGCGCAAACCCATAAATCGCACCGTCCGGGGCGTTGAGATAGGAACGCATGGTGCTGGCCGTACTGAACACCGCAGTATCGATGTGAGATGCAAACCCTGGAAACGCGCGATCAATCGTACCCGCAACGGCCTCCCGCCAGCGGTCGCGCTTGTCCTCATAGGCCGCGCGATCAAGGCCAGCCCAGTTGGCCGTCTTATCAACGCCTACGACGGCAACGGGGTAAGGCGGGCCACCCAAGCCGCTATCGATCGCGGAGTAATCGACCATAGTCAGTGCAGGCATCGTATCGGTTGGCATGTCCGCCAGCAGATCACCGCACTTTCGATAATCCGAAAGGGCTTGCATCCATTCGGGCAACAGGCACGTGGAATAGCTCGTGAAGCCAACCGAGGCCGGCCGCACCGAAAGACCATAGGTGGCTGAAAAGAGTGAGATTGACAGCGGGCGCTGCGCATAAGGCTGCCAAAAGCGCGTGCGCACCTCCTCGGGCAACATGTCCGCCACGTGTGCTGGCGCCGCATTGCTTACGATAATGGGCGCGGTGACTTCGATGCGCTCACTGCCGTCGGCACGTGCATGCGCGACACCCTTCGGGCAGCCGTCTCCATCAAACAGGATTTCCGATACCGGACGGCGCAGCAGCAACTCCCCGCCCGCGGCTTTGAGCGAGCGCGCGATCGCGTTGCTTAAGCGCTGCGAGCCGCCTTGTATGTAGCGGCCGCCACATCCCAGATATCCGCCTTGCGCGACGGCAAACAGGACCCAAGAAAGTGTGTCGGGATCGTCGTGCCAATACGGCAGGTTTGCCGCCAGCGCGCATTTGACTCCCTCGTCTTCGCCAAAGGCCCGCGCAAATCGTTGCCCCAGCGACAAGCGCCAGCCGCGCATGACAGGACCGAGCTTCATCATGGCCGCGAGTGCTTGCCCGGGATTGCGAAAGGCCTCATGCCCCTTGCTCAGTAGGCCTAAGCCGGCCGCAGCCTTTTCCATGTCGCTAAGTACGCTCGCGATGCCCTCGCGCGCCGCAGGAAAACGGTCGCAAAGGGCTGCTCGCGCAGCAACAAAACCGTCGGGCAGAACGAAAGGCGCGCCGACCGGGCCACCGCGCACCTCATAGAGCGCTCCCGTCGGGACCCACTCGACCGCATTCAGCACGCCAAGGCGGGAGAGCACATGATGCTTGGGCTCGATGGGGCTGTAGGGATCGGCGGTCTCATGCAGCGAGGCCTCAATAACAAGGTCTCCAGACTTATACGTCGACGCCGCGCCGCCGACGCCATAGTTGCGCTCAATCAGCAGCGTCTTACGGCCAGCTTGCGCCAGGAGCGCGGCGGCGGTCAGTCCCCCCAACCCCGCTCCGATGACGATGACGTCGTACTGAGCCGCCATGAATGTGCCTCGCCCGATTGCCGAGCAGGGAAGCTAACCGTCATCGTCCTCGGAGAAAAGGCAAAGGGGGAATTGGTCGCCCTAACGGGCCAGCTCTTCCTTCACCTTGGCGGCAAGTTGAGGCAGCGAGAACGGCTTTGGCAGGAATGCAAACTCCTCATCGCCGAGGCTCGACTTGAAGGCATCGTTGGGATAGCCCGATACGAAGATGATCTTGAGTTCGGGGTTCTTTTTGCGAAGCTCCTTCAACAGCGTCGGCCCATCCATCTCCGGCATCACGACGTCGCTCACGACAATGTCGATCTTGCCTTCGTTCTTCTCCATGACCTCCAGCGCTTCGACGCCGCTGGACGCTTCCAGAACCTTATAGCCCTGCCGCTTAAGCGCGCGAACGGCGAAGTTGCGCACAACCTCCTCGTCCTCCACGAGCAGCACGCGGCCCGTTCCGGTGAGATCGGCGGCGCGCGGCTCCTTGCGCTTGTCTTTGGCCGCGACAACCTCATCTTCTTTGTCTGAATGATAGCGCGGCAGGTAGATGCTGAACGTGGTTCCCTTACCCTCTTCGCTCTCAGGATAGATAAAACCGCCCGACTGCTTGACCATGCCGTACACCGAAGCAAGACCAAGGCCTGTTCCCTTGCCGACGTCCTTGGTGGTGAAGAACGGCTCAAAGACCTTGTTCATTACCTCTGGGCTCATGCCGTGCCCGGTATCTTGCACCTCGATCAAAACGTACTCACCGGTGGAGAACCCGTCGTGAGCGAGTTTCTGACTTTCGCGTTCAGGGATATTGCGCGCGCGAATGGCGAGCGTGCCGCCGTTAGTCATAGCGTCCTTGGCGTTCGTCGTGAGATTGAAAAGCGCCTGCACGAATTCGTGCTTGTCGGTCATGACATTCCAAAGGTCTCGTTCGGAAACGATCTTCAATTCGCTCTTCTCGCCGAGATAGCGCTTCAGGAGTGATGACTCGTCAGTCAGCACCTCGCCGAGGTTGACCACCTCGTTCTGCAGCGTCTGTTGCCGGGCCAACGCAAGAAGCTTCCTGACAAGCTCGGCTGCCCGGTTGGCGCTGGACTTGATGTTCATGATGTCTTTGTAGGCCACGTCCTTGGGACGGTGCATGGTCAAGAGCATGTCGGAGAAACCGAGGATCGCCGTCAGCATGTTGTTGAAGTCGTGAGCCACGCCGCCTGCGAGCTTGCCCACGACTTCCATCTTCTGACTTTGCGCGAACTTGGCTTCCAGCGCCTTCTGTTCGGTGGCATCAATTACATAGAGGATGGCAGCTTCATGCGTTCCACCACCCGCAACGAACGGGCTCATGTAGACGCGCGAGACGTGATCCTTCTTTGCGCCAACTGTGATCTCAATTGGTGCCGTGTTTGTCCGGCCGGACAGCACGCGCTTCAAACCGGTCTCGATGGCGGTTTTGGTTTCCGGATCAGCCGACCGGCAAAGCGCCTCCGAGGCGACAATCCCGGTACCAGGCGAGCCATCCAATACCATCCTGGAGAAGGCGGCATTGGAACTAGCGATGTGCCCATCAGGCCCGAGGATGGCGATGCCGAATGGCGCCGACTGGAAGAAGCGGGCAAAGCGGGCAGCCGAAGCGTTACCCTCAAAAGCAGCCGCCCTTTCTTCAGCAAGGCTTAGCGCGGAAATTGTCATTCCTTTGCCTGCTGGCAAGATCTTGGCGAACAGACGCACGGGTACGATGCGCCCATCTTCCCTGACAAGATCCACGTCAAGGGTTGCGGCTTCTTCTTGCGAGCGCGCCGACAGGCGCGCTACGAGTTCTGCACCATCACCAGAGACAACTTCGGCAAGCGTGACGGGCCGCTCCGTTAACGACCGTGACGTGCGCCCGATCCAGCGCGCCAGCGTGTTGTTGACATGGCGCAGCATGCCATCAGGAGCGACGGACGCAAGGCCTAGCGGAGCGGAATCAAAATATCCAAGCTGTGATTCAATGCGGGCAATGCGCGCCGCTTCTTGTTCGCGTTCGCCCGTTACATCAGAAATTGTCCACACAGCGAGGGGGCCATTTTCGCCTGCCCCCAAATTGGCATCGAATGGGCGCACAGAAAGGCGCATTGTTCTAACGGCGCGAGCGCCCTCGGCGTTGTGTTTCAGCCGGACCTCTTCTACCAGCGCATCGCCGCGCTCGGCGGCACGCGTCAGACGATAGAGCGCGGCATTGGCTTGCGCCTCGCCGGTGAATAGCTCCTCCAACGAGCGCAGATCTTCGAAGCTGGAATGCCCAACAATCGTCTCGAAAGTTGCATTTGCATAGATTGCTGTACCGTCATGGCTGGCAACTAAAATGCCTGTGTCGAGGCCATCGGTCACCGTTTTGACGAGTTCAGCCACCGGCTGACGCTCTGTCAGACGCACGTAGCCGGCACCAATCGCAAATAGGAAAAAGAGGCCGACGATCGCCAGCATTGCGATCAACGTCATCAGCAGGGGCTGGCCTGTGCCACTCGCGACGACCGCCAAAACCGCACCAACCGCGGCCACGACCGCAGCAACGGTGGGCAGATAACCACCGAGTGCCTGCAACACGCTTGGCCCATCCACCGGGTTAGCCTGCATTTCGATCGCTTCGCGCTCGCTCATAAAGCGGAAAGCTAGCTGATTCTGGGGATGGGAGGGTTCGGACGCCGGCATTGGCGAAAAGGACCTGATACGCATTACACTACAAAGGGCCACAAACGACACATGCAACCCGGCACTTAGTTGGCAGCAGCCGAGCCTGAGCTCCGCTTGGTTCTGCACCACAGCAATCCCAAGAGGATGCCGCCGCTCTCAGAGTTAAAGAGTTCCCTCATCAGGGTTAAAATCGCATGAATTCCACGCTATACGTCGGCTCACTCTAGCCGCAACGGTCCTTTTCCGTGCCGGAATCGGGCTTTGATCGTTGCTCCTGGCTTGAAACGCGTGCCGAAACGGAGCTCGCTTCAAACATCGCGCAGAGCCTTTCCGTTAAGAGAGTCGCAGCGCGGGGCGGCATGATGCGAGTCGCCATATCACACAGGACCAGCATAAAGCTGAAGCCGATTTTTGCCGGGAACAATAATGATCCTCCGATCCATTCAAAATGCCCTGGCGCCTTTGTTCGGCCGCCCCAAAATCTGCGCACGCGTCGGCGTCGTGCAATTTAGCGATCCCGAACAGGTGCATGCTGCCCTATCGGCTGCGGCCCTGCGCTGCCCCGGTGCCCTCACAGAACCGCCACCGGAGATAACGTTTGATGATATCGGCGAGAACGCGCTGGTCTTTTCGGTGACGGTCGCCGTTCGTGACATCAAACAGGCGCGGCGCATTGAGACCATATTGCGCACGGAGATCGTCAAGGCTTTGCGCGATGGCAACATCGCATTAGCAAAGCCACAAGTTGACGTGCATCTGCGCGACCTTGACGGCGTTCGCGCGTTCCTGGTTCGCTTGGCTCAGGAACGCGCCCGTAAGCAGCAGGAGCAAATGGCGTCAAATGACGGGAGTAAATCCAAAGACGAGAACCGTTAGGGCGCCAAGCTTGCTGCGCAGCGCTTAATCCTCGCGATAGACGCGCTCGCGACGCTCATGGCGCTCTTGCGCTTCAACCGAAAGCGTTGCGATCGGGCGCGCATCGAGACGCTTCAAACCGATGGGCTCTCCCGTCTCTTCGCAATACCCGTAGGTACCATCTTCAATGCGCGCGAGAGCAGCATCGATCTTGGCGATGAGCTTACGCTGGCGATCGCGGGCCCTTAGTTCAAGCGCCCGGTCCGTCTCGGACGTGGCGCGATCGGCAAGGTCGGCATGTTGCGTCGATTCCGTGTGCAGCCCTGCAAGCGTCTCGCGCGTCTGACGCATGATCTCTTCCTTCCAGGAGAGCAGTTTCTGGCGGAAGTAAACCCGCTGTAGCTCGTTCATGAACGGCTCGTCCTCGGAGGGGCAGTACCCCGGCGGGAGCACGATCGACGACGCCTTCGCGCGCGCCGTCCTCTTTTTCCCGGAGACTTTCTTTTTCACGCTCACTTTTACCTTCGAAGCCGCTGCTGATTTGCTCTTATAGGCCGCAGCCGGCTTCTTTTTGGCAGCGGCTGCAGATTTACCCTTCGCGGCGCGCGCCGGCGCCGGGGCTTTCTTTGATGGGGCTTTGGGCTTGGCAGCCTTCTTGCTGCTCTTGCTGTTGTCGTTCCGCTTGCCCATTCTGGCCTCCGGGAGGCATTTGAGACTGCGACGACGCGCTGCGCCGACCATGACAAGTCAACTTTGGCGCCTCCTATTGAAGTGCGTGCGCGCTTCTGTCAAGGAGTTCCGTACAGCACCTTAAGTTGCGGAGACCAAAGCAAAAAAGTCATACTGTGTTGAGGGCGCACGCGATTTCACATGGCTGCCCCGGACTTGCCGGCGCACCCGTGTGGCCACTTCGTAGGACTGGCAGGGCGCGCTTGCACTGTTGACGGCAGCGGCCGTACGTTCCCAGCGAAACGTCTGGAGCTAAAACGATCCCATGAAATTCGATGGCACCCGCCGCTATGTCGCCACCGACGATCTCAAAGTTGCCGTCAACGCGGCGATCACTTTGGCACGCCCCCTTCTCATCAAAGGCGAGCCGGGAACCGGCAAGACCGCTTTGGCCCTTGAGGTGGCGGACGCACTGGGTGTGCCCATCATCGAGTGGCACATCAAATCCACGACCAAGGCGCATCAAGGGCTTTACGAATACGACGCCGTCTCACGGTTGCGCGACAGCCAACTTGGCGATGAGCGCGTGCACGATATCAAGAACTATATCAAGCGGGGCAAGTTGTGGGATGCGTTTAAGATGGACACGCGCCCGGTGCTGCTCATTGACGAAATCGACAAAGCCGACATCGAGTTTCCAAATGACTTGTTGCAGGAACTCGATCGCATGGAGTTCTTCGTCTACGAGACGGGCGAGACGATCAGGGCAAAAAACCGCCCGATCGTCATCATCACGTCGAACAACGAAAAAGAACTTCCCGACGCCTTTTTGCGCCGGTGCTTCTTCCACTACATCAAATTTCCCGACACCGAGACAATGCGCCAGATCGTCGACGTGCATTTTCCCGGGCTCAAAGGGCACCTGGTTTCTGAGGCCATGCGCGTCTTCTATGATCTGCGCGAGATCCCCGGCCTGAAGAAAAAGCCCTCGACCTCAGAGCTGCTTGACTGGCTGAAGCTTCTTTTGAACGAGGATATCGATCCAGCCACCTTGCGCGAGACAGACAATCGCAAGGTGATTCCGCCGCTGGCCGGGGCCTTGCTCAAGAACGAGCAAGACGTGCACATGTTTGAGCGCATTGCCTTCATGACCCAGCGCAAGACCGGGCGATGATCCGCACGCCCACTCATCCTATTGTCATCCCGGACGTGCGACGGCAAAGCCGTAGCGCGATCCGGGACCCAGGAGAAAAGCGCCAAAGGCACCGCAAGTGCCACCACATCCCCACCCAAAACGTCATCCCAGCGTCGTTCTTGCAAAGCATGACTTCATCATGACGCGGAGCCATGCTTCGCATGGAGA
>CAYOPW010000071.1:0-10844 GCA_964405975.1 uncultured Hyphomicrobium sp.
TAAAGCGGACGTGCTCGATGCGCGCTCAAGTTCGCGTGGTGAGTAGGCCGTAGATCCAACCCATCGCCGCGCCGAAACCTGCAAGGATCAAAAGGACAGAACCCAGCAGTTGCGGATCGAAGCCAAAGAACAGCGGGAACCGTCCCGTGATCAGCGGCACTAGGATGAAGACGCCCAATATGGCGGGGCCAAGTATGCCGAAGATCAAGCCCTTAACCGTTAGATTGCCACCGGGGATCCTGTCGCTAATCAGCGCGAAGAGAATTCCCCACAGTCCGCCCCAGAACGCATCGCTGACAATCTGCGGAACCCCCGTCATCGCAGCGGGCGTCATAGACCAGGGCACACGCGGAAAGATGCCAGCCGTATAGAGTATGTAATTGATGATCTCGTGTGCGGTCACGACAGCTATCGCGCCGGCAATGAAACCAAAAACGATCTTCGTCAGTGAGATGTTGTCCATGGTGTTAGCCTGCCCTTTTTAGCGATATCCGTCTCCAATTTGGTACTCTACGCTCACTGGCAGCGTCTCGACGGGCCGGAGCCGCAGCGTAAGCTAGCATAACGGCTGGCGGCAATATCGGCCCTGGTGCCGGTGGACGAAATCCAGCCGATGAATGCGAGGATGGCTTGTTTTGGTGCCGGGCACAATCACAGTGCCGATCTGCGTACCGTGGTGTACCCAATGGCTGCTTTTGACCCAAAGCGGACATTGGATCGAGAAGTAATGTGAGCGATCGCGGCAATAAAAGATGATGTCAGGGGACCATGACAGGGTCGCAAATCTGAACCATGGTTGTCCAGAAATCGACGACACATAGTCATTACGCCTGCCGTTGAACGCCGTCCCGAAATGGGCAAGCGACGTATTTCCCTTTGCTGCGCCAAAAGCAAAAGTATAGTCTTGTGTGCTGCGCGCAACGGGATCGTTGCCACGCCGGCGTGAGGCGTGGTTGGTCTGGTCAAGCACAAGCAAGACAACCGGCAGGTCTTTCATGGATGCTGCGACGGCATGGCCCGCACTGATAAAGCGCCTGCGCTTTCTTTCGAGTTTGAAACAAAGCGAGCTTGCTCAACAGCTTGGTGTCGACCAAGGCACCGTATCCCGCTGGGAGCGGGGCGTTTATGTACCTGATATTCCGTTGCAACGGGTGCTGCGCGAAAGGTTACGCACGCTCGATTCAGTCATCAGACCGGAATTTATCGAGCAGCTTCCCGCCCTCGTCGGTATCAATTATCTAGGCTTTGAGCGCATCAAGGCATGGTCGGAACTGGCGGCTAGCATTTACGGGCGTACCTCTGCACAAGTGCGCGAGGCCCGGAGCGAGGAGATCTTGCTGGAGAGCTGTCTTCAATTGGGCCAGGCATTGCGCGATACCCCCGAGTGGATGCGCGGAGACGCCTGCTCGTTCCGGGCGATTGTATACAGACCCGACGACGAGGCCGTGCAATTGCGGGGAACCCCAATGGGCCGCACCGGTTTTTTTCTGTTTCACGGCACTGCCGTCGAACGGCCGCCTCACGTTTGTCTAGGGCGCTGCCACCTTGAGTTCGAGACCTATGATGAGATCTGCAATTGATGGGCAAGTTCAGCCGTGGCCAGCGCTAATAGGACGCTTGCGCTTGCTTATGGATGTCAATGAAGCGCAGTTCGCGAGCCATCTCGGCGTCGATGAGCCCACCGTTGAGGGTTGGGAGTGTGGGGTCGTCGCGCCGGAAAGAAGAATGCAAAAAATCCTCCGCGACAAACTGCACAAACTAGAACCGGCGATCTCTGGGAAGGCGATTGAAGCGATGCCCCTGATCGCCGCCGTCCACTCCAACACATCCCTACAGCTGTGCTGTGTCGCTTCGCAGCCCTACGCAGACCCCTATCAGATGCGCGCCGATGAATTACGCTACCTGACGATCGGAAATTTATGGACGGTGAGCATTGAGCAGGCGGTCGACGCGCTAGCAAATAACGAGACCTGGAAAAGCGGCGAATGCGCTTATGCGTGCGCGACTATCCAACGACCTGACGGCCATTGGGTGCGCTATGCGGGATCCCCGATCGGCATACAGGATATGGCCTTGTGGATCGGATCGCTCACCGAAAAACCAAAGCGTCTCCAAGGGGGTGAGTTTGATCTTTCTATCACATCGCTCGACGAGGTGCTTTTGGACTAAGCGCATATTTGCGCCCAGTGACATTACCTAGAAATTTTGCTTTAGTTTTTGCTCAAGCAGCGGGGAGCCGTCTACACGACTATAATTTGTTCTATCCTCCTGGCGTAACCCATTGTCTCATTGGGCAACGCGCAAAATCCTAGCCCAGATGGTCCTCCCGTACCTTCTGGGCTTTTGTATTCCAGCGAACACCTGATAGCCGAGGAGGCTAAGCAGACGTGGGGCATCGGAGACATCAAACGGAGGAGAAATCGAATTCTTCAATCTTGGAGCTGTGGCGTCAATACAGCTCCCTCAAGTCGGCGCGCGATGAATTGCATCGCAAGGCACGAACAGCGGCGATGTCAGAACTAGAACAGATTGTGTTCGAGTACGAGGAACTAGAGCCAATTCTTCTCCAACTGGATTCCAAGGCAATGCAAATCGCTAGTGCTCATGGCAGCCGGCAGGACGAAATCCATATCAAAGCAAACGTGTTAATGGACTATATTGAAATGACGGAAGGAGACGCCGTCCATAAACTGGCTTTGTCACTGTGTAGTGCAATTCTGGCTGTGCCCGCTATCAATCGCAACTAAGACTCCTCGCGCGTGCCGGCAGCTTTTGTTTTGGCACTTACCGCCCTCATCCTGCGCCACCGCGTTGCCATTGAAGAAGCTGGGCACGGCCTGCGCGGAAGCAGAAATTCTGGAAAGGTACTTCGGCAGTTAATCTGATTGATGACAACGCCGCACCTTCAAGACACAATGCCCGCCAAGCCCGGCCCACGTGCAAGGAGGAGACAGCATCATGAAGGAGCTCGTCAAAGGTGTGCGCCACGACACGCTGAGCGCGATCAACCACGGTGAAAAGCTGATCAAGGCGCTCGGCGCCGAGTCAGGCAAGGGCACTGAGCGCTTGCGTAAGAGCACCAAGCGCATGGTCCGCCACCTCAAGGAGGAGCTCAATCGCTGGGAGGAAAAATATCATAAAGCGCGTGGGGATGTGTGAGGTCGGTGCGTCGTTAGGTTTGGGTGTGTGATGTTGTTGAGCCGCGCAGGCATGGAAGGCGCGCGCTCAGTCCCTGGTCCAGCAGCCTACCCTCTGGGCTTTGCCTCTCTATCGACGACCGCCGAAATCAACCCTGCTCGCCAATCAGGCTGAGGAAGCTTGGCAGTAGCCGCCTCGATCTCGTCTCTGATGCGGCTGTAAAAGTCGATTCCTTCAATAAGGCAGTCGAGGTGCATGGACGTCAGGCGAAGTCTTTCCGCCAGGATGGCCGCAATCGAGCGATAGAGCCGGCCAGCGAAACTAGGATCTGACTGAATAAGCTTGTCGATCGTTGCTTCGTCGATGACTCGCAGACGTGTAGGACCGTCCGCGACGACCCTGGCGCTTGTGGGCGCACCGTCCACGAATGACATCTCGCCAAAGAATTCGCCCGCCTCTAGTACCGCCAACAACGCCGTCTGAGTCCGATCTTGGCGCTCAACGCGAACTGAGCCTTCTTCAATGAAAAAGATGGCCCGCAACGGGACGTTCTGGTCAAGCACGACCTCCTCGCGGGCAAATGATTTTAATGGCGCTGTATCAAGGACTGACTTTTCCTCGGCGGGCTCAAGGAAAGGGAGAAATCGCGTAGCTTCCATCGCCGTCACCATCGCGTTCTCCGCAATTTGTGGCTGCCCTTAGTGTTCAAGCGATTTGACCACGTCGTGTTCCGTAAGGCAAGATTGGTGGTACCGTCGTTATGGCTTGAGATAGCCAAGTAACTGGGGGTTTGAAGGGAAGCGGCAGGCGATAGTTCAAGCGCTAGAGCGGTAGGTACGAGATGACAGGCAAGGACGAGGGTCTCCGCGAGGAAAAGGGCGTCTGGTTTGAGGCGGTTGAAAGGACCCCGGCAGGGCTAAAAGGGGCCGCACGCTCGATCGCCAGGACGCTGGGTGCAGGAACACCCGCTCCGGCGGAATACGCACCAGCGATACCTTTCTCCGAATTGGTCGTCTTCCAATCTATGAACAAGCAGCGCGAACTTGCGGACATGTTCGGGCTCAGCAATCCGTTCTATCACGTGCACGAGGGGCGGCTCGGTGCTACGACCTCGATCGAGGGGAGGAAGCTCGTCAACTACGCCTCCTACGACTACCTCGGGCTCAACCAGGAGCCAGCAGTCGCTTCAGCTGCGAAGGCCGCGATCGAAGAGATGGGAACCTCGGTCTCCGCCAGTCGTGTCGTTGCGGGCGAGCGCCTCCTGCATCAGAAGCTCGAAAAGGCGCTTGCCGACTTCTACGAGACCGACGACTGCATCGCCTACGTCAGCGGCCATGCGACCAATGTCTCGACGATCGGCGCGCTGATGAATCCCGACGACCTCATCGTGCACGACTCCCTGATGCACAACAGCGGGCTTATGGGCGCCAAGCTGTCGCGTGCGACCACCCTCGCCTTTCGCCACAACAATCTCGATGACCTGGAAAAAGTCCTCAAAGAGAATCGTAGCAAGCACAAGAACGCCCTGGTCCTCACCGAAGGCCTCTACTCGATGGACGGCGATTTTCCGGACCTGCCGCGCCTCATTGAGATCAAGCAGCGTTTCGGCTGCTGGCTGATGGTCGATGAGGCGCACTCGCTCGGCGTGCTCGGCAAAACGGGGCGCGGTGTCGCCGAGCATTTCGGCGTCGACCCGCGCCAGGTGGATCTCTGGATGGGCACGCTCAGCAAGACGCTTGGCAGCTGCGGCGGTTATATCTGCGGCCACAAGGATTTGATCGAGATCCTCAAGTACCATGCGCCTGGCTTCGTCTACTCAGTCGGCCTGCCCCCGCCCGGCACTGCCGCTGCCCTCGCTGCACTGGAGTTGCTCCAGGCCGAACCCGACAGGGTTCAACGGCTGCAGGAAAACGGCCATTTCTTCCTGGAGGAAGCCAAGAAGGCCGGTCTCGACACCATGACAAGTGCCGGCTACTCGGTGGTGCCGATCATGATCGGCTGCTCGATCCGGTCTGTACGGCTGACTGAAAGGCTGCTCGAGCGAGGCATCAATGCGCTGCCGATCATCCACCCGGCGGTGCCGATGAAGGCCGCGCGTTTGCGGTTCTTCATCACCTCCAAGCACACTAAGGAGCAGATCAGCAGCACTATAGAGACCGTTGCCGTGGAGCTTTCGGGGATCGCCAAAAGGCAGTCGCTGGTCGAGCGGGCGACGCTTGCAGTCGTCGGGCGCTGAAACGGGACTCGGCGCGAGGACTCTCATCGTCGCGTGTGGCGGAGCGCCTGCGCGGGAACCGGGACATTGGTGTCACGCGTCCCACATGCAGAATATCATCGAGATACAAGGCGGTCTTGCGGCCGTTGCAGTTCGGCGGCCTCACAAAGAACTCTCAATCAGCACGTCAAGACACAATGCCCCCCGCCGTCATCGCCCGGGCTACCTATTTGCAAACACCTCTTGCGCCGGCAGGATATCGTATTCGCGATCCAAGGTGTCATGATCGGACGGATGTTTTTGGATCGAAAGCAGGAATTCATCCACAAACGCGGAAGGGTTCACGCGGCCTCCTTCACCGCTAACGTTTGCTCTGGCTCTCATGGCCTCTAATCCGGACGCCAGATTTTCCATGCAGACGATGCGCGAAAATATCATGTGCTTGATGTCGCCGCGCGGCCGGCACACCTCACCATAGCCATTGTGAACCTTGCCGTTCGGGTGTGCCGGAAAGTAGCGCACTTCGCGTCGCTTTCCGCGCTTCGTCCGGCCTTGTTTCTGACTTCCCCAGAAACAGATCATCTCCTGGCCGTCCATAACCTTGCGGCCGGTGAACACAACTTGGTGGCCGCGCTCAGACTTGCTCCGATTGATGCCGCCGTTCTTGAAGTACTCAATCCCTACGTTGTCGTTCCAGAAAATTTTCAAGAAATCGCCCGGCCGCGCTTGCAAGAGCTCATCGTCGCGAAAGCTGATCCCTGTGCCGGTGTGTTTCAAAAAGGCGGCGACGCCTGCTCCGTTGGCATTGAAGATCCCAAACGGACCTTGGCCATCCAGCATCGGCGTTCCATCCGGCCGCGTCTTAACGGCTTGGAGAGCGCGGATTTGGTCAATGCTTAAGTTGATCTTTCCGCTGTTGTGCAGCTGCGCGACCAAATGCATGTAAAGGGCATAGGTAGCACTTGTGCAATGGGACGGGTGACCATCGCGAACATATATCCCTAAGCGTGCTCCGACCTGGCCCACACTAACGACCGGTAGCGCAATGCGGCTTGCTCTGAAGTCATACCCGCCGCCGTGGGGAAGGCCATTGATGATCTCAAGGATCATTTGATTGTAGTCGACGCCGTCGCACGCAATTTTGCTTGGCGCCTTTGCGTGCGCGATAGGCGAGAGCGCCGCCGCCACGAGCAGCACGGCAAGCGTTGGCCGCAAACTTGATTTGCCAAAGACATGCATTGGTGTTGCTTGCTCCATCCCACACGGATGTGTCGACCTCTCCATACCAGTCACATCTAAACAATTGCCATCGCAAGCCCGGGACGGGGCGGGGCAACCGATTTCGTGCCTTCTCTTCGGTGATTGTCGCCGGGGTGCAACAGTGGTGGGGGTAGCGCAACGTCGTTGCCGACGAGCTGAGCGGTGTTGTTTGCCGGCAGGCACGTCCTCCCCCATAATCGCCTCATGCCGCGCACCCCCGACACACCCCAACTGCGCGGAACCGCTTCCCAAGCTCCTCCCACGCCGCATTGGCGCAGACGGACCGTGCTGCTCAGCTCCGTCGGTGAGATCGTCGAATGGTTCGACTTCATGATCTACCTCTCGCTCGTACCCATCCTGGCGCGGGTGTTTTTCGGCGAGACCCACACCAAGGCGCACCTGTTCGCAATCCTCGGCATCTTTGCCGCCTCCTATCTGGCGCGCCCGCACGGGGCCATCATCTTCGGCAGACTGGGAGACCGCTTCGGGCGTAAGCGCGCCCTCATCGTCTCGGCTCTCATCATGACCGGGGCCAAACTCGTCGAAGGGTCGCTGCCGACCTACGACGACATTGGCATAGCGGCCGCTATGCTGTTCATTGTGGCGCGGCTATGTTCGGGCTTCTCGCTGGGCGGAGAGTTCGCTGGCACACTCGTTATGCTGTTTGAGACGGCCACACCACGTCACCGCGCGCTGACGACGAGCCTCGCCAGCATGATGGCAGGCGGGGGTGTGCTGCTCGCCTCCGGTCTGGTGACGGGGCTGATTGCGTTGCTGACCGCTGAGCAAATGCAAGCGTGGGGCTGGCGCATTCCTTTCTTCGTGGGCTCAGGCGTGGGGCTGATTGCGCTGGCCTTTCGGCTGTGGGTGCCGGAGACACCGATGTATGAGGAGGTGGAGGACGAAGGGTTGCAGGCGCGAAGGCCGGTGAAGGAAGCCGTCAAAGAGGATAAGAGCGGCGCTGGTGTCGCTTTTGCGATGTCGTCGTTTAATGCGCTGTCGTACTTCCTCGTCATCGCTTTCATGCCGACCTATCTGCAATCGTTCGTGGGTATGGATCATGTTTCGGCGCTGACTATCACCACGTTGGCAACAATCTTGAGTATCGTGGTCATACCCATTTCCGGATTGGTGTCGGACAATGTGGGGCGGCGGCCGGTTTTGATCGCGACCTGCCTGGCTTTCATCGTGCTCAGCGTTTCCCAATATTGGATGCTGGCAAGCGGTCAGTTTTGGCTCGCCCTGGTGGGGTTGCTGGTATTGGTGGTGCCGGGCGCCAGCTTCATGGCACCAGCCAACACCACAGCGATGGAGCACTTGCCCACGCGCGTGCGCTATAGCGGGTTCGCGCTCGGCTACAATATCGGGGTGGCTATCTTTGGCGGCTCGACACCGCTGATCGCGGCGTGGCTGATCCATCGCACGGGATGGCTGACGGCACCAGCCGCGTATCTCGTTTTGGCGGCGGCGGTCATGTTGATCGTGTGCTGGCGCATGGAAGAAACCTATAGAATCGACGTTTCATGAGGCAATGGCGGCGCGCTTGAGCCTTCGTGCGGCGCACGCCATATTCTCCCCATGCCGCGCCCTCCCAAACATGTCCCCGCGAAAGCAGGGAACGCGAATATGAAGAAGCCCCGAGCCTCCCGCGGGAAGTCGGGCAAGCCGACGCCGCCGCCGCCCGAGACGGCAGCGGGGACGCCCGGTACGAAGGGTTTTCGCGAGGTGCCGCAGGCGGGCTTCGATGCGGGGCCCTCCACGCTGCCGGCGCTCAGGGGGCAGGCACTGAGTGGAGCGCCGCGAGGTCCGGCGCCGGGCGAATCTCCCACGCGCTATCTCGACGCCTTGCTCGCCAAGCCGGCCGAACGCTCCGACACCGCGCGCGCAATGCTGGCCCAGCAGCCCATGCTGGCCGAACATCCCCTCGTCTCCGGCGACCAGCCCACGTTCATGCCGCACCGGCCGCCGCGACCGGAGAAGTCCGAAGGCGGCCGACGGTTTGAGATTGTGTCTGAATATGAGCCCAAAGGGGATCAGCCCCAAGCGATCAAAGAACTCGTCGCGGGCGTGAAGGCGCACGAGCGCAGTCAGGTGCTGTTAGGAGTCACTGGCTCGGGCAAGACCTACACGATGGCCCAGGTCATCTCAGAGACGCAGCGGCCAGCGCTGATCCTCGCGCCCAATAAGACGCTGGCCGCCCAGCTTTACGGCGAGTTCAAAGGCTTCTTTCCCGAGAACGCGGTGGAGTACTTCGTCTCTTACTACGACTACTACCAGCCGGAGGCCTACGTTCCGCGCACCGACACCTACATCGAGAAGGAAAGCTCGATTAACGAGCAGATCGATCGTATGCGTCACGCCGCAACGCGCGCGCTTCTGGAGCGTGATGATGTGATCATCGTGGCGAGCGTCTCTTGCATCTACGGTATTGGGTCGGTGGAGACCTACACGGCGATGACGTTCACGGTAAGCGTCAGCGAGACGCTATCGCGCCAGCAGTTGATCGCCGATTTGGTAGCGCTGCATTACCGGCGCAACGATGCTGCGTTTCAGCGGGGCACATTCCGGGTTCGCGGGGATACAGTTGAGGTGTTCCCGGCCCACTTGGACGACCGCGCATGGCGCTTTTCGCTGTTCGGCAATGAGATTGAGACTATCACCGAGTTCGATCCCTTGACGGGGCAGAAGACGGACGAGCTGGCACTGGTGAAGCTTTATGCCAACTCGCACTACGTGACGCCCAAGCCGACGCTGCAACAGGCGATCAAATCGATCAAGGAGGAGCTGAAACAGCGCCTGAATGAACTGTACGATGCGGGCAAACTCTTAGAGGCACAACGCTTGGAGCAGCGCACGGTCTTCGATATGGAGATGATGGAAGCGACGGGCAGTTGCGCGGGCATCGAGAACTATTCGCGCTATCTCACGGGACGCAAGCCCGGCGACCCGCCGCCAACACTGTTTGAGTATTTGCCCGACGATGCGCTCGTCTTCGTGGACGAGAGCCACGTGACCGTGCCGCAGATTGGCGGCATGTTCCGCGGCGACTACCGGCGCAAGGCGACGCTGGCCGAATACGGGTTCCGGCTGCCCTCGTGCCTGGACAACCGGCCGTTGCGGTTCGAGGAGTGGGACGCGATGCGCCCCCAGTCGGCGTTCGTGTCGGCGACACCGGGGGGGTGGGAGCTGGGCGAGACGGGTGGCGCGTTCGTGGAGCAGGTGATCCGGCCGACGGGCCTCACCGATCCGCCGGTCATCATTCGCCCGGCCAAAACCCAGGTCGACGATCTGTTGGACGAGGTGCGCCAGGTCGCCAAGGCCGGCTATCGCACGCTGGTGACAACGCTGACCAAGCGCATGGCCGAGGACTTGACCGAGTACATGCATGAGGCCGGCGTGCGCGTGCGCTACATGCACTCCGATATCGAGACGCTGGAGCGCATCGAGATCATTCGCGATTTGCGCCTTGGCGCTTTCGACGTGCTGATCGGAATCAATCTCTTGCGTGAGGGCCTGGATATCCCCGAGTGCGCACTGGTCGCCATTCTCGATGCCGACAAGGAAGGCTTCTTGCGCTCGGAAACATCGCTGATCCAAACGATTGGGCGTGCGGCGCGCAACGTGGACGGGCGCGTGATCCTTTATGCGGACCAGATGACGGGCTCGATGCAGCGCGCCATTGCTGAAACGGAGCGGCGGCGCGAGAAGCAGGTCGCCTACAACGAGGCCAACGGGATTACGCCTGCGAGCGTGAAGAAGAACATCGCCGACGTGATGGCCTCCGTCTACGAGCAGGACCACGTCACGGTCGATACCGGCATGGCGGACGCGCCACTGGTGGGTCACAACCTGACGGCCGTCCTCGAGGACTTAGAGCGGCAGATGCGCGAGGCCGCCGCCGATCTGGAGTTTGAGACGGCGGCGCGATTGCGCGACGAGCTCAAACGTCTGCGCGAGACCGAGTTGGCGTTGGCTGATGACCCGCTGTCGCGGCAGACGGATGTAGAGGAGCGCGCCGGTGCTTTTAAAGGCGCGCGTAAGTTTGGCAAGAAGGTTGAGCGTCCCAGCGCTGCAAAGAAAAAGGGCAAGGGTGTACAACCGCCGCCAACAGGCAGCCGCATTTCGAATGCTTACGAACCCGTGCAGCCAACGTATGCGCAGTCGACCTCGCGCGTGCGCAAACCCTCGCTCGACGATATGGGTCCCGGCACCGACCGTCCCGTTCCCGCGC
>CAYOPW010000072.1:0-10777 GCA_964405975.1 uncultured Hyphomicrobium sp.
ACTTGCTTCGGGAGCAAGGGGTCGGGAGTTCGAATCTCCCCGCTCCGACCAATCCACTGTTTGGACCAGTTTCGTCTCGCTGAGACTATGCCGCGGCGCCAGATTCCGTCAAACGCTCCCCAGTTATGGAACTTATCGGTGATGCTGGTTGCGCGCGACGCCGCCTCGGCGATGCCGCCACCGATCGCGCCATATTTGCGAAATTCACCCGACAAACCAGATTGTTTGTATAAGGACAATATGTTTCTTTGCAGGACTGCCGATGCTCCCTTGTCGGCCGGCTCAGCGTATCGCGGGGTGAGGCCAGTCTATGCGTCAAGCTTCCAAGTTCTCAACGCGACATCTCTATCTCCAAGTGCGCGATGCGCTAGCCCAGGAGATTGCGATAGGCGCGCGCAAAGCGGGCGCACTCCTGCCAAACGAGATCGACCTTTCGCGCGAGTTCGGCGTAAGCATAGGCACCATGCGCAAAGCGCTTGAGGTTCTGGCCAAGGAGAAGCTCGTAACGCGGCAGCCCGGGCGCGGCACGCTCGTCTGCGAGCCGCTTAGCGCTGACATTGCCACCCGGTTTGGCAATCTGTTGGGTGAAGACGGCGAGCCGCTCGCGGGCGAAAACAGCTATATTGAAATTTCTGAAGCCTCACCCAACGCTGTGGAGCAAAAAGAGCTCAAGTTACGGCCCAACGAAGCCATCTTGGTCATCAAGAGAACGTTCGACCATAGGCAGCGGCCGGTCCTCTATGAGAAGATTGCGCTTCCAACGGGCCGGTTTCCCACTTTCGATTTCACGTCCATGGCCAAGTCCTACCGGATCTCAACACTTGCAGACCAGTGCGGCATACATTTGCTTGGCGGCAAGGAGAAAGTGGATGTAGGCACGGCGGACCGCGAGGTTGCCACACGCCTTGGCGTCGAGGAGGGCACCCCGGTTCTCCAGATCAGCCGGGTGATGTTCAGCATCGACGATCAACCTTTGGAGCGGCGCCTCGCCCATTGCCGGGTCGAGGCCGTGCAGTATGTTGCAAAATTTACGTGAGCCGCAATCCCGCTCTAAGCAACCTCACCGGGTTGCTCCCGTGTCTAGGATGCTGCGATCGAATTTCAACCGATTGGCCGATGTCTGCTCTCGCCGCGGAACGAGCAAGTCCTTATAGTGTCCCAGAAATGACCGACGGACTAAACCTCAAGACAGAGATGGAATTCGCCTATGGGGTGCCTAGCCTCATGGTGCCCGGCGTCGCGCGCCTCGTCGCCAACAATGCAAGCAAACTCACCTTCAAGGGTACAAACACCTACCTTGTCGGATCGGCGTCTCTGGCAGTCATCGACCCGGGGCCTGAGGACCGTGAGCATAAAGAGGCAATTCTCGCCGCCGCGCAGGGCCGTCCCATAGCCCACATCATCATCACCCACGCGCATCGCGATCACGTGGAAGGTGTCGCGGCGCTCAAAGCGGAAACAGGTGCCAAGGTATTCGCATTCGGCCACCCACCGGACGCAGGCAACCTAGACAATGCCGAACACACCGGATCAGAGTATACAGACCATGAGTTTACCCCCGATGTCGGGCTGGCCGATGGCGATCGCATCACAGGCGAGGACTGGGAGCTTATGGCTCTCCATACGCCTGGCCACGCGCCTGATCACCTTTGCTTTGCCCTGGAAGGCCGCGGCGTCATTTTCTCCGGTGACCACGTGATGGCGTGGAACACCTCCGTCATCGCACCCCCTGAAGGGCGCATGGCCGATTATCTGCGCTCTCTGGAGAAACTACTTGAGCGCAACGATGACGTATTCTTGCCCGGACACGGCGGCCGCGTTACCGCACCACGCCGCACGGTGAGGGCCTATTTGTTGCATAGACGCTGGCGCGAGCAATCAATTCTCGATGCCGTGCGGAAGGGAACAAATACGATCCGCAAGCTTGTACCTGCGATTTACCGTGATCTGGATGATGATGTCACGGAAGCAGCGACACTTTCGCTTCGCGCCCACGTCGAGCACCTGGTGGAACGCGGCCTTATCGCCTGCGACGACGTCGCGAACGTCGACTGCGCCGTCGTCTCTTCTGCACCTTAGGTTTTTTCTTCGCTGACGTCTCGGCGACTTTCTCTTTCCGCGTCGGCAAGACCGATTCCAAACGCGTAATGATTTCTTTCAAGATAAGTCGCGTGCGTTCAGCATTGCGGCCAAGATCGTGCGCGCCATAGCGGGATGCCGATCGAACATCGATGCGTGCATCGTTTGCGTCCCCCGTGACGCGAATTACGACATCATCGTAAAACCCCAGAATCATCGTCCGATCGACGACTTCCAAAACGCCGGGCTTATCTGTTTCCAGGTTTGGCGCTTCTTGGCGCACGACATTCATTTCCAGGCGGCGCACGGCATCTGTGGCCAGCTCGAAAGCCTCCTCGCTCGAACGGTTGACCTTGATTGGCCTTATGTCGGGATAGGCCGCAGCCTGTCTCAGCGCAAAGCTCTCACCAGGATACTCGGCGCTGTTGGCGCTCGGTCCGCGCGCCTTGGCCAGCTCAACAAACGGCGGCGGAGTAACGGTATCCGTCGTCACGTCATTGATCTTGGGCAGTTGTTCATAGTCCGGCAGAAATAGCATCGGCCACAGCAACAACCCTAGGCTGACGAGCGTGCCAAAAACAATGCGCGATGTACCCGGCCGTCCCGTTCGCCAGATTCCGATCGTCGCTACGAGCGCGAGCACCAGCGAAAAAATCGCGCCGGCGAACGCGACGTAGGCCAAATTGAGCGCTTCCGGCGTTGGCAACCCGAACAGGCGATGCAAGAATCCCGCAGTGATCAAAAGCACCAGCGAGAAAACGGCAATCCGGCTCGTCCAGCGGGCAAAAAAGGATGGCCCCAATGGGCGATTGGATCTCATGCGCGCGCGCCGTCCAGAGCTAGGAAAAGGATCTGCGAACGCTTTCGTTCGTGCAATATCATCTTACGTTTCCCAGCGCCGCGTTATCGTCTGTGCGATGTTTCAGAGAATAGCGGAGAATCGGAGCAAAAATAGGGGATACTCCCAGAAAGGCTCAAGTCACGGCGGCATGGGATTCCCGTTTGGCGTCAAGGCGGTGGCGATTAAATTAGCTGCGGGACATTTATGCCGCGCTATGGGCGGCGTCCTGCTAAGACGACTAAGGGCCGAAGCAGTAAAACCAGCCTGTCGCCGTACCGATCCAGAGATAGCCGCCAACGATACAAGGTGAGGAAATCACGCGCCGGTCCAGTTTTGGCGCCAGATCTGCTTGCCGGTTTGCGCATCGATGGCGCGAGCCTTAGATGTGCTGTCCGCCATTGATGTGCAGCTCCGCGCCCGTCACGTAGCTCGATTGCTCGGTGCACAAGAAGTAGATCGCTTTGGCGACTTCCTCCGGCTGGCCTAGGCGGTGCATCGGAATCTGCTCATCGATAAGCTTACCGGTACCTGCCGAAAGGATCGCGGTATCGATCTCACCGGGTGAGATAGCGTTGACGCGAATACCGCGCGGCCCGAAATCAGCCGCCATCTCGCGTGTCAGCCCCATCAGCGCCGCTTTAGAGGTGGCATAGGCCGCCCCCGCAAAAGGATGCACCCGGCTACCGGCAATCGACGTCACGTTAACGACAGCGCCTTTTGCCCGCTGCAGTTCCTCGATTAATCCGCGCGCAAGAATGATTGGCGCGAAGAAGTTTACCTGAAACACATGCTGCCAGTCTTCAAGCGCTGTCTCGATGGCGCCGAGCCGGGCCCCCTCCTCCCCCTTCGGCGAGATGCCGGCATTGTTGACGAGCGCATTAAGACGGGCCCCCTGGTCCCTCAGCCGTTCTTTCATTTCCGCGATGGCACGCGCCGTGTCATTCGGATCGGCAAGATCAACTTGAATGTGATCCTCAGGCCCCATCTCCCAGGGACAATCCTTGGGGAACTCGTGACGCGAGCATGTGAAGACGCGCCAGCCGGCCGAGGCAAAGCGCTTCACTGTAGCGTGCCCGATACCGCGCGAGGCACCAGTTAGGATCAATGTCTTTCGATCAGCGTTGGTCGTATTAGGCATGGCCTGAACAATCACAAGCGGCGCCACATCACGCCGGTTCGTTTTTACGCTAAGGGCCGCGATCCCCGGCATTTGGGTTTGCCCGTGCCTCAGCAGGAGGTCAAGTAAGGCTGCGACGCTGGATTCACTGTCTTAGGGGTAGAGACGCGTCTTGACCCAATCCTCACTCGGTGCTTGCCGTCGAAAGACGACACGCTCGTGAAGCCGGAAAGCGCGTTCGTGCCAAAACTCGATCTCTAACGGCGTAATCCTGAAGCCCGACCAGTGCGGCGGGCGAGGAATCTTGCCAACAAGGAATTTGGCTGTGTGTACGCCAACCGCTTTTTCGAGCGCAAACATACTCTCCAGGGGCCGCGACTGCTGCGATGCCCAAGCCGCGATCTGCGCACCACGAGGCCGGGTTGCGAAATAGGCGTCGGCTTCCTCCGGTGTCACGTGGGAAACGAGCCCTCGTGCACGCACCTGCCGGTTGAGGCTCTTCCAATAGAACACGAGCGCCGCCTTCGAATTGGCCAAAAGCTCTTCGCCTTTGGCGCTTTCGTAGTTTGTATAGAAGACAAAGCCACGATCAGAACAGCCCGGAGCATCGAGCCCTTTCAAGAGAACCATGCGCACATTGGGCAGGCCGGCCGAGTCTACCGTTGCCAATGCCATGGCCGTTGGATTTACGGGCTCGTGCCTGTCGGCTTCTTCTAGCCAATCTTTGAACAATGAAAACGGCTCTCCCGCAGCGGCGAAATCGCCGGGTGCGCTCCGCTCTTGCTCTCCAGACTTCGACTTCGTGCTCGCGTCGTCGGTCAATACTCAACTCCTTGCTCATCGCAGCGCTGGTGCCGAAATCGCGGCACAGATCTTCAACACCCATTAACTATAAGAGATCATACTTGGCAGCATATCACGCCGCCCGTCGCGGCTCGTAGTGTCATCAATTATCGAGTGAAGCGTCATGAGTTCGCATCCCTCACTAGTGACCCTGGCCGCCGCTTGCCTCACAGCCTTCGTGATTGTTGCTTTCATTTTTATAAGCTCGAGCTTTGCTCGCGCCGATGATCGCAAATCCGCAGCCCCGACTGAAACGTGCGAGACAACGAAACGGATCGCGCGTGTGCCCCGCAAGCTGGACGAAAGCGACAAGATTGCCCTTCTGGAGCGATTCCAATATGCCCTTTCTGAGATCGGCGATGGCTCGACGTACGTTTGGCGCCGCTGGCATGGCGGCCTGTCGGCAACGGTGAATCCAACCGCGTCGTTTAAGGACGACCTTGGGCAAGTCTGCCGACACGTCGTTATTTTACTGACTAACGGCAAGCGTACCAAGAAGGCCGAGGGCATCGCCTGCCGGCTTCCCGGCGGCCGCTGGCAACTCGACGGTTAGGCGCGCTACGGCTGTTTTTTTGCGGCCGCTTGCAAAGCAGCCCCCGCCCTGTCCTATATCTAGACCCGAAGGTGCATTTGTGTAGGATGCCCGCCAATAAAGGCATTAAAGGGTGCAACATTCATGATGGAACCGGCGGCGAGCGCAGGGGTTGCAAAGGGCAACCTGATGGCCGGCAAGAAGGGCCTCGTCATGGGCGTGGCCAACAATCGTTCGATTGCGTGGGGCATCGCCAAGGCCGCAGCCGCACAAGGCGCCGAGATTGCCCTTACCTACCAGGGTGATGCCCTGAAGAAGCGAGTGGAGCCATTGGCCGGGGAGCTCGGCTCTCAGCTTGTTCTGCCGTGCGACGTCACAGATCCAGCCTCAGTCGATGCTCTGTTTGCCAACCTTGAACGCGCGTGGGGCAAGCTCGACTTCCTTGTGCATGCAATAGCATTCTCCGACAAGGCCGAACTCGACGGGCGCTACGTCGACACCAGTGAGCAAAACTTCACGCAAACGATGCTCGTCTCTTGTTATTCTTTCACCGCCCTTGCTGCGCGAGCTGAAAAGTTGATGCCCGCAGGCGGTTCTATTCTGACGTTGACCTACTACGGCGCAGAAAAGGTTATGCCACATTACAATGTGATGGGGGTCGCCAAAGCGGCGTTGGAGGCAAGCGTGCGCTACCTCGCTGCCGATCTTGGCAAAAACAGCATTCGCGTAAATGCCGTTTCGGCCGGACCCATCAAAACGCTTGCCGCGTCTGGAATTTCCGACTTCCGCTATATTCTCAAGTGGAATGAGTACAATTCGCCGTTGCGCCGGACGGTGACGATCGAAGAGGTGGGGGCCGCTGGCGTTTATTTGCTCTCGGACCTGTCGCGCGGGGTTACCGGCGAAGTCCACCACGTCGATGCCGGCTACCATGTGCAGGGTATGAAGAACGAGGATGCCCCTGACATCTCGGTGACGAAGAGCGAGGGCGGTTAATGCGACCCAAGCGGGTCTAACGCAATGCGTGCGGGCGTAACACTCTATTTCATCCGCCACGGCGAAACACACTGGAACGCCGAAGCGCGCTATCAGGGCCAGGCTGATGTGCCCATGAACGGCACGGGCCGCGCTCAAGCCAGACGTAATGGCGAAGCACTGCGTCCTTTCCTGCCTGATCTTGCACAAGCCGATTTTCTTGCAAGCCCGTTGGAGCGTGCGCGCGAAACGATGGTGATCGTTCGCGACGCCTTAGGGCTTGTGCCTGGTGATTTCCAAATTGATGACCGCCTCATGGAAGCGCACTATGGATTCTGGCAAGGAACGCTCGCTGCCGACCTGCCGAATGTCGATGCGGATGGCCTCGCAGCGCGCATGAAAGATCCCTATCGCTGGCGGCCGCAAGGCGGCGAAAGCTACGAGGACTTGATGGCGCGCACGCGCGCATGGCTGGAGGGGGTCGAACGCGATTGCGTTGTCGTCTCGCACGGCGGTGTCAGCCGAACGCTGCGCGGCCACGTTTTGGACCTTGACGTTGCGACCGTGCCGCTTCTGGACATGCCGCAAGATCGCGTACTGATCCTAAGGCGTGGGTCGTCTGAGTGGGTCTGACGATTTAGCGAAGAGAAGAGCCGAAGCAGCGGCGGCTCCGGCTCTTCCCACGCTTAATGTCGTGTTCACTCGGCCCAGGTTGCTCAGACCTGAGAGGAGCATCACGATAGATCGGGCCCGCCACAAGCGGCCAGCCCCACAAACGCAACGACGCTTGCGAAACGCGACGCTTGGCTTACGCAAGGAATACGGCAGTCTCAAAACCCTTGGTCCCCAGGACTTTGTCCTTCGGCGACCGGTGGTCCCCGCCCAGTGGCGGTTTTGTACGAAAGCACACAACCGCATTCGCGATTGAGCCTCCGCATTTGGTGTCTCCCAAAGACATGTCGCGTATCGCGACGCAGCACTTAAATAATCACATAAACTGCGTCGCACGGAGTTGTCACGCGAATTGCCACCTGGCGCCCCTTGCGAGGGTGGGCGCGGACTCCTATGACTGCTCTGTTGACTGCAATGCAACCTTGGGGGTGCTAGCATTCGCCAGTCGCTTAACGAATCACTCTCTCCGGAACCGCAAACGCAATGTCTCACAACACTTTCGGGCACTTATTCCGAGTAACGACCTGGGGAGAGAGCCACGGACCTGCGATCGGTTGTGTGGTGGACGGCTGCCCGCCCGGCGTGCCGTTGGACGCTGCAGATATCCAAAGGTATTTGGATAAGCGCCGGCCTGGCCAGTCGCGTTTCACCACCCAGCGTCAAGAACCCGATGCCGTTGAGATTCTTTCAGGTGTATTTACCAACGAGGCCGGTCAGCAGGTAACAACAGGCACACCAATCTCCCTTGTCGTTAACAATGTTGACCAGCGCACGAAGGACTACTCCGACATCAAGGACAAGTTCCGGCCGGGCCACGCGGACTACACATATTGGAAGAAATACAAGATCCGCGACTTTCGCGGCGGCGGGCGCTCGTCGGCGCGTGAAACCGCTATGCGGGTTGCCGCCGGAGCAATTGCGCGCAAAGTGCTCGAAGGTGTCACCATACGCGGAGCGCTCGTACAGATCGGAAATCGGCCCGTTGATCGGTCGCTGTGGGATTGGGATGCGGTTGATACCAATCCATTTTTCTGCCCTGATCCTGCAACGGCGGTGCACTGGGCTGAGTATCTCGATGAAGTGCGAAAGGCGGGTTCGTCCATCGGCGCAGTCATCGAGGTGGTGGCCGAAGGTGTGCCTGCAGGCCTTGGCGCCCCGATTTACGCAAAGCTGGACCAGGACCTCGCCTCGGCGATGATGAGCATCAATGCGGTTAAAGGCGTGGAGATCGGTGCCGGCATGGGCGCAGCTGAGCTCACCGGCGAAGAGAACGCCGACGAAATTCGAATCGGTCCCGACGGCGAGGCCCGCTTCATGGCCAATCATGCCGGCGGCATTCTCGGCGGCATTTCAAGCGGCCAGCCCATTGTCTGCCGCTTTGCGGTGAAACCCACGTCTTCCATTCTCGTCCCGCGAAAGACAATCGATCAAGAGGGGCACGAGACCGACGTAATCACCAAGGGCCGGCACGACCCCTGCGTAGGGATTCGCGCGGTCCCTATAGGCGAGGCCATGATGGCGCTGGTGCTGGCCGATCATCTCTTGCGCCATCGCGCACAGTGCGGCGATTGAGCATTATAGCCAAACTGTTCTTGGGTGAGAGATCGCCGCTGTCATCGCTCAAAGTTTACGCCACGCCATTACCTTCGAGAGAAACGCGAACGACGACGTCAGCGGGGTCAAACCTGCGCTCGTAAACATGTCATCGAGATTGTCGGTAGCGTAGTGCGCATAGTAGGGCTCATGAAAGCGCACGGGGAAGGCCTCCAGCAAGCCATCCCATCCCGGCCGGTCGCCCATCTGCAAGCTGTCAATGAAGACGAAGAGCCCGCCCGGCTTGAGGACGCGCGCGATTTCCGCCGTCACGCGGCGGCGCACCTCGCCCGGCAGCTCGTGATAGAGGAAGATCGACGTGGCAACTTCGACGCTTTCGTCGGCCAGCGGAATCTTTTCGGCATTGCCAGTAATCAATTCGACGGGCCGCAATTCACTTAAATGGCGCTGAGCCTCGTCGAGATAGGCCTGCGATAAGTCGATACCCTTGGCGCGTAGCGCGGGATAAGCAAGCCGTACCTCGCGCAAGAAGCGCCCTGTCCCGCAGGCGACGTCGAGCAGTACGGTGTTGCGCTGATCCCGCCCATGCATGAATTGCGCAATCGGTTTCAACGCGGCGCGGCGCATGACGCCGGCGGCGCCATAAAACAGCGTCTCGACCTGTACGTCGTAGATTTGAGCGGAGTCATCGCTCAAATACCCGCCTGTCTGGAAGTGGAAGTCCTGCGTGTAGTAGTCCGGCAGCTCGTCCGCGCCTGGGAGTGTCGTCGCACTCTGTGCGTCGTCCGCCGCCCGGCGCCTAATGGTGTCGGGAAGATCGGCAAACATAGCACGCAGTTGGCGCATGTGGTCGGCAATCGTCCCAACCGGTTCAGCCGGCGGGTACAGGCCTTCGCGCACCGCGGCAGCGTCGCGCAAAAATAGCGCACGCAGGTCGGCCATAAGTTCTGCATCACTGGGAACTGGACGCGTAGGCGTATAACGCGGCCGATTGCCAAGACGCCGTGCCTCGCGGTTAAGCAACCAGTTGACGCCCGAGTACCAACCAAAGCGCACCGCGTTGCCAGCAAGCTGCGTTGCCATGCCGAGCGTGTCTGCCATTGCCGCGCCTCCGATGTGCTTAGAAGGCAAATGTGGGCCGCCAGGGCATCACATGCAATCGCTTGCCTCGATGTCGTTAGTCACCATTGTCGATCTCGAACGAAACGCCGAACGCATGCTTCTTACCATCCAACTCGCCTACAAATTTGCACACACTCAAGGTGATCTTGCCGCGGCTTGAGTCGTCCACGTACTCGTGAACAAAGATGGGCTTCCCCGTTTTCAGCACCTTCTTGTCGTCGGCACGCAGGGCCTCGGCGTTGGCGGCCCACGGTAACTCAGCGTCTTTCTTGCCGATAATGTTCTGCTCGGCGATCTCGGAAATGGCCTTGTTGCCCCAGATGTAGCGCCCTTCCTCGTCCTTGACCCAAAAGAGGAACGGCATTGCGTTAAAGATTTCGAGGTCCTTGGTGTTCATCTGCTTGATCCTCTTTTTTTCCGCGCCACGCAACGCGTTCCGCGCGCTGTTATTGCGCCTGCGTGTGAAGAGCCGATTTCAGAGTCCGTGGCGCGCGAGGATCTTGCGGACCTCTGCGACGAGATCGGATTCCTTGACGGAGACCTGCGCCGGGCGGCTCTCCTTCCATTCCTTGTTGTCTTGGATGGCGGCGGCGGCCTTCGCACCTTCGATGAGGTCCTTGAGCATGACCTCGCCTTTTTCGCGCTCATCAGAGCCCTGGATGACCACACATGGCGAGCCGCGTTTGTCGGCGTACTCTAGCTGTTTGCCGAACTTCTTCGGGTTGCCCAGGTAGAGCTCGGCGCGAATGTCATTGGAGCGAAGCGCCTGCACGAACTTCTGGTAGTCGGCGATACGGTCTTTCTCCATGACGGTGACGATGACGGGGCCAGCCGCTGCGGGCCCGGCGCGGCCCAGCGCAGTGAGCGCGGCCTGCAAACGCGAGACGCCGATTGAGAAGCCGGTTGCGGGAACTTTCTGGCCTGTGAAGCGCGCAACGAGATCGTCGTAGCGCCCGCCGCCGCCGACCGAGCCGAATTGCACGGGGCGCCCCTTCTCGTCCTCTATATCGAAGGTCAAGTCGGCTTCGAAGACAAAGCCCGT
>CAYOPW010000073.1:0-10611 GCA_964405975.1 uncultured Hyphomicrobium sp.
CGTGATTTTCGGCGTTCTTGCCGTTTGGCTCGCGTATCGGTGGATGGATCAGCTGGCGCTTGAGAGCGGAAGGGCGGAGATAATTCGAGGTGTCAGAAGGAGTTAACGGTCCGTATAGGGATTTCATTTGGCTTGCCACACATGGTCTGCCGTGTTCGAGTTATCCCAAGTTTTCATCGCAGTGTTCTTGGCTGAGGCAACCCCCGGCGATTTGATGCTGCTATAATGCCAGCTCTACGAGAATGGCATCATTGGCAGGCGAACTGCTAGCGGGGGCTCTCCGTCAAACGGGGGATGGGGAGAAGGTGAGGGGCATTTCTGCTCTACATTCGCTCTTAGTGAAGTCGCGAAACCGACTGCTTGAATTGCCGCGCATCTACAAGCGCGTCATTCTTGCGGCCTTGGATTTTGTGCTGCTGAGCTTTGCGCTCTGGCTCTCGATTTCTTTACGGTACAGTACGATCTATCTACCGCCAAGCTGGGAAGCCGCCGTTCTATTTGCGGCCGCGCCGGTCATCGGTGTGGCAACGTTCGCTTTCTGCCGGCTCTATAAACATGTCACCCGCTACCTGGGCTACCGTGCTCACAGCCGTATCGTCGGGTGCGTTTGGCTTTCCGTACTCATTTGGTCGCTGTTTGTGTTCATGGGCGGTCAGTATGGCATGCCGCGTTCAGCCATTTTCGGGTACGGCATCCTGGCGACTTTACTTGTGATGGGAAGCCGCGAAGTGGCGGCAAAGCTGTTGCAAAGTGCAGGCGTTCGCATGGCAACACTTTCCGCGGGGGCCGAGCCGCGCCCCATCATCATTTACGGCGCAGGAAAGTTGGGAGTGCAGCTTTTTGATGCCCTTCGCCAAACTACTGATCACCACGCCGTAGCGTTCGTTGACTCCGAGCCCTCTCTTTGGCGCCAATACGTTGCGGGATTGAAGGTTTATCCACCCTCAGCGTTGGGGCACTTGATTGAGCGCGATGACGTAAAGGACGTGTTGTTGGCGCTGCCCGACAGTCAGCGACGTGAACGAAGGCGCATCCTCAAAGAATTGGAGCTTCAGCACGTTACGGTCAAGATCCTTCCGGCCGTTGGAGACATTGCCTCAGGCCGTGTCAGCGTCTCTGATCTTCGGCCGCTGCAGGTAGATGATTTGCTTGGACGCGAGAAGGTTCCGCCGAATTTCGAACTGATGGCGCGCACAACGCGCGGCAAGTCTATTTTGGTAACCGGAGCGGCTGGGTCAGTTGGTTCCGAACTTGTACGCCAGATATTGCACCAGGATCCGCGCCGGATCGTACTGTTCGATATATCCGAGGTGACACTCTATGAGATTGAGAGGGAAGTGAGCGAGATCGTTCAGACTTTCCCCGAAAGCTTACGGCGTCCTGAGATTGTTGCAGTTCTCGGCACGGTGCTGGATGCCTCGCAGGTGCGCGATACGATTGCGCGCTATGGAATAGAAATCATCTACCACGCAGCCGCCTACAAGCACGTCCCGATTGTTGAGCACAATCCCATCTTCGGGTTGCGCAACAATACATTCGGAGCCGCAGTGATGGCCGAATGCGCCAAGGCGGAGGGCGTTGAGCTCATGGTGCTCATCTCTACGGACAAGGCTGTGCGTCCCACAAACATTATGGGGGCGAGTAAGAGGCTTGCCGAGCTTGTGCTGCAGGCGGCAGCACTCGACGCGGGGGGCACCGTATTTACGATGGTTCGCTTCGGCAACGTGCTCGATAGCTCTGGTTCCGTCGTCAAAACGTTCCGGCGCCAGATTCGCAACGGCGGGCCCGTCACCGTCACCCACCCGGAGATTATTCGTTACTTCATGTCCATCCCTGAGGCGGCCGAGCTTGTGATCCAAGCCGGCGCTATGGCCAAGGGCGGCGAGGTATTTGTGCTGGACATGGGTGAGCCCGTGCGCATTGACGATCTTGCCCGACTCATGGTGCGGCTAATGGGGCTTGAGGTGAAGTGCGAGGAGAACCCCGATGGGGAGATCGCGATCACATATACCGGGCTCAGGCCAGGCGAGAAGCTCTTCGAGGAGTTGCTGGTTGGCGCAAACACCTCAAAGACCGAGCACGCGCGTATTGGGCAGTCCGACGAACCGTTCTTGTCGCGGGCGGAGCTTGACAGAGAGCTGGAGCTTCTGGAGGCGGCCATGAGAAGGCGCAATATGGCGTCAATCCAAGCCGTGCTGATGCGCACGGTGGAGGGATATCGGGCAAAGGTGCACGAAGCGGAGGGCGAGGAGGAACCGCTGCTTACCGTTTGTGCTCCGGACGCGCGGACTTTGCACTGACATGGGTGCACTCGCGGCGGTTCCGGTTGCCGGCGTCAGACGTGTTGCCGTCGTTGCCGCCTCAGGGGCGGAGCTGCGAGCGCATTGCGGGTCACTTCTTTCCGAGATCGCCGCGCGCCGCCACCGCATCTTGTGCATTGCATCGGAGTTCTCCGACGACGACGCGAAGGCGTTGGATCGGTTGGGGGCGGAGCACGCCATCTTCGATGCGGAACCGCAGGGACTTAAGCTCTTTTCTGACTGGAAGGCGATGGCATCGCTCAAATCGGTTCTCACCGCATGGGCCCCTCACGAAGTGATGGGCATTGGGGCAAAACCAATGGTCTATGCCGCACTGGCGGCCAAGGGCGCCGGCGTCGCCCACATCGTCGCGCGTATCGACGGTTTGCCAGAGCATGGGTTTGGTGGCGTACCGGCAGGTGATGAGATGCCCGCATGGCGCTATGGCCAGGCGCTGCGCGCTGCACATGCGGCGGTGTTCCACAATCGCGATGACGTTGGTCTGTTGACAAGGCTTGGATTGCTGCCCTCCGCCCTGCCGGTGACGGTTGTGCCCGGTGCGGGCATCGACGTGGAGCAACATGAGATCCTGCCGCTCCCGCCGCTGGGCCAAGGGCTCGTCTTCCTGATGATCGCGCGGTTGGATCGGCGCAAGGGCGTTGTGGAGTATTGCGAGGCGGCCGGTAAAGTGCGCGAGCGCGCACCGAACACGCGCTTCTTGTTGGCGGGGCCTGCTGTTGACGGAACACTCGGCCTGCAACCAGACGACATTGCAGAACTTGGTCCGGCGGTGGAGTATTTGGGGCCTGCAAACAATGATCGCGAGCAACTCGCCCAGTGCCATGTCTTCGTCTATCCTTCGTATTCGGAAGGGATGCCGCACCAGGTTCTTCAGGCGATGGCAGCGGCCCGAGCAATAATCACGACCAACGTGCCAGGCTGCCGCGACACGGTGGATGACCGCGTCAATGGCTGCCTGGTGCCGGCGCGGGACTCAGAGGCTCTTGCGGCGGCGATGGAAAGTTTCTTAAAGCGTCCCGATCTCATCGCGACGATTGCGCGCGCCAGCCGCAGCAAGGCGGAGCGATTCTGTCGAGAACAGGCCGTTATTGGGCCGATGTTGACGGTGCTGGGGCTGGACTGAGCAATTCCGCGCCCGGCATTCAAAGCTTGCAGTTGGCCGCTAGAAACCCAAACGCCTGGGGCCAGGTGAAAATAATCCCCGCCGGAACCAGCACATGTTTACTCAAATGGGGCATTGGGCTTAAGGGCAGAGATTGCCCGCTCAAACACCAATGCGATTGACCATGTAGGCACTGTTTCCTATTTCACGGTGATGACAATACTCCCTATTGTGACGCTGCCTGACCCTATTCTGCGCAAGGTCTCTGAGCCCGTAGAGCGCGTGGATGAGGAGTTGCGCCGGCTGATGGACGATATGCTGGAGACAATGTACGCGGCGCCGGGCGTTGGCCTTGCGGCCGTACAGGTTGGTGTGCCTCGCCGCCTTATTGTGCTCGACGTGTCCAAGGATGAGCAGCAAGCCGAACCGCTCTTCATGGCGAACCCAGAAATTGTTGCACTCGGACCGGAAACCCGCCTGCACGAGGAGGGCTGTTTATCGATCCCGGAAGTTCTCGTTGAAATCGAGCGCCCGGCCAGCGTGACCGTGAGTTACCTCGACCGTTTCGGCGAATCCCGAGAGCTCACAGCAGAAGGCCTGTTGGCGACGGCGGTTCAACATGAAATCAACCATCTTGATGGCAAGTTGATTATCGACTTCCTTTCTCCGCTGAAGCGCGACATGGTGGTGCGCAAATTCAAGAAGCAGGCACGCTCCACCGAAGCTCTCTAATATATCTCTCGCTCAAGACGTCAGCTGCGGACTTCTCCCATGACATTGCGCATCGTTTTCATGGGCACGCCGGAGTTTTCCGTGCCGGCGCTTGCGGAGATTCTGGGCGCCAAGCACGACGTCGTAGCGGCCTATTGCCAGCCCCCGCGGCCTGCAGGGCGCGGCATGGCGGAGCGCAAATCACCTGTTCATTTGTTTGCCGAAAGTGCCGGCATTCCGGTGCTCACACCAAAGAGCCTCAAGGGCCAAGCTGAGCAGCAAGTGTTTGCAGGCCACCGGGCCGACGTCGCAGTCATCGTTGCATACGGCCTGTTGCTGCCGCGACCCATACTTAATTCGCCGCGTGCCGGTTGCCTCAATCTCCACCCCTCCGCGCTGCCGCGCTGGCGAGGTGCTGCACCCATTCAGCGTGCTGTAATGTCCGGCGACCAACAGACAGCTGTGATGATCATGCGTATGGATGAGGGTCTCGACACGGGCCCCATCTGTCTTGCCGAAGCCGTGGCCATTGGCCCTGATGTGACGGCGGGGGAGTTGCAGGACGACTTAGCGCGGCGGGGCGCCGACTTAATGGTGCGAGCACTTGCAGCCTTAGAGCGGGGCACGCTCGATTGCACGGCTCAGCCTAAATTCGGCGTCACCTATGCGGCCAAGATCGATAAGGCGGAATCGCGCATCAACTTTGCGAAGCCGGCGCGCGACGTACACAACTTGATCCGTGGGATTTCGCCGGTTCCAGGTGCGTGGTTCCAAACAGATGCGGGAGCCACCAGCGAGCGCATCAAGGTATTGCGATCCGCTCTTTGCGAGGGGACAGGGCCGTCGGGCGAAGTGCTTGATGATCACCTGACGGTTGCGTGTGGAGATGGTGCGGTCCGGTTGGTCGAGCTGCAACGAGCGGGCAAAAAGCCAATGCGGAGGGCAGATTTCCTGAGAGGATTTTCGCTCGATCCTGGAACGCGTCTTTGATGGGCGTGTTAATCAAGGCGGGCGAACAATCCACCCTGACCCATGATCACGCATTAAGCTCCCCCTAAGTGCCCCTCACAATGTTCGCTTGGAGTATGCTCATGCGTGTTTTCAGCCTGTTACTCATCGCCGTCGCGGTGATCGCGCAGTCACCGGAAGCCAATGCCCAACGAGGGCCTGCGTTAAACAGCCCTCAATGGGCCTCGACAACTCGTATCGAGACGGAGCCTGTCTATGGAGCTGTCATCACCTATGAATCGGGTGTCCGGGTCTTCCGGCCGATCCCGCCAACCCAGCATATGATCATCAATCCAGATGGCCAGACCCCGTTGGGACTGGGGTTGAACGGAGTTGGAGCTGGTGTGGCTGGTCGTGGTGTCGTCGACCCCAGGTGAGGGACCGGTCATTCCCCGGTAACCCGTATATGCCGTTTCATTTCCTCTGCGGGTGGCCGAACCGGCAGCTTGATGGTTGTGATGCGCCAGCGACAACGCTAGGGAACGGTGAGACGTGATCGCGCGTCTTGCCACCTGAGCCCTTTCATGCCCCGCTATCGCATTTGCGTCGAATATGATGGCACACCCTTTCTTGGTTGGCAGCGCCAGACGCAGGGCCGGTCGGTTCAAGGGGTGCTTGAGGACGCCATTCAAAAGTTCTGCGGAGAAACCGTCCCAATACACGGTGCTGGCCGTACCGATGCCGGTGTGCACGCGCTGGGTCAGGTTGCGCACTTTGATCTGACCAAAAACTGGGAACCGTTCCGTGTTCGCGAAGCGTTGAACTTTCACCTCAAACCTGCGCTTATAGCCGTTCTCGATTGCGACGTCGTTTCCGACGAATTCAATGCGCGCTACAGCGCCACGGCGCGCCACTATCGCTATCGAATCCTGTGCCGCCGTGCGCCGCCTGTGCTCGAACGCAACCGTGTGTGGTGGCTGCCAATCATGCTCGATCATGACGCAATGAATGCCGCCGCGCAGCTTCTGCTTGGAAGGCATGACTTTACGACTTTTCGTGCTGCCGGGTGTCAGGCAAAATCGCCGCTGCGCACGCTCGACCGGCTGGATGTTTCAAAGTGCAGCGAGGAGATTCACGTTGAAGCCTCTGCCCGGTCCTTTCTGCACAATCAGGTACGTTCCCTTGTCGGCAGCTTGAAGCTTGTCGGCGAGGGCAAGTGGAGCGCGCGAGATCTTAAGGCGGCGCTGGACGCAAAGAATCGTGCCGCGTGCGGGCCGGTGGCGCCTGCCTCGGGGCTTTATCTTGTGCGCGTTGACTACGGCCCGCCCGTCGCAACAAACGAAGAGATCGCCGAAGACGACGATTGAGTTGCGTTGCGTGAGTTTAATCGATCATCGACAGGAATTCCTGACGCGTGGCCGCGTTGCTGCGGAAAATCCCGAGCATGCGGCTGGTCACCAGGTCCGTTCCTGGCTTCATGATGCCGCGTGCGGTCATGCAATGATGCTCAGCTTTGATGACGACGCCGACGCCCTGTGGCTCCAACACATTGTTGATCGCGTTGGCGATCTGAGCCGTCATCTTCTCCTGAATTTGTAACCGCTTGGCATACACTTCGACGATGCGGGCCAACTTGGAGATGCCGACGACACGGCCGTTGGGGATATAAGCTACCCACGCGCGGCCAATGATCGGAGCGATGTGGTGCTCGCAGTGGCTCTCGAAACGGATCCCGCGAAGCGTAATCATCTCGTCGTAACCTTCTGTTTCCTCAAAGGTCGTGGAGAGAATCTTCTCAGGGTCCTCGTTGTAGCCGCGGAAATATTCCTCATAGGCGCGGGCCAGCCGGGCCGGCGTATCCAGCAGGCCATCACGGTCGGGGTTGTCGCCGGACCAGCGAATAATGGTGCGGAATGCCGCCTCGACTTCTGAGCGGCTGGGACGGACGATTTGATCCATGGGGAGGTCTTTGTTCTTTGCTTTCAAGAGGGGCATGCCTTTTGTACTTGGCACTTTATACGCCATATTGCCAGTGCTGCCGAGCACTGCGTCGGCTTAACCTTGCGCCGCCGCCTCCCGTTTTTCTGACTATATGGGTGTTGCCGTCCGGCTTGGAAGATTGCCGGCCAATCGTGCGCCTGCCCTTATGGAGTCATTTGCGGGCTCAGCTTCTCGAACAACATGGCTGTGGGGCGGGCGGTCCTAGTTCGTGCCAACACGCTTGATTGTCGGCACCGTGGTTTCGTCAGGCGACTTCAACGATACATTTACCTCTGCCCACGGGAGGCTCTTTTTTGTATCGACGACGATTTCAGCGGATTTTACACATACGGCAATGCGGCCGGGAGAAAACTTCTGCTTTATTTCAAAAGCTGCATCATTGTCTCGGATTGTGACGTTCGCTTCGCCTTCGGCAAGCTTCTCAAGCTGGGCTTTGCCGCCGATCTTGGCAAGGTCCTTGTGTTTCAGCCGGTAGCTCACCGCGCCCGCCAGCACGGTTTCCCGCACAAGGAAATATTTGCTTCCCCGTTTGGGCGTGATGTTTGACTTGAACCAGTCGATGATATGATCGGCGAGCGTATCGTCGATAACCTCGCCCTTCATATCCTCAACAGTTATGTCAACCGAGATCTCCTTGTTGAAGTCGGCAGAACCGCTGGAAGACAGACCGGGAAGAGCCTTCTGAAGAAGGGTGTATGACAGACCAGCAGACGACGCCTGTTTATCGCTCAAGACGTAATTGGAGATGGGCACGTTTTTTCGATGCCCGCCCAAAGCCATTATTTCAGGTTCGGTGCTGAAATCCTTTACGCGGTAGTAGGTACCGCTCTTATCAAGACGGTAAATGGATCCAACGGGATCAAATCCGTTCGGCACCAGTGGACATTGATAGCCCTTAGGCAGACCGGGAACGAAGTCCGGGGGGTTGGGAGGCGTTATGGTTCCGGTCGTCAGCGTTTCGGCGCAGCCGGCGAGCGCCAGGAGCGCAACTGAGAGGCCAGAAAATGGTACCCATTTTCCCATCACTCTTTAGCAACGTGATTCGGGCAGGGCGGCAACTCCGCACACCTCTTAATCCCCAGCACAATAGATCGGGGCGCAGGTACCCGCACCCGGGCCCCTTGGCGGCAGGTTCGCCGCTGGGCTGGAAGGGACGCTAGGGTCCTTCAATTGTCTGCTATCGATTAACGATATGCCGGATCTGGTGTCCGATTCACCGGAAGGGACAACTGCTTATCAATCAAGTCCTCCGCTGCGCCAGCGCGCAGAGGATTTGCAGCGGCGGCAAATGCGCTCGCCGGCCCAGGTGCTCGGAAACGGCGTTCGGCACATCAGGCAATTCCTGACTTTTTCTTCGTTCAGCTGCTGCAGATCTGCTTCCCCGCACTCCTCCCGTGCGTCCGAGCGCTCTGCCTCAGAGCCGCTGTGGCGCTGCAGAAAGGTGTCGGCCTTGTCCATAGTCCTCCATCCTTACTCTTAACCAATCGGGTCGTGGGCGGTCCCCTAACATCCCTGCGTCTAGCTGGAAAAACGGGACGAGGGCACGCTTCGCGGCGTTCGCGCCAAAGCACTCTCAATGTCTGGAGGCAGCTGGCTCAATCGTGCGCTCAATCGAACGTCCACGAGATCCAACGAACGACTGAACAGTATCTAGGCCAAAAATCCCGAATTTTCAAGGAGTAGCGCGATAAGTCGCGCCGAAAACTGAACGCCGATCAGGCCAAGTGACCCATCGAGGCGTTTCCTGGCACGCAACTCATTGCTGTGCCGCGGCAATTCTGGCCTCCGCTCGGGGCTTCGCAAGCCCCGAAAGACTGCCGGCCACAAAGCTGACAAGGTCCCAGTCGAATTGAGTTTGAGGTCAGATCTTTGAGACCTCAGAGTGCCATAGGGGGGCCGAGTCAGCGCATGCACGTGTTGCTACGGGGCGGTTGCTCTTTCGTTGTCGCTGCGTCCCTGGCGGCCGCCGGGACGGCGTCCAGAGCAGATGAGCTGCTGGTGATGCCGTACTCGTGCTCCGTCTCTGGCGGCGAGCCCGTGCTAATTCCGTCATCGGACAAAGGCTATCGCATCATTGGTGGCCGCGAACAGCGCGATTTTACCGCTTGCTCTCCTGCGGATCCGGCGAATTGCCGGAACTGGAAGGTCCATCGCTTTGACGTCGATTGCAGCGGGACGCGCGTGCCCTGGGCATCTGTCGTCGCGGCAGCCGACCGACATCGGCGCGCCTGGATTGAGGGTGGCCGCCTGCTTGTTCGCATGCCCTGGACTTGGGCTCTGCCGCAAGGTGATCCTTGCGCACGGCTATCTGAGTTTGATCGACGGCGGCCGCGCTATCGCAGGCTTGCGCGCCGGTGTGCATTTCGCGAAGCGCGCGCACCCGACTCTGTAGTGGAGATGCCACATGGCTTCGCACCCAAGTTGGACATTGACGCCATCTTCGTCGCCGGTGCACCGCGACAAGCGCAGAGTTTTTCGGCTACCAAGCCGGCTGCACCAGGACCGAAGGTTGCTGCTGAAGAGATGCGTATTGAGACGCCTCCCGTGCCGCCGCGTGCCGATCGCTCACAACGCAACGCAGCAACAGTCAGCAACAGCGCAGGGGCCGCCAGCGCTGAATCCAGGTCACTCCGGGCATCACCACCAGCGGAAGCTAAGACCGCTTCTCCTGCAGCAGGAAGTCCGGCCGCTCCGACAATCATAAACCGGCAGGGGGCCGACACGCCCAGAACGTCACCGCAAGCGTCCATAACTCCAGATTCCTACGACACAGGAACGGTCGCTGTGGCGCAGACCAAGGCGCCGTCTAATGACGGTGATGCTTCGGTGCTTCCGCCATCGCCTCCCGCGGAGAACCAGCAAACAAAGCAAGCGCTGCAAAATCAAAGCGAGGCAAGCGCAAGCGCGGTGGTGGGTTATTTGACCGATCCTATGACGGTAGCCGTGTCTGTCCTCACGCTGCTTTCGGCCATTGTGATCGCAGGCTTTATGCTCATGCGCCGGCACGACGCATCGCGGGCACGTGTTGCGACGTCGCGGGATATCGCCTCGGTTTGGTTGGACGAAACCCGTGGCAGCGCGGAGGTGTCCTCGGCGTTGGCCGCCGCCAAAGTAATTGAGGCGCGGCCGGAGCAGTCGGCGCCAGCAAGAATTGCCACGTCGACCTGGGGCGACACCATCCCGCAAAACCGCGATGACGCGCTAAGGGTCTTAGGACTCGGGGGTTCATCCGAAGCCAATCAGACAGCGATCAAGAAAATCGTCGATGGGTTGCGTATGAGCTGGCACCCCGATCACGCCGAAGGCGAGAATGACCGAAACATTCGGGAACTACGCCTGAAGCAGATCAATGCCGCCTGGGAGATCATGTCTGGTGAGCTCGCCAAAGAGCACGCTTAGCGTTCGTGCGCTGGGGCGGGCAAGCAGCGGCAGGATTTTGGGATATTATGGTGCTGCCGGTCAGGATTGAACTGACGGCCTCTCCCTTACCAAGGGAGTGCTCTACCACTGAGCTACGGCAGCGAATTG
>CAYOPW010000074.1:0-9613 GCA_964405975.1 uncultured Hyphomicrobium sp.
AATCTGACGGGGCCTCAACTTGCCAGTTTCGAGCGCGATCTACACAAGGCCAAAGTGTCTGATGCCATGCGGCGCAAGATTTTGGTGTCGCTGTCGTCGATCCTCCGCCTTGCAGTGCGCGAAGGCTCCGTCAATCGCAACGTTGCCAAAGGCCATCGCGTTAAAACGAACAAGCGGGCCAAGCGGAAGTTGAAGATCGGCGTGGACATCCCCAGCATTGCTGAAATTCAGGCGTTCTTAAAGGTGCTGGATGAGATCCTCTGGCGACCGTTCTTTCTCACGGCTGTTTTCACTGGCATGCGGGCTAGAGAGTTGCGCGGGCTCAAGCGAAAGAACTGCTGCGCCTTCAAATCAATTTCGGTGACCGGGACTCATCTCTCCGAAGTCGAGTCTATGTCCCTTCGTTGGCGCCTGCAGATCTCGCGCCACCTCTTCTTGGTGATATGCGTGCCGCTGTCCCATGCCTCTATGCATCGTTCAAGCGATTGCGTCGTGGTCGTCGTGGTCTGATCGCTAGGCGCACCTTGGTAATTGCGCGTGCCCTTTCGCTGAGCAAGCTGAACGATACCTTCCGGGGACTTAACGACGAGCCCGGAATAGGCCCCGGCAGGCGCAATGACAATGACCGCTATGGCCAAGAAGGCAAACGCGAACAAACGTAACGGATGAGAAAGTCGCATGGTGCTTTTTCGCGATGCTTAAGCGTGCTCTACCGCTATATACGCTAGGCTGAACGCCTGGTGAAGCTGCCGAAGGTCCGATAGTTAGCATCAGGGACGATTCTCGTTGAGCTGAGGGGCGCTAGCTCGGGCTGGCGCCCTTTTGCTTGGCCGCAGCGGCGGGGAACGATCGGCACGCTCGGTTGTGGCGTGTAGGCCAGCTCGCCTTTCGCCTCTAGCTCGCGGTAAAGCTCGGGATCATCCCACCACAAGCGATACCCGCGTGGCATCATCTCGTGCAGAATTTGGCGCATCCGCACTCGCCGCAACCTCATTGTTCCAATCTGGTCTTACAATCGCCCCGGCCATGCGACACAAAAAAAACCGCGAACTGCCATAACTTATTGAAACCGTTGGTAGCGGGACCCGGACTCAAACCGGGGACCTACGGATTATGATGACGAAGTAAACAAGTCGACTACCGCAAATTCAACGACTTAGAAGGGCGCCCGTTGCCGACACTGCCCCTCAGCCGCTTTCGGCCGGCGCGCCGACGATCACGATGGCTATTGCAACGGCCGTCAGAAGTGCATAACCGATCGCGCGAAGTTTTTCGCCGCGATTGTTCACGCTGAAAGTCGCCTGCAAGCACTCTAATGCGTAATACAAAGCGAAGCAGCGCGATGCCAAGGTGATCAGGCTGTAGACGTCCGTCTCCCATGTTATGACACCAGCGATCAAAGCTAGGAGCGGATAGCCTGCGCGGACGGTGATGCGGCCATGAGAAAGATCGTTTAATAGGCCTCCTGCCCCCAATGTGTCGGCAATGGCCGCGCTCGATTGACTGGCTAAGGCGCCCACAGTGATCAAAAGCGGCAGCACGATGGATACAGGGGCTAGCATGTCGACTATTGCCGCCACACCGTGGTCGGACGTCGCTATTCCCATGAGGGGGATCATCAGCAGGAAGAACGTGACATAGATTGCAGCAGACAAAAGTTGCGCTAATTTCATGGAGCGAATGCGCTGCTCGGCATTGTAGTTCGCGCCGAGGAATCGCGATGTCTCAAAACCCTGGATGAGGATCAAGAGGCCTAAAATGGCGGGAAGATTGCCAAGCTCAAAGTGGCCAGGGACGATGTTGAAAACAGCAGTTGAAGTAAGAAAACCCTCGACAGTGTATATCCCAAGTGCTGCAAACGTCCCCCCTATCACCGCTAATTTTAGTGAGACGGCATAGATTTCCATGCCTTCGACGGCGCGGAATCCGCGCCAAAAGCCCACGCCACCAATGATGATCAGTACGACCGTGACGATCACGTTTGCTAAAAATGCATCGACGATACCGAAAGCCTTCAACAAGAAGTTCGCGAAAAGAACAAGGTAGTACGCCACCGAAACAAAATAGGCGAACGCCAGCACAAAATGGGACAACTGCTCTATCGAGACAGTGCGCACCGACGCCGTTCCTTTCGACAAAAGCGGCTCGACGTAGGAGATGTTGTCGCGAATTGCACTCCCGAAAAGATAGGCTAGCGAAAGCAAGCCAATCATCGGGAATACCGCCCATGAACCGACGAGGTCACGCAAGATAGGGAGGGAGACGAGGAATCCACTGCCGATGATGGAAGCCAGGGGTGTGCTCGCGGCGCGCCACACATCAATCCGCTTGAGGCGCGGATGTAGCAAGAAGGCGAGGAGCGCGAACGACGTAACGACTGCAATCACTCCAGGCATACGATCCAACGGTTTTTCTTAAGCGTGAGACAGAGGGTTACTGTTGTTTGAGAAAGCCAGCTGAGATTGTTTTAACGGAGGATCGAATGATTGAAGCTCTGAAGGACTTTCCCGATAACACACTTGCATTCGCCTGCCGGGGACATGTGACCAGGCGCGACTACGAGACTGTCTTGATTCCTGCCGTTGAAAAGGCGCTCCAGGAGCACGAAAAAGTCCGCCTTTACTATCATATTGGCACTGATTTCACCGGAGTCGATCCTGGTGCCGTCTGGGAGGACTTCAGGGTCGGCGCCGAAAATTGGTTGCGCTGGGAACGAGTTGCTGTCGTCACCGACGTTGACTGGATCAAGAATATAATGTGGGCCTTCGGTTTTTTGATGCCCGGAGGGCTCAGAGTGTTCTCCACGGCCGAAGAGTCTAAAGCTCGCGATTGGATCGTATCCCCCTGAGATATTTAGACCGACGGCGTGCCTGGAATTGCCCCGCTCGTCAATAGCGAGTTCGCGCTGATCCCGTCCAGCTGAAGAGAGCGTCGCATTAACCGAAATGTCCGCTTTGGCACTTAGCGGAAATCGGACGACAGAGAAGACCTAATTCCAGGAGTAGGTAACGCGGCCGGTGCGATGCCGGTGCTCGGTGATCTGCACGTGATCTCCGACGTGCGGATCCGTGCTCTTCAACGCCAGAACCCTAACGTGCCGCCCGTTCTCCAGGGCGACATCGACGGACAGGTCATTCTGGATCAACATGGTATTTCTGGCATGGACTGGCCCAACGGAGAGGACTGTGCCAGGCACCCGGATATTCTCGACCTGAGTTTCATAGTCCTCATAGACAAAGACGAGGCCAACAGCTCCCAGAGCAGCGGCGGCAAGAGCAACCTTTTTTGCTCGCTCGCGCCACAGTACCTGCTCCAGTCTCCGCTTCGTCTCCTCGCGCATCGTCTATCGCTCCACAATTGTGATTGAGCCTCTCACGCTGCTATCACCCGACCGCAGAGACCGCAAACAAGATATCATGCGATAGCGCCGATTATTCTAGTGGTCGACAAAGCGGAGGACGGCGAGAGATCCGCGGTCAGCCTCGCTTCGTTTGCGTGGAGAAAGCGGTCGATGGGATAGACGTGGCTTATTTGTGCGGGTAACTCACTCATCCTTATTCTCGGAGACCTGAATACCCTCTCCACCCGATCATGCAGGGCGCACAATCGGCCCTTGGCTTAGTATCCGCTCAGATGAATCCCTGCCGGTCACGTTACCCCGATGCGGCACAGCGAGTCTGCCTCAGCAGCTGCGCTCGCTATTTTGTTTAAGCACGGGCATACTGCGTTGCAAACTATTCTACCTCGGCGCGCTGGTTAAACGGGATTGTTAGGCGGCTATTCATGAAGCCCATCTCGTCGCGGACTCACTTCATTGCGTTCGATAACGCCAAATTGCCGCACGGCGAAATCGCTTAGAGGCTGAAGGCAGCCCAAGTCATCAGCGAGTCATGGGACACCATTACAACACCGTCGGGCCACACTCGAGATCAGCCACAGACCATCAGCACCTGAAGCCTCATTGCCAGCTCCGTGTGCTCTGGACTATCCTGCGAAAAAACCAGCTCATTCGCTCGCCAAGAAGCGCCAGCATTCTTTCGAAATGTAAAACTGAAACATGTGCTTTCGGTCAAAGACCCGCACGAAGAAACAGCCGATCGCCGCAGGCTGGTCCAATACCTCGCTTGGGGTGGACGCGGTGCGGAGGGCAGGGGTATTCCCAGGGCGCCTGAACAAACCGGCCACCGGCTCTTTGCTGCGGCTCAGGAAGCCGGAGCTAGCCTTCTGACAATGAAGGGCCATGCCCACAATCGCTTCGAAGTGGCAATTCATGGAGGTACGACTGTCCATGCCATGCGCCATGCCACCTCCCACTATTGATGATGCATTGAGTAACGATGAAGACGTCCAGTTCGCGCACCAGTGGCAAGAATAAACAGGGAGAGGAGAGCGGCGACGCGCTGGGGCGCGTGACCTCGGTGAGCGGTTCGGTCGTGGACGTTGCATTCTCTGCCGGCGCGTTGCCGCCGATCAACACCGCTCTCGAAGTTCAATGGGATGGTCCACATCGCCTGATCGTTGAGGTCCAACAGCATCTGGATCCCCATACGATACGAGGTGTGGCAATGCAGGAAACGGCCGGACTTCGAAATGGTGTGAACGTCCGTGATACCGGGGCGCCCATACGGGTGCCGACCGGGGAAGCCGTGCTGGGACGGCTAATAAACGTGATTGGCGATCCGATCGATCATGGGCCGGCCTTCGACGCGCAAGTGCCGCGGGTGCCAATTCATCATAAGCCGCCCAAGCTGAGCGAACAGCGTGGTGGAAGAGATCTCTTTCTAACGGATATCAAGATGATAGATCTCCTGGCGCCACTCGCTCGCGGCGGCAAGGCCGGGATGTTCGGTGGCGCGGGCGTCGGCAAGACCGTGCTTATTATGGAGCTGATCCGGACGACCGTGGAGAGATACGCCGGGATCTCGGTTTTTGCTGGCATCGGCGAACGGTCGCGCGAAGGACATGAACTTTGGCTGGAACTCCAGCGGTCCGGTGTGCTCGATCGCACGGCTCTGGTGTTTGGCCAGATGAACGAGCCCCCCGGTGCCCGCTGGCGCGTCGGGATGACAGCGCTGACCGTCGCGGAGCATTTCCGCGATGTTATGCATCAGGATGTTCTGATGCTGATCGATAACGTTTTCCGCTTCGTTCAGGCCGGTGGCGAGGTGTCGGGACTGCTCGGCCGGCTGCCGTCGCGCGTGGGATATCAGCCGACACTGGCCACGGAGCTCGCGGAGCTTGAGGAGCGAATCGCCTCGGTGAAAGAGGCGGCCGTGACCTCCATCCAGGCGGTCTATGTGCCGGCCGACGATTTTACTGATCCGGCCGTGGCGCAGACCTTCACGCACCTTGATTCCGCGATTGTTCTCAGCCGGGATATGGCGAGCCAGGGGCTCTACCCGGCGATTGATCCGCTCGCGTCCACCTCTGTTATGCTCGATCCGCGCGTCGTGGGAAAGGGGCACTACCAAACCGCTGAAGAGGTCCGCCGCCTCATCGAACACTACCGTGAGCTACAGGAGATCATTTCGCTCCTTGGTATGGAAGAGCTCAGTGTCGCCGACCGGACAGCGGTTCGCCGGGCCCGCAGGCTCATCCGCTTCCTGACCCAACCGTTCGCCGTTACATCGCAGTTTACCGGACTGGAGGGGGCCTCAGTCTGTCTTGAAGATACGCTGAGCGGATGCCGGGCCATCATGGACGGGGAGACGGACGATTGGTCCGAGCGTTCGCTTTATATGGTCGGGACGCTTGACGCCGCGCGCGCCAAGGAGCGGGCCACGGGGTCGGAGGCAGCATGAGACTGTTGGTGACCACGCCCATGTCAGTCGTCGTGGATGCCGAGAATGTGTGCCACGTCCGCGCCGAAGACGAAACTGGCGCCTTCGGGATCCTTCCAGGACATGCGGATTTCATCACCGTCTTGACGGTGTCGGTGATCACTTGGCGCAATCATGAGAACGAAGAGCACCATGTGGCCGTTCGCGGCGGCATATTGACTGTCCGCGAAGGCAACATCGTGGAGATCGCGACGCGAGAAGCCGCGGGCGAAGACACCCTTCACCGACTTGGTCGAGCGGTGCTTGAAGGATTCCGCAAGGAGGCGCAAGCGGAGGAGCAATCGCGGGTTGCCGCGACGCGTTTGCAACTAGCAACTATTCGGCAGATCCAGCGCTATCTCGAGTCGGGGCGACAGCCTATTCCGCAGGGACCCCCGCCAACGCTGGGCGCATCAACGGCGAGAGGCGGTCCACCCCGCGAGGGTGAACTACTATGAGTATCTCGCCGAACAACGAGGGGCACAAGAAGATGCATCGTGCCGTTCGCTTACGCGAACAACGGAGCGAGCGATGGAAGAAGGAGGGCGAACGGTCGCTCTGGCAAAACCTGTCAATGGTTGGCGCGCTCGGCTGGTTGATCGTGACGCCGACTCTGCTTGGTGTTTTGATCGGGCGCTGGCTCGACGATATCTTCGAGACCGGGATCTTTTTTAGCGGAGCCCTAATCTTTCTAGGGCTCGCGATGGGTTGCTATATGGCCTGGCAGAGGGTCAGCAAAGAATGAACTGGAATGGCCCAACTGACATCGCTTTGTATCTGACGAGCGGGATGGCCCTTGGCGCACTATACTTCCTTTTGCTGGCCTGGACGGTCCGTCTGCATGCATCGAAGGCGGCAGCGACCCGCATTATCTCGTTCTGTTTCGTGCGCTTCGCGGTGGCCATCTCGACATTCTGGATCATCGCACAACAAGGCGCATCTCCCCTCTTACTCGCCCTGCTGGGCTTTCTGTTCGCGCGGATTGCGACCCAGTGCTGGATGAGATTGGTGTGACCATGGAAACCAGCCCGTTCGCCCCGGATATACTCTTTCACTTCGGCCCGGTTCCGATCAGCCGCCCCGTAGTGACCACCTGGACCATTATGGCTATCTTGACCGCTATGTCTTGGCTGGGGCTACGTCGCGTCAACGTCAACGCTGGCAGTCTTCAAACCGTGCTAGAGATCGTGGTCGAGACTCTCGCAAAGCAGATAAATGCGATCATTCGGCGGGATCCGTGGCCCTATCTGCCTTTGCTCGGCACGCTGTTCATCTTTCTCGTTTTCGCGAACCTTTCAGTGATCGTGCCGGGGGTGAAGCCGCCGACCGGGCACATCGAAACCCCTGCGGCGCTCGGAGTGATCGTTTTCTTGTCAGTCCACTATTTTGGAATCCGGTCCCGTGGCCTGGTGGAATACGCGCGCCGCTACACAAAGCCGAATCTGCTGCTGCTTCCGCTCAATGTGCTATCCGAGATCACGCGAACCTTCTCGCTTATGGTTCGACTATTCGGAAATATCATGAGCCATGAGTTTATGATCGCCATCGTTGTTTTTCTGGCCGGCCTGTTTCTGCCGATTCCTTTCATGCTCCTAGGTATCCTGATCGGCATTATTCAGGCCTATATCTTCACGGTTCTGGCGGCCGTTTTCATCGGCGCGGCCGTGGGAAGTGCCGACGCGGGATAAGGGAGACGATATGGAACTAAATCTTCAAATGCTGAGCATCATTGGCGCGGTCATCGCCGTTTCTTTTGGAGCCATCGCTCCCGCGTTTAGCGAAGGGCGCGCCATCGCGGCCGCGATGGAGGCGATTGCCCGCCAGCCGGAATCGGCTGGAGCACTGTCGCGCACACTCTTCGTTGGGCTCGCAATGATCGAGACCATGGCGATCTACTGTCTTGTGATCGCGCTGCTGCTGCTTTATGCAAATCCTTTCGTTGGTTGATGATGCAGATCGACTGGTGGACACTCACGCTTCAGGTGGTCAACTTCCTTATTCTCGTTTGGTTGCTCTGGCGTTTCCTCTATCAGCCCGTCAAAGAGGTTATCGAGAAGCGAAAGAAGCTTGCCGAGCAAGCGTTCGCTGATGTGGATAGACAGAAAAGCGAGACCGAGGCGGCGCGGCAACGCTTCGAGGAGGGCCGGGCCGGGCTGGCTCAAGAACGCCAAGATATGCTCAAGGAAGTCCACGAGGAGTTGGAAGTTGAGCGTCGCAATGTCTTAGGCGAGGCAAGACACGAGGCGGATGAGCTGTTGGAAGCGGCCCGCGACTCCATTGATGAGGAACGAGAGGCCGCCCTAAGAGATGTCCGTGAACAGACTGCCGCGTTAGCGGTCGAGCTTGCTTCAGGTTTGCTGCGCAAGGCGGAGTCGAGTGCGCCAGCCGGCGTATTCCTTGAGCAACTAGAGCGGCAACTAAAGGAACTGCCGACGGATGAGCGCAAGCGGCTACAGAAGGACCTTGCGGCGAAAAGCGCTCGGCTGATGGTCGTTACCGCGGTCCCCCTGACAGCGCAAGAGCGCGACCATTGGACTGATCGGTTTAGCGCCTACCTGGGTCAAAGGAATAAGACGGAGTTCGAAACCGATCCCGAGATATTGGGCGGGGCCGAGCTTCGCTTCCCTCACGCCGTGCTCAGATTCACCTGGGTAGATCAGTTGCATAAAGCCGGGGAGTTATTGCGAAGAGATGAAGCGGCTTCCCGATGACATAGCCAATTGGCTTCTCGCGGCTCGCCAAAGGCTACGGGATATGGAAGTCGCGCCTAGGCTTGAGCATGTGGGCATTGTCGAGCATGTCGGCGATGGTGTCGCCAAGATCTCAGGTCTTCCATGGACGCGTCTGGACGAATTGCTGCAATTCGAAGATGGCACTTTGGGGCTGGCGTTGCGAATTGACGAAGACTCAGTTGGCTGCGTGCTGCTCGGGAGCGGGGAAAAGATCACCGCTGGCAGCCGCGTCAGGGGAACTGGCGGGATTATTCGCGTGCCGGTGGGAGAGGCCCTGCTCGGCCGCATCGTCGACTCAATGGGCGCGCCGCTGGATGAAGGGCCGCCGATTGCGGCCAACCGCACAGACTCTATCGAACGACCGGCTCCGTCCATTGTCGACCGCGATCTGGTGACGCAGCCCTTGATGACGGGCCTTACGGTGATCGACGCCATGATTCCGCTGGGCCGCGGACAGCGGGAACTCATCATCGGCGACCGGAAAACCGGCAAAACGGCTGTGGCCGTGGACACAATGATCAGTCAACGGTCCTCCAACGTCATTTGTATCTACGCCGCCGTGGGCCAAAAAGCGTCGGCCGTCAATCAAGTCGCCGATGCGGTCCGCCAGTATGGCGCATTCAAGCGCTGCATTTTCGTGGTCGGGGAGGCCAACGCGCCACCGGGGGCGCAGTGGGTCACACCCTACGCCGCGTGCACGATGGCAGAATACTTTCGGGACCAGGGACGCGACGCGCTGCTTATTATCGATGATTTGACCAAGCACGCGATTATATACCGACAGCTCTCGCTACTACTCCGCAAGCCGCCGGGGCGAGAGGCCTATCCGGGCGATATCTTTTATATTCATGCCCGACTATTGGAGCGAGCTGCGAAGCTCTCGGACGAGTTGGGGGGAGGGTCTCTTACAGCACTCCCGATTGCGGAGACGCAAGCAGGCAATCTGACCGCCTACATTCCCACCAACTTAATTTCGATTACCGATGGTCAGATCTACCTCGAGCCCAAGCTCTTTTATGAGGGACACAAGCCGGCCGTGAACGTTGGCATGAGTGTTTCACG
>CAYOPW010000075.1:0-9348 GCA_964405975.1 uncultured Hyphomicrobium sp.
TCGTAGCGATACCGCGGCACCATGGCCTTGGCCATAGCAAAGAGGAAGAACACGAAGACAGCCTTGCCGACGAACCAGACGATTCCCGGCACCCAGTTGAGCGGCGCCACGTCCAGGGGCGGCAACCAGCCACCGAGGAAAAGGAGCGTCGCCAGCGCGCACATGGTCACGCACGAGACGTACTCGCCCAGCATGTAAAGCAAATAGGGCGTCGAGGAATACTCAACCATGAAGCCGGCCACCAACTCGGATTCCGCCTCAACCAGGTCGAAAGGCGGCCGGTTCGTCTCCGCAAGCGCTGAGACGAAGAAGACGACGAACATCGGTAAGAGCGGCAGCCAATACCAGTCTAACAGTGAGTTTGGCAGCCCAACCCCAGTGCCGAGACCCGTCTTCTGCGCGTTGACGATATCGGTCAGGTTCAAGGACCCGACGCACAAGATCACCGTAATGATCACGAAACCGATGGAGACCTCATAAGACACCATCTGCGCAGCTGACCGTAGGGAACCCATGAAGGGATACTTGGAGTTCGACGCCCAGCCTCCCATAATGATTCCGTAGACAGCCAACGATGACAGCGCCAGCAGGTAGAGCACGCCGACGTTGAGATCGGACATCACCCACTTGCCCAAGCCATCTTCGTTGACGGGAATCGCCGCCCACGCCGCTAGCGCAAAAGTTGCGGTTGCAATTGGACCCAGCAGAAATACGCCCTTGTTGGCGCTGGCTGGAATAACCGGCTCTTTGAACGCGAACTTCAAAAGATCGGCAAACGATTGCAGTAGCCCGAACGCTCCAACGACATTGGGGCCACGCCGCATCTGGACGGCCGCCCACACCTTGCGGTCCATCAACAGCAGGTAGGCTACCACAATGAGCAGGATCACCAGAATGAGTAGACTCCAGCCAACCATGGTCAATAACCAAAGGCCGTAGTCCAACCACTCCTGAAATGTGCTTTCACTCATCGCCGCCCAGACGACCTCGCGCTATTCGGCTGCCGACAAGCGGGAACCGGCGTTCATGTTCTTCTTCAACGCGCTCATCTCTGCCATCACGGCGGAGGCACGCGCAATTGGATTCGTCAGGTAAAAGTCGCGAACGGGAGACACAAACGGCTCGTCGATCGTCTTACCCTTCAACTTTGCTACCGACTCAACGCCTTTACGGTCTGCCGGCGCAACAGCATCAAGCTTGGCAAGATGCGGTGCCACAGCGTACATGGCCGACCTCAGCGCAGTCAGCGTGTCGAAGGGAAGCGTTTGGTCGACGTACCCCGACAGCGCACGCAGGATTGCCCAATCCTCCTTTGCCTCACCCGGCGCAAAGACCGCGCGCTTGCCCAACTGAACGCGCCCCTCGGTGTTCACATAGGTCCCACTTTTCTCTGTGTAAGCGGCGGCTGGAAAGATGACATCGGCCCTGTGCGCACCCGCATCGCCGTGCGTTCCTTGATAGACAACGAAGGTCGCACCCGAACCCGTGTTCGCCACCCCGACTTCATCGGCGCCCAGCAAATAGAGGACGTCGAGCTTTCCTTTAGCCGCAGCAGCGACCAGATCTTGCGCAGAAAGAGCCCCCTTGCCTGGTGGTACGAGGCCGAGATCCAGGCCGGCCACTCGCGAGGCAGCCGTATGGAGCACGTTGAAACCATTCCAGCTTGCGTCCTTGCCCTCCATTGCGCTGAGTGCAATGCGCGCCGAGAGGCCGAGGAGCGCTGCTCCGTCCGCACGCGCGTATGCGCCCGCACCGACGATCACCATTGGCCGCTCCGCATCCATTAGAAGCTTGGCGAACGCATGAGGTCCCTCGGCCAACTCGCCAAGCGTTTTCGCGCCGGCTCCCAAATAATCATACGGGTAGGTCAATGGCACCTGCTCACCAACAACGCCCACTTTGAGGCTGCCCGTGCGCCAACGTTTGAGAATCCGCGCATTGAGCACGGGCGCCTCCAGCCGAGGGTTCGTGCCAACAAGCAAGAGGGCGTCAGCTTGCTCGATTCCTGCAATCGTGGTGTTGAAAAGATAGCCCGCACGCCCAAGCGATGGGTCGAGCTTGGCGCCGTCTTGACGGCAATCGATGTTCTTCACATCGAGCTTGGTCATCAATTCCTTTAGCGCGAACATCTCCTCCGCGGCGGCAAGGTCACCAACAATCGCTCCGATGCGTTCAGGTTTGGCTTCTTTCAGTCTTGCCGCCGCCGCGCTTAACGCCTCCGCCCAACTAGCCGGTCTCAGTTTACCATCTACGCGCAAATAGGGACGATCAAGCCGTTGCGTCCGCAGACCATCGCCAACATGACGCGTCTTGTCCGAAATCCATTCTTCGTTCACGTCATCGTTGTTGCGCGGTAGAATACGCATCACCTCGCGCCCGCGCGTGTCGACGCGAATGGCCGAGCCGACCGCGTCCATCACGTCAAAAGATTCCGTTTTCTCAAGCTCCCAAGGCCGCGCCATGTAGGACCACGGCCTGTGAGTAAGCGCACCGACGGGACACAGATCGTTCACGTTGGCCGACATCTCGGTGAGAATGCCACGTTCCAAATAGGTCGTAATCTCCATGTCTTCGCCGCGGCCGATGGCGCCCAGCTCTTCCACGCCCGCAACTTCCGTCATGAAGCGCACGCAGCGGGTGCAGTGGATGCACCGGTTCATGAAGGTCTTGATGAGCGGGCCGATGTATTTTTCCTCAACGGCGCGCTTGTTTTCGACAAAACGCGAGCCGCCGAAGCCAAACGCCATAGCCTGGTCTTGCAAATCGCATTCGCCGCCTTGATCGCAGATGGGGCAATCAAGCGGGTGATTGATGAGCAAGAACTCCATCACGCCTTCGCGGGATTGTTTGACGAGCGGCGACTTTGTAGACACCTCACGAGGCGAGCCATCCTTGTTCGGCGGCAAGTCGCCCACACCCATGGCGCACGACGCGATTGGTTTGCCGATGCCGACGACCTCCACAAGGCACATTCGGCAATTGCCTGCGATCGAAAGGCGCTCGTGATAGCAAAAGCGCGGGATCTCGGCGCCGGCCTGCTCGCATGCCTGCAATATCGTGGTGCCGTCCGCCACCTCGATCAGCCTGCCGTCGATGATGATCTGCTTCGACATCTACCCCACACAATCAACAAGTTATCGCGTTACGATCGCAAGCACTGTTAGCCCGCCCAGAAATGCCAAAAGCGACAGCCAGCCTTTGACGTGCGGTGAAATAGGAACGTCCCAGAGCTTCGTTTTGATACACAGCCCGACGCCGTAGCCGACCACTAGGCCCAGCGCCGCACCGAGCCAACCCCAAAGCCAATACCCGACGATCGCGCCCACACCAGCCCCGCCCGCTGAAAACAGCGAAAACGATGCGATCATCAGCGCCAGCAGGTCTACCACTTTCAGATCCTTTGCAGGGTTGTCTCACTCCGCCGCCTCTTTCAGCGAAGCCTGATATTGATCGATGCGCTCCTCGATAACATCACGGAAGTTGCGGATAAGACCTTGGACCGGCCACGCCGCAGCATCGCCTAATGCGCAGATCGTATGACTCTCTACTTGCTTCGTCACGTCAAACAGCAAGTCGATCTCGCGCTTTTCCGCTTCGCCACGCTGCATGCGTTCCAGCACGCGATACATCCAACCCGTTCCCTCGCGGCACGGCGTGCATTGGCCGCAGGATTCGTGCTTGTAGAAATAGGCAATGCGAGTAATGGCCTTGATCGGGTCTGTGGTCTTGTCCATCACGATGACACAACCGGTACCCAAACCCGATTTCAGCTTCGCGAGTGCATCGAAGTCGAGCGTCAGATCCTGGCATTGCTCCGCCCGGATCAATGGCATCGATGAGCCCCCGGGAATGATCGCCAGCAGATTGTGCCAACCCCCGCGCACGCCGCCTGCATGCGTGTCAAGAAGCTCCCTTAGCGGGATACCCATCTCCTCCTCGACGACGCAGGGTTTCTCGACGTGGCCGGAGATCTGGAACAGCTTTGTGCCGGCGCTATTGGGCACGCCTAGCGAAGCAAACCAAGCGCCACCGCGCCGCAGAATATCGGGAACGCTGGCGATGCTCTCTACGTTATTGACGGTCGTCGGAGAGCCATAGATCCCACACGCCGCCGGAAACGGCGGCTTGAGGCGCGGCATCCCTTTCTTGCCCTCGATGCTCTCCAGAAGTGCGGTTTCTTCGCCGCAGATGTAGGCGCCGGCACCGTGGTGAACGATGATGTCGAGGTCCCAGCCGTTGACATTGTTCTTGCCGATGAGCTTTGCGGCATAGGCCTCATCGACCGCGAACTGCAAATGCTCGCGTTCGCGCATGAACTCACCGCGGATGTAGATGAAGGCTGTATGCGCGCGCATTGCGAAGCACGACAGCAGAATTCCTTCAATCAACAGATGCGGATCGTGGCGTATTATCTCGCGGTCCTTGCAGGAACCAGGCTCGCTCTCGTCCGCATTGACGGCGAGGTAGGAAGGGCGGGGATCGTTCTTGGGCATAAACGACCACTTGAGGCCGGTGGGGAAGCCGGCCCCGCCGCGACCCCTGAGCCCTGAGATCTTTACCTGGTTGATGACCCAGTCGTGACCATTGTCGATCAGCGCCTTGGTATCAGACCACGCGCCACGCGCGCGGGCACCTTCAAGCCGCCAATTCTGAAAGCCGTAAAGGTTACGGAAAATGCGATCCTTATCGTCAAGCATCCGCCGCGCCCTCGTTGTCCTCAGACCTTCGCCGCATTCTTCTTCACCATGTCCTTGAGCGTGGTGGGGCCTCCCACCGGGCACGAGCCCTGCCGCCCAATCTGTGAGCCGGGCTTGGGTGGCGTTCCTTTTTGGAACCCGTAGAGCACCTTGTCGAACAACTCAGCGTCCAAATCCTCGTAGGTATCCTTGGCAATCATGACGACGGGCGCGTTAGCGCAGCAGCCCAGGCACTCGACCTCTTCCCAAGAGAAGCGGCCATCGCGCGACAGCTCATGGGGATTCTCTGCGATTCGTTCCTTACAAATCTCAATCACGGTCTCTGATCCGCGCAACATGCACGGCGTTGTGCCGCATACCTGGATATGTGCTGTCGAGCCCACAGGTTGAAGCTGGAACATCGTATAAAAGGTGGCGATTTCGAGCACACGGATGTAGGCCATGCCCAGCATATCGGCGACAGCGCGAATGGCCGGTTCCGTGCACCAACCCTCCTGTTCCTGGGCACGCCAGAGCAGCGCAATAACCGCTGAGGCCTGCTTGCCGGGCGGATACTTGGCGATGGTCTCTTTGGCCCACGCCAGGTTTTCTCGCGTGAACTCGAACCTGAGCGGCTGCTCAGGATGAAGGCGGCGTACAGCCAAGGCTAGCACCTCTTTGAAGCGCGGCGACACCTCAGCGTCACTCGCCACAGTAGCCCGCATTGCGCCACCACCGCTTCGTCCAGTTGGTGCAGCGCACACTCATTTCCCTACGTCTAACTGGCTGCAAACGCAAGGTCTTGACGTGAACGTTTCATTGGCAGTTTGGCTCTTCGGTGAGCAATGGCTTTGGCACCACCGCCACTTAGCCGGCCCATCAGTAAGATGACTGTCACAATGCTGGCAAACACAAACGCGGTCCACACGCGGACGTACAAGAATTACGTCGAACTTAGCGAGAAGCACTGGCGGCAATTCGGATCGCGGCGTGAACGAGACTGCACGGCACATTTCGAGGATGCGAGCGCGCCAGCCGTAAAACTATCGATCGACTTCGCCGAAGACGACATCGATTGAGCCAAGCACCGCGGAAACGTCGGCCAGCATATGCTTGCGCGTCATGTAATCCATAGCCTGCAAGTGCGGGTAGCTCGGCGCGCGGATCTTGCACCGGTAAGGTCTGTTGGAGCCATCCGAAACGAGATAGACGCCGAATTCTCCCTTGGGTGCTTCTACAGCAGTGTAAACCTCGCCTTCAGGAACGTGAAAACCCTCGGTGTAAAGCTTGAAGTGATGAATCAATGCCTCCATAGAGCGCTTCATATCCGCACGGCGCGGCGGCACGATCTTGCGATCCTGGGCAACGAATGGCCCCTGCCCTTCCGCGGATTTCAGTTTTTCACAGCATTGCTTCATGATGCGCACCGACTGGCGCATCTCCTCCATGCGCACGAGATAGCGATCGTAACAGTCGCCGTTCTTTCCGATGGGGATGTCGAAGTCTAACTCAGGGTAGCACTCATAGGGTTGTGCCTTGCGCAGATCCCATGCCGCGCCAGAGCCGCGCACCATGACTCCGGAAAATCCCCAATCGAAGCACGCCTTCAAACTCACCGCGCCGATTTCGACATTGCGCTGCTTGAAGATGCGGTTGTTGGTGAGCAGCCCCTCGATATCGTCGAGGACTTTAGGATGTGACTCTGTGAAGGCGTAGATGTCGTCGATCAACTCCGGCGGCAAGTCCATGTGTACGCCGCCCATGCGGAAGTACTTGGCGTGCATACGGCTGCCCGAGGCGCGCTCATAAAAGATCATGAGCTTTTCGCGCTCTTCAAAACCCCACAGCGGCGGTGTCAGTGCGCCCACGTCCATCGCCTGCGTCGTGACGTTGAGGAGGTGCGAGAGCAGCCGCCCGATCTCGCTGTAGAGCACGCGGATGAGCTGGCCCCGCTTCGGCACCTCAAGTCCCAACAGCTTTTCGGCGGCAAGGCAGAAAGCGTGCTCCTGGTTCATAGGCGCGACGTAGTCGAGTCGATCAAAATAGCCAATGGCCTGTAGATAGGTCTTATGCTCAATAAGCTTTTCAGTGCCCCGATGAAGCAGCCCGATGTGTGGATCGACTCGCTCCACGACCTCCCCATCAAGCTCCAGCACAAGACGCAGCACGCCGTGGGCGGCAGGATGCTGCGGGCCGAAGTTGATATTGAACTGCCGGATATCGGCCTCGGCCATCAACGTTTTCCTTCCAGCGGCGCAATAGGTGAGACGCGAGCTTTCTTAGCCTTCTCGTTGACGCGAGAAACAAACTTTGCCCACGGTAAGATAATCCGCTCGTGATGCCCTTCACCGATCGGATCGATACCATCGTGCGCCTTCACATTAAACCAGACGCGACGGCCCTCGACCTTTGTGCATTCTGCGTCGACCGTCACGGTTTGACCCGGCACAGTCGCGGCCTGATGTGTGACATCGATGTGCACACCCAGGCTGCCTTCATTCGGGTCATGATGAGGTGCCAACAGTTTCATGCAGGTCCACTCCATGAGTCCTACCATGAAGCCTGTCGCAAACACCGTCGGCATCTCCTTGAACTCGTCAGCCTCAGGGTATAGGTGCGGCACGGTCTTTTCCGCGGGGACGCGATAGGAGAAGCGCTCATTCACACCCGGTTTCAGCGTGTCCTTCATGAGTTCATGCCTTACCGCCCGTCGACCCCTTGCTCGCCTTCTCATCGCCGGGCAGCACGTATTCCGGTCCTTCCCAGGGCGAATCAAAGTCGAATGAACGGAACTCCTGTTTCAGCTTGACCGGCTCATAGACGACGCGCTTTTGCTCATCGTCGTAGCGCACTTCCACGTAACCCGTGAGAGGGAAGTCTTTGCGCATGGGATGGCCCTGGAATCCATAGTCGGTGAGGAGGCGGCGCAAATCGGGGTGGCCCGAGAACAGGATGCCGAACATGTCATAGGCCTCGCGCTCAAACCAGTTGGCAACGGGGAATAGGCCGACCACGCTTGCGACGGGCGTTGCCTCATCTGTTTCGAGCTTGACGCGGATGCGCTGGTTGAGACGGGGCGAAAGTAAATGGTAGACGACATCGAAGCGGTTTGCGCGCGCGGGCCAATCGACGCCGCAAATATCGATTAGGAGTTCAAAGCGACAGCGCGGATCGTCACGCAAGAACTCCAAGACTGCGACAATCTCCTCGCGCGCGACATGGACCGTCAATTCATCGTGGGCAATCGTCGTGGATTGTATCGCTGCAGAAAGCTGCCGGACGGCGTATTCGCCTAACTGTTGTATCGTATCTGCCATCTTCGATCCTGTTACGGCAATGCTCCCGGCAGCTTGAAACTCACAACTGACACGACTGTTTCCTGACACTCGATGCGTAGTTAACAGTTGAGACGCCCAACTCGTCGCGCTCTGCGCACTGCCCTAGCGCCGGCAGCCCTTACTTAGCGTTCAATCGTCCCCGTGCGGCGGATCTTGCGTTGCAGGAGCATCACGCCATAGACCAGCGCCTCGGCGGTCGGAGGGCACCCCGGCACATAAATATCGACCGGCACAATGCGATCGCACCCACGCACCACCGCATAAGAGTAGTGATAATAGCCGCCGCCGTTTGCGCAACTTCCCATGGAGACTACATAGCGCGGCTCGGGCATCTGGTCGTAGACCTTGCGCAGGGCCGGCGCCATCTTGTTGGTGAGCGTGCCAGCCACGATCATCACGTCGGACTGGCGCGGCGAGGCACGCGGGGCAAACCCGAAGCGCTCCAGATCATAACGGGGCATCGAAGCCTGCATCATTTCAACGGCGCAGCAAGCAAGCCCAAACGTCATCCACATCAGCGAGCCCGTGCGCGCCCAGTTGATGAGATCATCGGTGGTTGTAACCAGGAACCCCCGGTCGGCAAGCCTATTGGATATCTGGGCGAAGCCTTCATCGCCGGGCTTGACGAGAAGGCTGCCGGATTCAGCGCCAGGTTGCGTAATCAATCCCATTCCAACGCCCCTTTCCGCCACTCATACACGAAGCCGACGGTCAGAACCGCAAGGAATATGATCATCGACCAGAAACCGAAGACTCCTATGTCACCAAAGGCCACAGCCCAGGGAAACAGGAACGCGACTTCCAGATCAAAAATTATGAAGAGGATGGCGACAAGATAGTAGCGGATGTCGAACTTCATGCGTGCGTCGTCGAAGGCGTTGAATCCGCACTCATAGGCCGACACTTTTTCAGGGTCGGGATTGCGCACGGCTATGACGAACGGCACCGTCATCAAAATGAGCGCGATGGCGAGCGCGACCGCAATGAAGATTGCTATGGGCAAGTAGTCGAGAAAGAGCTGATCCATGGGCGGCCTGCAATCCCGGCGCCGCTATAGTAATGCGGCGCAATATCAATATCGGTGTTAACGCACGCACATGACGGGCGCAACTGCCTCCGCCACCTGCAAACGTCTGTGACAATGGCCAGCGGGCAGGATTCGCGGCCCATCACCGCCTATGCTGGCGTGCGAATGCGCCGCACTGCAAAGCATTCTACGGAGCAATGCCGCGCGGGCACTTTCTGCAAAGGCGGCCTGTCCGGTCGGGGCCGCGCCGGTGCGCAGCATGACGCGCCGGACATCAACACAGCATACCGCCTGCCGGGCGAAGCTA
>CAYOPW010000076.1:0-7736 GCA_964405975.1 uncultured Hyphomicrobium sp.
GGATCGCGAGCAATCGGCTGCGACCACAGCCCATCGAAGGCATCATAGAATTTGAACTCAAGCATCAAAAGAAGTCGGTTGACCGAGATATTAGCGGTCGCTAATGGCGCCACTAATCACACTTCGCCACTTCTCGCGGAGTGCCTTTTCCCCTCAGGCATGTCGTCCCCCGGGGACGTCGTAGCCGACGCAAGACGCTAGTCGATGTGGACTAGCGTTGTTTTCGTAGTGGAGCCTATTATGGACACGAATGATACCACGATGGTCAAAGGTTTTGAGTGCTTGCAGAAGCTCGGGCAAACCAACGTGGGCAGCGCCATACGCATGTTCGGCGAGTGGAACAAGAACGGACAAGCGATCGCTGCTGAGGTGGGCAAAACTCAAAGCGGTGGTTCGAAGAGGGTAGCGCAACCCTTTAGGAGCCTATGGCATCCAAATCGGTTGAGGATGCCTTCAAGATGCAGATTAGCTATGCGAAGCGTTCTACTGTGACGTTCGCAGCTCGCCGGCTTGGTCAAATTGCAACTCACTAAAGCAAATTCAGCTTGATTTACGGGTCCAAAAGCCTGATGTCGGAACGGATGACCGATGACGTAGATCCATCATTGGCAAGGTCAAAGCGCGGGTTGGTTCGCCGACAGCATGATGCTCCTGTGGTTGATGCCGCGAGACCTCGGCTTGCCATCGAAAGTGTGTGGCCTGAAATCGATGGCGGCCGCTTCCCCGTTAAGCGTGCTGTCGGTGACGTAATGACTGTCGAGGCCGACATTTTCTGCGATGGCCACGACAAGCTCGCTGCGGCATTACTCTTTCGTTGCGAGAACGAGGCGGATTGGCGCGAGGTGCCAATGCGTCTCCTTGAGAACGACCGCTGGCGCGCTGAGTTCCCACTAACCAGAAACGCGCGCTACTTCTGCACGATTATTGCGTGGCGCGACCTGTATGCGTCTTGGTGCGACGAGATCTCAAAGAAGCATGGCGCTGGCACTGCAATCTCGCTCGAGCTAATCGAGGGACGCCACTTAATCGAGAAAACGATTGCAGAGGGGCCGAGCGGCTCGGACACGAACCGGCGCGGTTTCCAAAACCTACTCGATGCCCTGGACAGGGCCACAGGCGATGCGGCCAAGCTAGAGCTTCTGACGGGCGCGGCGGCGAAGGCCCTGTTTCTAACAGCTGGGATACGCACAAATCTGACAGGCTACGACAAGGAGCTCACGGTTTGGGTCGACCGCCGGCAAGCGGCTCTCAGCGCCTGGTATGAAATGTTCCCGCGCTCGCAGTCGGGTGATGCGCACCGGCATGGAACTTTTGATGACGTCATTACACGTTTGCCATACGTGCGCGACTTGGGTTTTGATGTGCTCTATCTTCCGCCAATCCATCCGATCGGCAAAACCAATCGCAAGGGGCGCAATAACTCTCTGACGCCAACGACGGCTGATCCAGGAAGCCCTTACGCCATCGGTTCGGAGGAGGGCGGTCACGATGCGATCCATGCGGAACTTGGAACGTTTGCGGGTTTCGAGCGCCTCATAGGGGCCGCCAAGGCGCACGGGCTCGAGATCGCGCTCGACTTCGCCATACAGTGCTCGCCGGATCACCCGTGGATCAAGCAGCATCCTGAGTGGTTTGATTGGCGTCCCGATGGCACCATCAAGTTTGCCGAGAACCCGCCAAAGAAGTACGAGGACATCGTCAACGTTCACTTTTATCGCAATGCCTTTCCGTCAATCTGGGTTGCTTTGCGCGACATCGTCCTGTTCTGGGCGAACAGGGGCGTTCGGATCTTTCGGGTCGACAATCCTCACACCAAGCCATTCCCGTTTTGGGAGTGGATGATCCAAGAGGTCCAGGATCGTTATGCCGACGTGATCTTTCTGTCGGAGGCGTTCACGAGGCCGAAGCCGATGAAGCGACTCGCCAAGCTCGGTTTCACGCAGTCCTATACATACTTCACGTGGCGCAACACGAAAGAGGAGCTGACCGAGTACCTGACCGAGCTGACGCAAACTGAGATGCGCGAGTACTTCCGGCCAAACTTTTTCGTCAACACACCGGATATCAATCCTGTCTTTCTACAAACGAGCGGGCGGGCCGGTTTCCAGGCGCGGCTCATTTTGGCGGCAACGCTTGCCTGCAACTACGGCGTTTACAATGGCTTTGAGCTGTGCGAAGCGCGCGCCATCCCGAGCAAGGAGGAATATCTCGACTCCGAGAAGTACGAAATTAGGGCTTGGGACTGGGACCGCGAAGGCAACATCCGCGACGACATCACGCTCGTGAACCGGTTGCGTCGTCAGCACCCGGCATTGCAGCAGTTCCAAAATCTCAAGTTCTACAACGCTTGGAACGATCAAATCCTGTACTATGGCAAGTCCACCGCGGACAAAGAAGATTTCCTTCTCTTTGCGGTGAACCTCGATCCACACAACACACAAGCTGCTCACTTTGAAGTCCCTCTATGGGAGTTTGGCCTACGGGATGACGCCTCCATCGGTGTTAAGGATCTCGTCACCGGCCATCGCTTCACGTGGACAGGGAAGGTGCAGCACATGCTGCTCGATCCGAATGATCGGCCCTATGGGATTTGGCGTCTATTCCCGACAGAGGCTGGCGCGAAATGACCTCAGTGGAAACATCTGAGACACCAATTGAAGTTCCGGCGGCAGCCGAAATCGATCTTGGGGCGCAACCCGAGATCGATCGGACGGTCGCCGATTGGTACAAGGACGCCATCATCTACCAACTGCACGTCAAGGCTTTTCAGGACGCGACCGGTGACGGCATCGGTGATTTTGAGGGTTTGATGCAACGCCTCGACTATGTGGAGGCGCTGGGCGTGACCGCAATCTGGCTGCTTCCCTTTTATCCCTCGCCGCTCAGGGACGACGGCTATGACATTTCCGACTACCGACAGATCAACCCTTCTTATGGCGACCTGGATGCATTTAAGGTCTTTGTGAAAGAGGCCCACCGCCGCGGTATTCGCGTCATTACCGAACTCGTCATCAATCACACTTCCGATCAGCATCCGTGGTTTCAGCGTGCGCGTGAGGCACCCGAGGGTTCTCCGGAGCGAAATTTTTACGTTTGGAGCGATAGTGACGATCGCTACGAAGGCACGCGCATAATCTTCCTCGACACGGAGACGTCGAATTGGGCATGGGATCCGGTGGCAAATGCCTACTACTGGCACCGCTTCTACTCGCACCAGCCTGATCTAAATTTCGACAACCCTGAAGTCCTCGAAAGGATCATCGATGTCATGCGCTATTGGCTCGACCTTGGCGTCGACGGATTGCGGCTGGATGCAGTCCCATACCTTTGCGAGCGTGAAGGGACAAACAATGAGAATTTGCCCGAGACCCACGCGATTTTGAGGCGCATCCGACGCGAGGTCGACGCTGAGTATCCCGATCGCATGCTCCTCGCAGAGGCCAATCAGTGGCCTGAGGACACACGTCCCTACTTTGGTGATGGGGATGAATGCCACATGGCATTTCATTTCCCATTGATGCCGCGCATGTATATGTCGCTCGCTCAAGAGGATCGCCACCCGATCACCGATATCCTGCGTCAGACGCCCGAGATTCCCGAAACGTGCCACTGGGCACTCTTCCTGCGCAATCACGACGAACTCACGCTGGAGATGGTGACCGACGACGAGCGTGACTACCTTTGGCATACCTACGCCACAGACAACCGCGCCCGCCTCAATCTCGGCATTCGCCGCCGATTGGCGCCGCTTCTCGAGAATGATCGACGCAAGATCGAGCTGTTGAACGCCCTGCTGTTTTCGATGCCCGGCACACCGGTTCTCTACTACGGCGATGAGTTGGGCATGGGTGACAACTACTACCTCGGCGATCGGGACGGCGTGCGCACGCCGATGCAATGGTCGGCGGACCGCAACGGCGGGTTTTCTCGGGCCGACCCCCAAAGGCTGTATCTGCCTCCGATCATGGATGCGAACTACGGCTATCACGCCATCAATGTGGAGGCACAGCAGCGAGATCCGTCTTCGTTGCTAAACTGGATGCGCCGCATGATGCAGGTTCGCAAGAGCCACGATGCATTCGGGCGCGGCAGCCTCAACTTCCTCTACCCGCGCAACCGAAAGATCCTGGCATTCGTGCGCGAGCACGATGACCAGAAGCTTCTTTGCGTCTTCAATCTGGCGCGATCCGCACAAGCCGTGGAGCTTGACCTGCGCCAGCACGCTGGAGCCGTGCCGGTCGAACTGACCGGAAACTCCGCCTTTCCGCCCATTGGCGAACTGCCCTACATGCTGACACTGCCTGCATATGGCTTTTATTGGTTCATATTGGCAAGCGAGGCGGAGCAACCTCGCTGGCACGTGGTGTCAACTGAGCCGGCACCAGAGTTCGTGACGCTCATTGCGTCAGACGGTTGGCGGAGCATCTTCGCGGATCATCAGAAGCGGAGCATGGAGCGCGATGTTCTGCCTGAATTCGTGCCCCGCCAGAGATGGTTTGCGGCGAAGGACGCACACTTCGTTCAGTTCGAATTGCGGCAACTCGCAACCTTTGAGGGGGGTCACGGCGCTTATCCGCTGACCGTTTGCGAAGCTTCGCCGGCGGGCGGAGCCGCCCAAAGTTACTTTTTGCCGCTCTCTGCTATGTGGGGAAGCGAACATTTACGGGCGGGCGCGCCGAAGCTGGCCTTCACGCTCGCCAGACTCAGGTCTGGCCCACGCGTCGGCGCCCTTCTCGATGCGGCCTATGATGAGGACTTTGTTCGCGACTTCGCCATTGCGATGGGGGAGAACAGGGTCGTTGAGACACCGCAAGGAGCGGTTCGGTATTCGGCAAGCTCGCGTTGGAAAGACATTAATGTTGCGGGTCCAGTGCGCGCCATCGGGGCAGAGCAGAGCAACGTGTCGATCATCGTCGACGAGCACATCATGCTCAAGATCTATCGCCGGCTCCGCTCGGGGGTTCAACCCGAATTGGAGATGGCGCGGTTCCTCACCGAGGTTGCCCGCTACCCCAACACCCCCGAATTCTTGGGAGCTGCAGAGCACATTACAACAGCAGGCGACCGGACAGCATTGGCGATCGCGTTTGCATTTGTCCCTAATCAGGGTGATGCTTGGAACGCGGTCGTCGAAACACTGGATCGGGCTTTGGAGGATCTAGCGCTCCTTTCTGAGGACGATGGGAGCGCAGACGACCTACAAGAAGCGTTGAATGTATTCCCCCTTAATCTGGCGGGGCGGCTTGGTGAACGCACAGCAGAGCTTCACCGGGCCTTGACGACGTCGACATCCGACCCCGCCTTTGCTGCAGAGCCGGTGTCTGCCCGAGACCTCGAACGGTGGTCGCAGACTGTGCGCGAGGAAGCGGAGTGTGTCCTCGACCAGCTCGAAAGAACGCGCGAATCTCTCTCGGAAGTAGCCAGCCAGCAGGTTGGAATCCTGTTGGAAGCGCGATCCGCGCTCAAGGAGCGCGTCGACAAGATCACCACGGCCGCGCCTATGGGCGCTAAGATTCGCATCCACGGTGACTATCATCTCGGTCAAGTGCTGGTCTCCAAGGACGATGTAATCATCATTGATTTTGAAGGAGAGCCGGGGCGAACGCTTGCGGAGCGGAGAGAGAAGAGTTCACCGTTGCGCGACGTGGCAGGAATGCTGCGGTCCCTAGACTATGCAGCCTCAGCGGCAGTCGATCGCTTCGCCTCACGCACGGGGGGGCTGCCCGATCGGGTTCTGGCGGCGGCTACGGCGTGGCGCAATTGTGCAACCCGCGATTTCCTAGAAGGCTATGCTGATGTGGCAAAAGAGATGTCCAGCTACCCAGCCGACAAAAATGTTGCAGCGAGCATGCTTGATCTGTTCCTGCTTCAGAAGGCCTTTTACGAGATTGCTTATGAGGCCGCCAACCGGCCGACATGGCTGTCGATCCCACTGCGCAGCGTTCTTGACCTACTGATGGGAAGCGAGGCGCGCGGCCCATGACAAATACTTCGAACAAAGCCATTGACGCGGATGGCGATTGGCGCCCGGATCAAGCAGCCATAGATGCACTCGTTGCTGGACGGCACGCCGATCCCTTCGCAATTCTCGGCCCGCACCGATGTGGCAGGGGCGTGTCAATTAGGGTTCTTGCCCCGGCCACCCAGACGGTCGACGTGATCGATGCAAGCAACGGTGTCGTGCTCGCGTCTCTGGAGAAGTTGCACGATGCAGGGTTCTTTGCCGGATTGATAGAAGGGCCGAGTGAAATACCCACGTACCAATTCCGCTTCAGGAGCGGTGAAGGGCAATGGAACGAGGACGACCCCTATCGCTTTCCTCCCGTTCTCGGTGAGATGGACGTCCATCTGATGGTGGAAGGAACACACCGGCGCCTCTATGAGAAACTAGGGGCCCACCCAACTATCTTGGAGGAAACGGAGGGCGTTGCGTTTGCCGTCTGGGCACCCAACGCGCGCCGCGTTAGCATCGTGGGCGACTTCAATGGCTGGGACGGCCGGCGGCATCCTATGCGCAAGCGGCACGAAGCCGGCGTCTGGGAGCTCTTCATTCCCTGCGTGCAGCGCGAAGCCCTCTATAAGTTCGAGATCGTCGGTGCTGATGGTGAGTTGCTTCCGCTGAAGACCGACCCAATCTCTTTTTCGCAGGAAGCGCCGCCATCGACGGCATCGCGTGTGCTTGGACTCGTGGAGCATGATTGGGGCGACGGCGCCTGGATGGCGGCCAGGGCTCCTGCGCAGGATCGCTCGGCCCCTATATCGATCTACGAGGTGCATCTGGGCTCCTGGCGGCGCGCGGAGAACAACAGCTTCCTAGACTACGACCGCCTCGCCGGTGAGCTCATTCCGTATGTTCGCGATCTCGGCTTTACGCACATTGAGCTCTTGCCGATTAGTGAGCATCCCTTTTCGGGCTCTTGGGGATATCAACCCATCGGCCTGTTTGCCCCTACGGCCCGTTTCGGTTCGCCACAAGCCTTTGTGCGTTTCGTTGATCGCTGCCATCAAAACAGCATAGGCGTGTTGATCGATTGGGTTCCGGCACATTTTCCCAGCGATCCGCACGGTCTGGCTCGCTTCGACGGAACAGCACTGTATGAGTATGAGGATCCGCGGCTGGGGCTGCACAAGGATTGGGACACGCTTATCTACAATTTCGGCAGGCGCGAAGTTGCCAACTTCCTCAAAGCGAATGCGCTGTTCTGGCTCGATCGCTACCACATCGACGGACTGCGGGTCGATGCGGTCGCTTCGATGCTCTACCTCGACTATAGCCGCGAGCCCGGCGAGTGGGTTCCCAATATCCATGGCGGCCGGGAGAACCTCGAGGCGGTGAGCTTCCTGCGCGAGACGAATACGCGTGCTTACGGCGATTTTCCCGGGACCATAACGGTAGCCGAAGAGTCGACAGCTTGGCCGCAAGTCTCACGTCCTGTGAGTGGAGGCGGCTTGGGCTTCGGCTACAAGTGGAACATGGGCTGGATGCACGATACGCTTTCCTATATGCGTCGCGAGCCCGTACACCGCACCTATCATCACAACGAGATGACCTTCGGTCTGATCTACGCGTTCTCGGAAAATTTTGTCCTGCCGCTTAGCCACGACGAGGTCGTGCATGGGAAGGGGTCGCTGCTGGGCAAGATGCCCGGCGACCGGTGGCAGAAGTTCGCAAACTTGCGGGCCTATCTGGCATTCATGTGGACGCATCCGGGCAAGAAGCTTTTGTTCATGGGTGG
>CAYOPW010000076.1:7836-9020 GCA_964405975.1 uncultured Hyphomicrobium sp.
GCGGCACCTGTCGTGGTCGTTTGCAACTTCACGCCCCTCGTTCGCCACGGTTTTCGACTCGGAGTCCCCCGAACTGGCCAGTGGGTCGAAAAGATCAACACCGACAGTGCCAGTTATGGCGGATCGAATATCGGCAACCTCGGGGGCGTCGAGGCGCAGGAGAAGTCCTCGCACGGACGGCCTTTTTCGGTCGAGATTTCCCTGCCGCCACTTTCAACGCTCGTGCTTGAACATAATCAATACTAGGTGTGCCGCATGACCCGGAGCGTCTTCGACGTTGAGCCGGGGCTGCCTTACCCCAAGGGCGCCACGTATGATGGAAACGGCGTCAACTTCGCTGTCTTCTCAGAGAACGCGGAAGCCGTTGAGGTATGCCTGTTCGACGCCGACGGTATCGGCGAGGCAACGCGCATCAAGCTGCCGGAATACACAGACGAAGTGTACCACGGCTACGTGCGTGGCATCGGTCCCGGTCAGCTTTACGGCCTTCGCGTAAACGGTCCCTATGCGCCCAAGGAAGGGCACCGATTCAACCGAAACAAGCTGCTGCTGGACCCTTATGCGAAGGAGCTGCACGGGAGCCTGGTTTGGCACGACGCACTTTTCGGTTACCGGATCGGCTCGAAGAAGGCGGACCTCTCATTCGATGACCGTGATTCAGCGCCTTATATGCCGAAGTGTGTGGTTGTCGAGGCCGAAAGCCGGTGGACACCGCCGTTTCCATGGCGAAGCGAAAAGCGGCCGTGCGTACATTGGTCCGAGACGATCATTTACGAAGCGCATGTCAAGGGCTTCACAGTCCAGCACCCGAAAGTGCCAAAGCGATTGCGCGGCACGTTTGCGGGGCTGGCGCACCCGCGTGCGATTGAGCATCTCGTCAAGCTTGGTGTGACGGCGATTGAGCTGCAGCCGGTGCAGGCTTTCTTCGATGACCGGTATCTCGTGGACAAGGGGCTGACGAACTATTGGGGCTACAACACCATCGGCTTTTTTGCTCCCGCACCCCGCTACACGTCAGAGGGTGGCGATGTCAGTGAGATTCGCCATATGGTGCACCGACTGCACGAGGCGGGTATCGAGGTCATTCTCGATGTCGTCTACAACCACACCGCCGAAGGCAATCATTTGGGACCGACGCTGTCCTTCCGCGGGATCGACAACGCCAGCTACTACATGCTGGCCGA
>CAYOPW010000077.1:0-8880 GCA_964405975.1 uncultured Hyphomicrobium sp.
GGGCCCTGCGGTCGGCGCGTTAGCGATACATCTGCCCCCACTTAGTGGTACATTGCATAATTCAGGCTTGGCAGGCGGCATTCGCTGGCTAAGCTAGGCTGATGCCGGGGGTGGAATAGAAAGCGGGCGGCAATAACGATAATGAAGGCTGGCAGCCTAGAGGAAGCGTTTCAGCAGATCTGCGCAATGGAAGCGCCGCTCGGTGAGCGGATGGAGGCATTTTCCGCCGCGGTGCGTAGGTTCGGGGCCCCCTTTGCCGAGGCTTACGACGTTCTCGTCGCGCGGCTAGGCTCTGGCCGTGCCGGGAGCAAAGCACCGGGCGTAGGCGAAACAATGCCGCCATTTCTCCTACCTGAAACCAAAGGGAATCTCGTCAGTCTTGAGGGTCTGCTGAAGGAGGGACCGGCTGTTATCAGTCTCAACAGGGGGCACTGGTGCAAATTTTGTGCGATCGAACTCACAACATTGAGCCAAGCCCTTAACGAAATAGCTGACTACGGTGCAAACGTCGTAGCGATCATGCCCGAATCTGAACTGTACACAGCCAAGGCGAGCGAGAGGATCGGAAACGCATTTAGCATCTTATCGGATATCGACAATAGCTACTCGCTGGCTCTCGGGCTCACAATCTGGCTCGGTGAAGAGGTGCGCAAGCTGTATCTTTCGCATGGCCTCCTCCTTGAGCAGTATCAGGGTAGTTCGTCTTGGTTTGTGCCGATCCCAGCGACGTTTGTCGTCGGCCAAGACTGGAAAATTCTGGCCCGCTATGTCGATCCGGATTTTCGCAAGCGTATGGAGATTGAAGACATTATCGCAGCGCTCAAGTCGGCGCAGGATTGAGATACGCACTCTAAGTCGAATAGCCGGTCCAGTCAGCCGCGCGCATAAGCTTGATCAGGGCGGTGGCGGCGGGAGCGCGCTGTCGCCCGGCAACGCTGTAGAGGTAAACCGTGCGCTTAAGTTCGAGGCCGTCGATCGGTATGAATTTCGTGTCCTTGGATCTGGGGGCGGTCGACGGCAGTACGCCGACGCCTAGATTGGCCTCCACCAAGGCGAGGAAGTCGTGGTCGGAGACCACTCTGTGATTGATCGAGATGTGAAGCTTCCGGTTCTTGAAGAAGTCTTCAAGGTCGGCGGCATGTTCGCAGTGAGCGCGCCATAAGAGGCGTTCGTTGGAGAAGTCGTCTGGTTCGATAGCACTGCGTCTGGCAAGCGGATGCGCCTTGTTTACGGCCAGGCAAAATTGTTCGGTGAAGAGGGGCCAAGAATCGATCCGATCCCATGCATCATCCATTGTACCAGCTACTGCGATGTCGGCGTTTCCTTTTTTCAGCTCTTTGCCGACGTCGTTTGTCGAGCCGCGTAGGAAGCGCATTTCAAGGCCCTCGAATGCCCGCACCAACTCCTTGAGGTGCGGTGCGAGAAGCGACAGTTCAATCGCAGTCGAAAGAGCAATCGACACTGGCGCAACTGTTCCCGTCTTTAGTGAGGTTGCAAGCTCTTTGGCTGTAGCGGCGCTATCAAGGCATTGCTGCAAATGCGGCAACATACGCTGACCGAACTCGGTCATATGCGTAAGATTTCGTTCACGCCTAAAGAGCTCACTGCCAAGCTCTTCTTCCAACTGCTTTATCGCGCGCGTCAACGAAGGTTGTGCAACGTGGCACTCCTCCGCTGCGCGTGTAAAATTGAGCGCGCGCGACACCGCCAGGAAATAGCGCACCTGATGCATTTCCATCGGACGACCCTTGATCACTGGAGCGGGCGTTAGTGATGAACTCCGGCAATGTGCCTGCCATCGCCACCTAGCAACTCTCAGCTACTCCTCTTTCTATTTCAACCGGCCTTTCGTTACGCCCGCGCTCAAACAAATTTGGACCATCCCGTCGCTGTCGCGCTCTATGAGACGCGGTAGTCTCGTCGCTTCTTGAGGGCTCGAATGAAATCTATTCTAGGGGCATCCTCGTTGGCCGCGCCCAACCAAATCCAAGAGCCCAATTACATCGTTAACGGCAGCGCTCGACACGAGGCGCAGGTGAGGCGGCTGCCCGCCATAGCCTCCGGCTATCGAATCCCAATCCAAACGATATTTCAGTTCGAGGCGGCATACCCCTAGCGTAACGGCCAAGTGCTGGCGACCAAGCTTCTATGCGCAACGGTCTGTGATCCGGCACGAAACGCTTATCTTAGGAGAACTCAAATGACGAAAATTGCTCTGTCTATTGCTGCCGCCGCTCTTCTCGCCGGTATGGCGCCAGCCGTTGCCGCGGAGGACTGTGATGGTGGATACAAAACCTTCATGAACAAGATGGCGGTCTATATCCCGAAGGTTACCGGCGGCGATCTCGCCTCAGCCGTGCAGAAAGGGCTCGACGCCTACAATTCCTGCCAAGCCGGTGACTCCTTCTCGCCAAGGGGTGTTTGGGACCAGATCGAGGCCGATATGGCTGCGAAGGCCAAGGGCTAATTCAATTGTCTCGCAACACGAGCGGCCTCTCGGGTAACCACCCGGGGGGCCTCAATTCTCTTCGATACGTTACTAGATGGACAACAGTCATCATCGATGCCGCCAAACTCTGCGCAGGTGGATCCTTCCATGAACGCGATCCGAAATTTCCCAGCCGCACGACCTATGATTATTGCCTTGACCGTTGCCGTGATAGCGGCCGGTTTAACCTACAAGTCTGCATGGTCAGACGACATCAAGGATCAAGCAACACTTATCCTCTCTGATTTGCCGGCCAAACAAAGCACAGAATACAAGGCACTCCGAGGTCTTGCTGGAGAAGCAAAGAGCCAAGATCTCGATATGATGAAATCGGAAAAGTGGTCGGTGCCGCTTGAGCGTCTTGAGGCCTTGCTCAAGCGCGCTACTGCTCAGGGCGTGCGCGTAACCCGGCTCGATGAGAACTGGAACCGCGTGCTCAAGCCGATGGCCGAATCTGAGCCAATGTCGCCAAAGCAGAAGGACATGATGAAAAAGGCGATGGAGTCCAAGGCGGCGATGGGCGCCAGCATGATGAAATCACCTAATCCAGATGTTCTCGATTACGCGCTGACGAAGGATATGGACGCCGAGCATCCTGGAGCACCGCCGTCGCTCGTCATTCCGTTGAAGGACAAGATGACTGTCACCGTCCGCCGTACGAGCGTGACGAAGACACCCAATGCGTATGAATGGCACGGCGTCGTCGAGGGAACCGGCGAACTCGTAACGCTTCTCTGCTGGCCGGGTGGCCGGCTGGCCGGGAGCATCAACCACAAGGGCCATACGTATGTCGTGAAGTACATGGGCGGCCAGATGCATGCTGTGGTCGAATTCGCACCTGACAAACTGCCGCCCGAGCACGGCCCTGCGCCAAAGGACAAGATGCAGGAAATGAATATGCGCACGGATCCCTTGGTGCATCAAGGAGACGCCAGCATGATGAAGCCAGACGCAGATCCCGCGCCTTTAATGGAAATGAAGCCCGTTGATCGCGCGGCAACGCCTAAGGAAACGACCATCACGCTGATCGTGGCTTACACCAAGAACGCAGCCAGTCATTACTTCGATATTGAGAAGGATCTGATCGACGTTGCTATTGCGGAAGCCAATCAATCATTTCGTGCCAGCGATATAGACAACGTGCGTCTCAACGTTGTGCACGCCTACGAGACGGACTACGAGGAGAATGGCAGTCACTTCGACCACGTCTATCGTTTTCGCAACAAGGGCGACGGATATATGGACGAGGTCCATGCTCTGCGCGACGAGCATGGTGCCGACGTCGGCATCCTCGTCGTCGACGATCCAATGGGGTGCGGACTGTCCATACGGATCGCAGCGGAGGATAAGGACGCATTTGCGGTCCTGCATCACAACTGTGCAGCCACCATGTATACGCTTGCGCACGAGATCGGCCATCTCATCGGCGCGCGTCACGACCGGGCGTTGGACGATAGCACTCAACCGTTTCCCTATGGTCATGGCTTCGTGAAGGGCACTAATTGGCGCACGATGATGAGTTATAAAGATAGCTGTGACGGTTGCGAGAGACGGCCCATCTGGTCGAGCCCCGACGTTAATTTCAAGGGTGTCGCGGCCGGTGACGCGATTACTAACAATGCCAAAGTTATCAAGGAACAAGCCCGCAGGGTCGCTGGTTTTAGGTCGTCTAACGTGCGAGCAGACCGTAAACCGTGAGGTCAGCGCAACTCGTAACAGTTCGAGTAGGTGCGGGGCTCTCGGGTCACGTCATAACCCGCACGGCACTGCACCAGAAACGTTTCGTCCGGGTGCCGGAAGAGAATGAATGCCGAGCGGTTGTCGAATGTGCTTGTGTAACCGGCAATCTGCCAGCCGGTTCTCAAAAGCACCTCGATGGCTCGGTTCTCTGTGGCGGCGGGCAAGGCGGTCGCCAAGAGGGCGAGTGTCGCCGCACTAACAGTGGCAGCGCGCCTGAAAGCAATGCAATTTAGGCATTTCATTCCCTGCTTCCTGCCGAATGCAAGTGACAGCGTACCTAACAACTAACCCGGCGGGCCTGGGCGACTTGTCTCGGTTATCCCTAACACATGCTCACAGTTTCGTCGTTGCGGGCACGCCGATACACGAAACCGGGGCGCTAAAATGGGACATCGCGCCAAGCAATAATGCGTTTTAACGGGCTTGCTGTATTTCTCATTAATTGTTCCCCCTCTCATAGCCTCAACGTGAGATGTTCAGATTGCGGTCTCCGCATTCTAATTAGTCGTTTACTTACATTCGCCCAAGAAATTGCATCGCGCCTGGCATGGAGCGAAGCTCGTAACGAGGTTTCACAGCAGCTCGCCGAAGGCATGTGGGTCCATGCCCGAGAAGTTCCCCAGGTACACGTATGGTGAACGAGTGGCCGATGGCGCACTCCATGTCATCGGCGTGACATCCAGTCTCGCGGCGGCGACGGTTCTCGCCATCTTCGCGTTCCACCATCTCTCATCGTTATCATTTGCCAGTTCAGTGGTTTATGGGGCGGCGTTAGTGGCAGTGTTCGGCTGCTCGGCTGCATATCATCTCATCAGCAAACCAAGGCTCAAGGCAATACTGCGTCGCTGCGATCATGCAGCGATCTATTTCAAGATTGCCGGAACCTACACGCCTTTCGCCTTGCTAAAGATTGGCGGGACGGTGGGTGTCTCGCTACTTGGATTTGTTTGGGTCATCTCGGTGTTTGGAGCCGCTGTCAAACTACTCTGGCCAGAGCAGTTCGTTCGAACATCTTACGTTCTCTACCTAGGCCTGGGATGGTCTGGCATCTTCGCGCTGGATCCACTTGCTCTGGCCATTTCACCTCAAGTGCTCATGCTGCTCGCGATTGGTGGCGGCCTCTACACAATTGGTGTCGTCTTTCATTTTTGGGAGAAGCTGCGCTATCACAACGCTATATGGCATGCGTTCGTTTTGGCAGCTTCGGCTTGCCACTTCACGGCGGTAGCAATAGCACTCAGCGTTTTTTGAAACGGCTCGGCGGCTGGTTCGAGCGTTTGCGTCAGGCCATGGGAGGAGCCTTGCCCCAACATGTATACTGTCGTGCAGGCTAGGGATGTCTGGGATAGGAGAACGACGGACTCACATCTTGTCCTTCAGCTCTTTGATCTTCCTTTGCTGCCAATCGGTGATGAGGCGAGGGGTTCTTCCAAACACGCACATTCCATGTGCCAAAAGGCAAATACCCCAGGCGAGAAACGGCCACTGAACCCACCATATGGGGCTCAGAAGCAGGTTTGCGACAAGCAGGGCCGTCATCACAATTACGAAGGCAGCAAGGTGGATGTAAAAACCGGTGAGTTTGGTCACTCTCTCCTTTGCAAGGGCCAACTTCCGCTGCTCGTCCATGATTTCCGCCGTTCTCGGTCTACAGCTGCATGCCTGAATTAGCATGTTTGAATTCAGGCTAGCTTACGCCGACTTGGCGTTCGTGTCGCTATTGTTGAACCGGACCGGAGGGCGCCCGGCTAAATGAGATGCAGTTCAACAAGTTGGCGAATGTGTTGCGACGGTCTCTGCATACAAGTGCCGACCCAGACCCTGGTCGCGGCTTTGCCCTTATGCACCTAGAGCCTGAGTAGCTGGCGCTGTCCTTTGCCACGCTGACGTGTTTGCCTCAGCGCTCAGGCGCTTGCTTATGCGCTCACCCCCGCGACCAGCCCACGACACGCCGGCGTACATTCTGATAGCAGCATCTTGCCCACCAGAGTGGACCGAGGGTCTTGAGATTGAAGTAAAACCCTTGTGGCGTGTGAAGGGGATTTCCAGTCCAACATTGCCGCGAAGGAATTGGCAGCCCACGGCGCAGCCGTGAGCGTTCGCCTTTCGCGCCGGCGGCAATGGCCGAGGGAAACTGGCCGCTCTGATCAACAAGCGCCGGCACCACACCGTAGATCTGTAAGCCAAAGCGCCAAGGTTGTCTTATGTCTGTGTCAATTGGCCAGAACCGTTTCGACGGCTTCAGAAATTTCTCTGCACCGCGGCGAGAAATGAGGTAAGCGACAGTACCGCGCGGAACGCGGGAATATCGAACGAGCGTCCGGGACTGTTCCAATCGCGCGACGGGCTTCGTCGCGAAGGGCTCTTGTCCATAAAGATGGACAAAGTCCCAACCGGCAGGAAGGTTAGTCAGAATGTCCTGGAGTGATTCTGCCAAATTCGGAGGAACTGTTGCATCGTCCTCCAAGATCATCGCGTAATCCGATCCGCGCTTGACGACGAGACGAGCCGCCATGAGATGGCTCGCATAGCAGCCGATTTCCGCCGGCGACATCGCAGAACACTGCGTGTCCCCGTCGAAGAAGAGGTGTGCCAGCGGCCGAGGCACATCCAACCCCTCAACCGCTGTGATGCGCTCAGCTTCGATCCCGGCTTTGCGCAGCCCAGCCTCAATCCAGGTGCGCCGGTCTCCTTCAGACTTTCTGTTAATATAGAGGACCGGCGTCGTGAATAGTTCTCCCGTGTGTGATGGCGTTGCGGCCTGACTGCCTATAGGCGCATGCTTAACTGACGTAGGGATATCGCGAAGCCGCAAATGTGTGGCCGCAGCATTTTGGGAGCGATGGCTCATATTCGATTGTTTATCTGCCATTGGGATTTTGGTGAGCCGCAGTCTCGTTATTGTGCAACTGCATCGTCCGTATAGCGATCCTCTGTCCTAGGGCAATACGTGATTCTACAGGTTGCTCATTCGCCACAGCGAGTTAACTGACAACTTTTGCAGATCTCGCCACCGAGAAGTGTCTTCCAGTCCGATGGCTATCACGCCCGTATGATGAAGGACTTGCACTGTTGTGGCCGATGATCTGCCCGTCTAGGTGGTATGAAAGTTGAGGGCGAGCACGGAGCCCTTTGCATTCTGGCATCCCTAATTTTGCAGGCTACCGATCATGCCAAGCGCTCCTCAACCTGTGGATAGAATGTGGCGCGGTTGCAAAAACTTTCTTGAGCCTGCCGGACGACAAAATCATAGGTTGCGGAAATGATCGACGCAGCGCGATCTTGCGACGGTTCGCACACGGGGGTGAGGCGCGATCGAAGCCCGGCCGACGGTTGGGCGGCGCACCTAAATATGTCCGTCCGTCTGCCCGAAAGCAGACATTCTCCGAGGCGACTTAGACGTCCGCTAAATGCCAAAACCGGACATTCTCTTAGGAGGCAACCATGTCCGCTAAGTGCCGTAAGCGGACATCCCGCGCCTTGTGCCCGATGATCGTCTATGGACCCTTAGAAGATTTCCAAACGTTGCCGAACCCCACCCTGACCGAAAAGTTCAAAACTTCGCGCTGCCCTTGAGACCGACGCTGTGGATCTCGATCGTGTCGCCGAAGTGTCCGTCGTAATAAAGTCGCAGCGCGCTGTCTTCGGCGCTGATCATTTCCAGGCCTGCCGCCACATCGGTTTGCACCTCATCCAGCTGCGCGTGGATGGCGAAGGGCCCCACGCCGCCCGGCGTGCCTGCAAAGGAGGCCGTCAGCGCCACGTCGTCATCGCTGTACCAGGTGAAACCCGCGCGTACGAAGGGACGAATGAGCGTGCCGTTCGACAGCCACCACTCGGTACCCGCTTCAACGGCCGGAGAGACGCTGAAGACCGTATGGTCGCCTCCGTTCACGATAAGACTTGCGCCGCCCGCGCCGGTCTCGGTGACGTCGTTTAAGTCGAGATGGGTGAGGGCCGCATCGATGATGGGCTTGAAGTACAGGTGTGGTGACCCGAACACATAGTTGGCGTGCAGCCGGCCTTGGAGGACGTTGATCTCATAATCGCCTTCGGCCGTTGCTGCAAAGCCGCCAAAGGCCATCGGGCGCGTGGTGTCATACCAGCCGCGCCCGCCACTGACGACACCGGCAAGGAGAAGCGCGCCGGGATTATACTTGAGCGCGACGCCGCCTTGGAGCTGGTCGCCATCGCTTTTGGCACCCGTATCTGTGTCCAGCGTGCTCGTCTGATAGCCGAGCCCAAAGCCAAGGCGCCACACGGAATCGAGGGCAACCTGTGCGCCCGCTGCGAACTGCCCCGCCGTTTGGTCGTAGCCGATATTCTCTGATGTGCGGTCGCTGTTGAGGAAGCGTGCCTTGGCGCCCACCCACAGACACTGCCCCTCGCGGTTAATGGAGGCTGCGTCAGTGCCGTTGACGCGGCAGCTCAACAGATTGTTGGAAAAGTCGAGGCTGGAGTAGAGGGCGGCAATCTGTGTGTCGGCGTAGATCTCAGGAGAGAGTTGATCGAGAGCGCCCGCCAACTGAGAAAGCGTCTGCAGGCTCGCGAGGCCTCCCATTACGCCGCCCAATCCGCCGCCGCTCGCAGCAAAAATATCATTCAGGTTTTCGGCAATATTGATCTGGTTTTGATTAAGACCCGAGACTGCA
>CAYOPW010000078.1:0-8078 GCA_964405975.1 uncultured Hyphomicrobium sp.
CGCGTGCCGCATCCAAGTCCTCCACATAACGTTGCAGCTTGTCCGCCGATTCCCTGATGTGATTTCGCTGGTGTTGATTCAACCACGCGGGATGCTCTATCTGCAGCCGGGATAGAGCTTCACGTTGCGGCCCGATATAGCGGCGTAAAGCGACACAGGTCTGGCGCAAGCCGGTCAGTTCGCGCCTGAGGTTTCCGGAATCGTCCTCTTCAAGCCGCCCATCAAGGCCGTCGAGTTGTTCGTCGAGCTGGACTATCACCGAGTTCATGCGTTCCGTCAGTCGTTCCACAGCCCGGACGAAAATGTCTGGTGCGGTAGTCGGCCCCGTTTTCTGCTCAACTATCTGAGCCAGCACATCGCGCGCCGTCATCAATCGCTGATGGCGTAAGGAGATCACGCGATTGGCATCGACCCAGAGGCGAATGGCCACCATGTCTTCAGGGTCCTGCCCAGCGTTCAGGTTTACGCCCCTCAAAATCGCAACGAGACCGCTGCCCACGGTAAAAACGCGAGGCCTTGTCTCCTCTTCCAACAGAGCCCTGCAGGCGACCTCTGGGATGTCCGCTTGTTCCTTAAGCCATTCGGATACTGCCGGTGCCGCGTGATCAAGGTGGACCCAGAGTGGTTGTTCACCGGGAGACCACGAATTGATGGCGTCCCATCCAATGATCTTTCCGCTCCCGGACCCATCGAGCAAACAGGCAAATGCTAGGCCGTCAATTTCCTTTGACGGTAACTGGGGTGATCCGGTTTTGCTCATGATTGGACTCCTTTATCCACGAGCAGACGTTGACGATGCGTTGGTGCCGCTTAACTCAGCTGCCAGCGATTAGAATGGCAACCAACAGCGCCGCGGGCCTGTATAGCGCGCGCCGCGTTAGGTTGGCGGTCGATCTCGAACTAGCCTGCCTGATCGCCGTAAGGTTTCGATGCCCCAATGTCCGCTTTGGGTCACAAGCAGACATTAGGGCGCGCGTTAGCGATGTCCACTTTGGCCCCAAGAGCGGACATTGGAATCTCACCAGCGCATCGCTGCGAGCCAAGATAAGTGGCTTGATGGTCAAATTGTCGGTTGGGCTCGGCTCGAGCGTGAGCCACATCATCGACGGGTCAGTGCATAACCGATACAAGCCGCGACGGCCGCCTGCCAGACCAGGAAGAGCGGCAGAAAACTGTCATCCGGCATCCGCGCCGCGGGCTCTACCAACAGCCCGGCGATTGCGCCAACGCCGACCGTAAGCACCCAATCCGGCAAGCGCCTCAGGGCCGGGAGTGTGATGGCTCCACCCAGCATGGTTCCAGCGGCACCGATTGCGCCCGCCACAAGACCGCCGAGATAAATGTTTCTCGTCGCGTCATCGGTTACGGCAAGAAAGCCGCGCATCGCCGCAATCCATGCGGCGGCCGTGAACACAAGCGCCAGCACCGCAGCCCACCAGCTTGCCTTTCCCCACCGGTAGACGCCAAACGCTATCACCAAGCCGAACAGAGCGCCCGGATGGATCGGCACGCCGAGCGCCGTGACGCGTTCGGCCGCCGCGGGTGGAATGCTCGTCAGTAGCCCCGAAATCAGTCCGAGCCCCGAAAGCCAGAGGACAGGCGGACTGACTTTGAAAGATGTCATCAGATCCTCGCCAGCAATGAAGTCAAGCCTGGCCGGGGTGTGCCCTGCCCGACGATACGGTGCCAGATTCTAAGTTAGAATCCGCCGCCTGTACGCAAGCTTCTAGACTGGTTCGAACCCAGCGTAAGCCACGATAGAGACTATCGGCAAGGACGTTTGTTGGCCATTGGTCAGCATCCGAGTGAAGAGCAACGATGTCCGCTTTAACCCCGGAAGCAGACATCTCAGCCTGGGACAGGAATGTGCGCTAAGTGCCAGGAGCCGACACGAAGGAAGTAAGAAGGTTGTTTTTCTGTTTCACGCCTGGAGTTGGAAAGGTACCCGGCTATTGTGTGGACTTGCCGCTCTTGTCGGCGGTTTTGTTAATTGTGCGTCGCCGCCACCTACTGCTCTTGTAAGGTTTCAACGTAGTGTGTGAGCAGCAGCACACGGACATGGGGCGCCAGAGGGTAGTCCCAATCCTTCTCGTCCCTGCTGAAGCGCTTCCAGAATTCCGGCATCTGGAACGTCTCGTGCCCAGGCACCGCTTGCTTGCCCAAGATGATGCGATAGACCCGCCAAAACGGAAACGTGCCGCCATTGGCCTTGGCGATGGCAGTCAGGTCGGCGGGCGGCTCAATCAACAATTTTGCCATGGGGCCATCGCCCTTGCCGTCCGGGCCATGGCAGTTCGTGCAATGCCACTCGAAATCACTCCTGCCTTCGCTGAGGATCGCCTCGTCGGCCCCCTCCTGCGCTGCCAAAGGGTGCGCCGCTCCGATTATCAGCGCAACGCTCAGCAATAACGTGGGCGCGAGCCTTGACCCAAAGACCGGATCAACTGCACTCTTCGACGTCGGTGTTGAATGGCGCGGATTGCTCAGCATGGAAACCCTCATTGAGGCCGTACCTTCATATGCGGCGGAGGTGCCCGCTCGCGTTGTTCGGCTCGGGTTCAACGTTGCCAGATCACGACGTCAGCGGCATTGATGCGGGTCAAGTGAGGGTAAGAGGCTTGGTCTCGAAATGGCGAAAAACACCTGTTAGCTTCGAGTCTGGATCAAGTTAATGATCCGCTCAACCGGGACCTGTAATTCCAACCCGTGCAAAGGGAGCCAAGGAAGGGTCCGCTTTGGGTCGATAGCGGACGTCCCTTTGGCCCCTTTGCACCGAATCAACTCCATGCGAGGAATTGAGACGGATCACTTGTTCCAGGGCTTGAGCAAGCCTCGAGCGTGTCAAAATTGGAGTGAGTGAGACATGCGACAACAGAGGAGTCCTGCCTTGAACACGACAAAAATGACAAAGCCAAAACTCCACTGTCTCTGCTGGATAAACATTCGTGCCCAAGGTGCGCGGATCTGCACGCTCATGACCGCGATAATAATTCTTTTCAGTTGGCCGGTAGCAAGCAATGCTCAGGAACACGAGCTGGGAATCGAGCCGAATGAGCGGGAATTGACAGTGCCCGACTCCGAGAACGGACGAGCCCTTGCACGCAAACTTTGCGTTTCCTGCCATTTGATCGAAAATACTACCGATAGTGTCATGAAGGTTGACGTTCCGAGCTTTTCAGCCATCGCCAATAGACCCAATCAATCAATCGAAGCATTGGCCAATTGGCTTATGGCGCCGCATGCACCGATGCCCGATCCTCACCTCACGCGAAAAGAGATCCGCGATCTGGCGGGCTATATAATCTTCCTTAGGACGGCGAAGTAGCCGTCACTCAACTGGAGTTGGCTCCCCCAATAAGCGATGCCAGTCGCTAATTTGGTATAGGGCAAGGTCCTTTAGCCGGCTTTCGATGTCCGCTTTCGGTCAGAAGCAAACATTGAGGACCAGGGGAGCGCTTGCGCGGCAACAATGAATGTTTGCGTGCGCGCGATTAATGATGTCTGACGCGGACGTCAGTGGGCGCGGGCCAGTGGTCCGCGTTCGTCGAAAAGTTGACTTAAGATGTGAACGCAAGTTCGGCAGAAGGGAGTCTCGATCATGAAGGTGGTCGTTGTGGGTGGAGTTGCCGCGGGAATGTCAGCGGCCGCCAGGCTCCGGCGTCTAAATGAAAATGCCGAGATAGTCGTATTCGAGAGAGACGAGTATGTCTCCTTCGCAAACTGCGGCCTGCCCGGAGATTGATATTCCATTCATTACGTATGCTGAGGATCGAGAAGGATCAAAGAGCGGTGATTGACCCGAGGGTCGCAGGTTCGAATCCTGCCGGGATCGTCATTACTTAGCTCGCGCAAAACTTGAATCGTTCCGAGTGCAGCGCTCAAAGCTCTGCCTCACGAGACAATTGCGACGGCCTCGATCATTTTCTGCACCTGCGAATGAATGAGCATGGTGGAGCCGCTCTGAGGCGGTTTCACAGAGCGGCCCCTATCAACTTAACGAAGCAGACAACGGCGCAGCGCGTCCGAAACTGTCCGCCAATCCAGCTGCCTTAGCCCTTGTCTTCGGTCGATTCGGCCGCTTTGTCAGGCGCATCGCTAGCCGGCTCTGCCGGAGCCTCGGTTGCCGTGTCGGCTTTGTCGTCCATGGGCGCCTCTTCGGCCATCGCCGACGACAGAGAACCAAGGGCAAGTGCGAATGCCGTAGCCATTGCGATGTAGGTCTTGTGAGTCATGGGTATGCTTCCCTCGTTGCGTTTGAACACCCCCCACGAACTCATTTGCTGAATCGATTCGAGCTATTTTTAGACGCGCACGGAAACGACTCTTAGTGCACGAGTTGAAAAAACATTCACGAGGGTTTGCGTCATCGTGAGTGAAACTGATGAGCGTTTGTGCGCGCCACTTGCCAATCGTAGCGCGTCTGGCGTGCGACCGTGCGTGGCGAATGCCGGCGTACCGTCCAGAGAGGTGAGAGGATTCGTATTGCTCCCGTTCGGGTCTGTCCGTCCGTGCGCCGTCATATGGGATCTGGCAGAATGCGCTCTTCATGCATCCTTAACTGTTCCCTAGGGAACAGCACCCAAAACCCTCTTCAACAAAACTTTTGGGGCGGCATGCTATCAAAATTTGCGCACCATTGGCCTAAGATTGTTGAACGAGGAGACCCAGATGACCGGCCTCAGCTCTCGCGCGTCGTCGCGCGCCGTCCGTATTGGTGCGGCGTGCAAAACTTACGACTTGCGATCAACAATCTGCGCAGGGGCGTTATTCCTTTGTGCGATGGCCTTGTTCGCGGCACCCGCTGCTGCCGATGTCATTGAGACTGGCGATGCCGTTGTCACCGGGTTTTCCGGAATTAAAGCGGCGGACGATGTTCCAACCGAGGGCGATCCCTTTGATGAGGACTTCATCGATCTCGATGGCACCTCGATGCAGATCCGACGTTTCGATCCCGATGCGCCCCCCGCTGGTCGGCTGATCGATGCACCGACAGTCTTTAGCGTCAAGGCCGGCGAAGTCGGTCAAGTGTTTGCAATCGGTCTTGATGACGGTGACGAATTCGATCCGCTCAAATCCACGCCAAACATTTATCTGGGCGCGACCTCCGCATTCGGCATTCAGATTGTGCGTCCCGACACAGACGGCGATGGACGGCCTGAGCGCATAAAGCGTGGCAATCCCGACGCCGAGTGGATGCAAGGACAATTCGGTCCAGACGGTGGTCCGGGATCCATTTGGAAGGTTGACGGCAAAACCGGCAACGTTTCCTATTTTGCTACAATTCCGGGCAACACCGGTCCCGGCATCGGCGACATCGCCTTCGACAAGGCCACCCGGCAGTTCTTCGTATCTGATCTCGATACCGGCCTCATCCATCGCTTAAGTGCCGACGGAACCGCGATCGATAGTTTCGATCACGGTGAATCGGGCCCGCCGGCCATCGGCCTTCCCGCTGTCCCCGACGACGGCGAGTTCATGAACATCAAGGACCCCGCGTTCGACGCATTGAATTCGGCAACGTGGGGGCTGGCGCCGCCTGAGCGCATGGTATGGGGTCTGGCTGTGTATGGCGGCCGCCTCTACTACGCGGTCGCGGACGGTCCGGAAGTTTGGTCGATTGGCATAAATCTCGATGGCACCTTCGGGAACGATCCGCGCCGCGAGATCGACGTCGTCGGCACGCCGGGCAGCTTTCCCATCTCGGACATCGCTTTCGACAGCAAAGGTTACATGTACGTCGCCCAACGCGGCGGCATTGAGGGCAGCTATACCTACACTAAATTCACTGAGCCCAAGAAGTCCGTCGTCTTCCGGTTTAAGCGCGAGGTTCCAGACGATCCCGAGACGCCGGGAATCTGGGTCCCTATTCCCGAGGAATACGCCATTGGATTCCCGCTCGACTATCAGAACACGTCGGGCGGCGTTGCTCTGGGCTACGGCTACGATCGCGATAATTCAGACAACGTGACCCGAGGCGCGTGTGACCTCATGGTTTGGTCCACGGGCAATGCATTGCGCAATGACGCCGCTTTGGTGGCGGAGCTCGCAGATGGCGGTCCCACGATCGTACACGGCTTGCAGGGCAACGGCCGCAATCTCGTCCGGCCCGAAAATGAGCCGCCGACGGCGGCCTATTTCGTCGACTACGACGGCGAGTTTGGAGATCGCCGCAATGCAGGCCACGTCGGCGACGTCGAGATCTGGCAGCCATGCGACAAGGCCGCCGATTACGGTAGCTATACGCCACTTCCTGAGCCGCCGACCGAGGTCACACCGCCAGAAGAGTTCAATCTGCGCGTCGAGAAAAGAGCCACGGGCCCGTGCGTGGCCGGTGGACTAGGGTTCCTGTGCGACTATGTCGTGCGCGTCACAAACACCGGCCCCGACCCTTATGTCGGTCCGGTTGTTATCAAGGATGAGCTGCCGGCCGGCCCTGCCGGCGCGATCATGACCTTCTCGCCTCAACCTCCTTGGTTCTGTCTTGAGATACTTCCCTCTCAGCACCAGTGCACCTATGACCCGGCCGTGCTGTGGCCCGGCGACAGCGTCGACCTGTTTGTCAATGTCGATCTGCCTGCGGCCTACCCCTTGTGCCACCTAGATAACGCAGCCGGTCTCGTGTGGCCGCTCGGGATGGGCGATGCAAATCCCGCAGACGATTTCGATGTTGGCACCGCTCTCATTCCGGCTGCCCATTGCCCACCAGCAGTTGGCGACACGACCAACCTAAAAATCGAAAAGTTCCCCTGGACGCCATTCTGTCAGGAGGATCCTGCTTCGTACGTCTGCCGCTACTTCGTGATCGTGCGCAACACGGGCCCCGGCGTCTACAACGACACCATTAAAGTCGCGGAGACTGTACCTGCTGGAACGACGGCGACTTTCGCATTGCAACCGCCGTGGAATTGCTCAGGTGCTGCACCAAATTACACGTGCGAACATGAGCCTGTCGTCCTCAATCCATTCGAAGGCGTCGTCCTCGGTGCGACGGTTACAGTGCCCAAGCCACTCGCAGCCGGCCTCAACTGTAACGTAACAAACAAGGCGAACATAGAATATGCCGCCGGCGGCTCTGATCAGAATACCGATCCGAGCGACGATGAAGCCGAAGCAACCGCTATCGTTCCGGCACTCTGCCCGGTATTGCCGATATGGAACAATCTCGCACTGGAGAAGAGTGGGCCGGATGACCGGTGTCCGGTGGTCGGCGGGAACTGGGAATGCGATTTCACGCTCAAGGTCACCAACGGCGCCCAACCGTATTCGAGCGAGATCGCTCTCTACGATGTCCTGCCGTTCGGCACGCCTGCTGGAGCAACGATCGACTTCCAACCACCGGCCAATTGGAACTGCGGCAGCTTGCTGTTCTTGCCGAATGCCTATGGGTGTAGCAGCGCAAATCCGAATCTCGCTGCGGGAGCAAGTGTCGATATTCCCATGACCGTGAAAGTGCCGGTGGGACCGGGAACGTCTTGCACCGTCAGTAACAACGCCCAGATCTTCAAGGCACCGCCGGGCAGCTTGCTGAACGTCTTCGGTGGCGATGATGCCGCTAGTGCTTCGGCCGAATTCCAGACCGTGGTGAACGGCGATGGCACAATGTTCTGTGCCTGGCCGGCAAACGCTGGGCCGCAGCCACCAATCAAGGAGCCTGAGCCAGAAGAAAAGCCGACGGTCTGCCCGCATGGATGGACACCGACTCCGGTTCCTGGAAAGTGCTGCCCGTACAAAACGTATTGGAATGGCGCGCGCTGCACGCGGGACATTGATCCACCTCCGCCGCCACCACCTCTGCCAATCGCTTGCTGGGCCAGCTGGTTTGAGATCGCCCCCGGGCAGACGAAATCCTTCATCCGCAGGGGCTACAAGGTCGCGACGCGCCGTAAAGGCAACCAGAGAGTCTGGTGTGCGAAGAAAGATACGCCGCCGCCACCGATCGATTGCTGGGCCGACTGGTTTGAAATCGATGCCAAGCAGACGAAGTCCTACATCCGTAAGGGCTACAAGGTCCGGCCGCGCCGCAGAGGCAAACAGAAAATCTGGTGTGCGCAGGGCGGTACGCCGCCCCCGCCCATCGC
>CAYOPW010000079.1:0-8061 GCA_964405975.1 uncultured Hyphomicrobium sp.
ACGGCCCTTGGCCATGCCGCTCTATTGAACATCGGCACTACAAGTGGCCCAAGGTTTCCTTATCCGGGGAAAGTCCTACTATCGGCTAGAAGCATGAGCCTTAGCCAAGACCAACTTCCATGTGAGGCCAGCCGTGATTTTCCGTCAGTTGTTCGACCATACTTCGAGCACTTACAGTTATCTAATCGCCAGCCGACAAGGTGGCGAGGCACTCATCATCGATCCCGTTTTGGAGCGCGTCGACCGTTACATACAGCTTGCGCGCGAACTCGATCTAAAGCTTGTCAAGGCTGTCGACACCCACTTGCACGCCGATCACATCACAGGCCTCGGCGCGCTGCGAGAGCGCACACATTGCATCACGGTTATGGGGGAGCAGAGCGGTGTCGATGTCGTTTCGATGCGTGTCGCAGATGGCGACCGCGTTGACATTGAGGGTGTGAGTCTCGGTGTTATCTACACGCCAGGCCATACAGACGATTCCTACAGCTATACCATGGCCGACCGAGTCTTCACCGGCGACACGCTTCTCATACGCGGGACGGGCCGGACCGATTTCCAGAATGGTGATCCACGTGCCCAGTATGAGTCGCTCTTTGGTCGGCTGTTGAGGCTCCCCGACGAAACCTTCGTCTATCCTGCTCACGACTACAAGGGGGACACAGTGAGTACCATTGGCGAGGAGCGCGCGTTCAATCCGCGCCTGCAAGTTAGATCCGTCGACGAGTACGTCGACCTCATGAACAGCCTCAAGCTTTCCGATCCGAAGATGATGGATGTCGCGGTTCCGGCAAATATGCGCATTGGATTGGCACAAGAGACCGTCGCTCGCAATGGCTGGGCTTTGAGCGCGACGGAGGCCAGGGGCCTGCTTGGCAAACCTGATACTCTTCTCATTGACCTGCGTGAGGATTCCGAACGCGACAAGCAGGGTATCATTCCCGATTCACTACACCTTTGTTATCTGGACCTGCGAAAGAACTTAGAGTCAGGCGGACTCCTTCATCAGCTTGCAGCAGCAAAGCCCGCGCAACTAGTGTTTTACTGCGCCTTTGGCGAGCGCTCGGCGATGGCCGTGCAAGCTGCACAGGATGCGGGACTTAAGGCCGCGCGCCACATTCACGGTGGCGTACAGGCATGGAAGCTCGCCAATGGGCCTCTAACATGGCAATGAACTAGCGACCTTCGGCCGCCTCGACGCATTGAGGGGAAGCTAATGATTTCAGTTGTGGATCTCCTCGCCGCAGCCTCGGGTTCGGTCGTCGGCTTCGTGCTAGGACTGATCGGCGGCGGCGGTTCCATTCTTGCAGTCCCACTCCTGGTCTACGTGGTCGGCGTCGCATCGCCACACATCGCAATTGGCACCAGCGCCATTGCCGTCGCGTTAAGTGCATTTGTTAATCTGCTTCCTCATGCGCGCGCCGGGAACGTGAAATGGCGCTGCGCCATGCTGTTCGCTATTGCCGGGACCATCGGAGCAGTCATCGGTTCAACGCTTGGCAAACAGTTTGATGGACAAAGATTGCTTGCCTTATTTGGCGTGCTGATGATTGTCGTTGGCATTATCACGCTCATCAGGAGACGTCGGACAGGTGACCCTGATGTCATGCTGACATGGTCCTCGGCTCCGCGGCTCGCGCCACTCATTTTCCTTTATGGCATCGCTGTCGGCACACTGGCCGGTTTCTTCGGGATCGGCGGCGGTTTTCTTGTGGTTCCCGGCTTGATGGCCGCAACCCAAATGCCCATCATCTCCGCTGTCGGATCTTCCCTCGTTTCGGTCACGGCGTTCGGATCTACGACTGCAATTAATTACGCCTTATCAGGACTGATCGACTGGCGTTTGGCCTCCCTATTCGTTGCAGGTGGCTTCATCGGAGGCTTTTTCGGCACACGCCTAGCAATTGTACTTGCCGACCGGAAGGAACTCTTGCAGATGGTGTTCGCTGTGATTGTCATCGCGGTCGGGCTCTATGTTGTTGCCCGCAGCTTCCCCATAGGGTGAACGCCCAACATTGGTGATTATCACCAAGCCACGTTGGCCGGCGGGTTCGAGCAATACTAGCTTTAGGATTGGAGCCCAGCGCTCTTTGGGAGATTGCCCAATGTCCGGTATTGGCACTTAGCGGACATGCAGTATCCACGCAGACTGTATCTTATGGACCCTGATCGTAGAACAACTCTTAGGTGATCTCCGCATTCGCGCGGCATCGGTTCCCCATTGGGCCGCGCTCCCCAATTTGATCGATGTCAACGCTCCTGGTGCTTTTGCGCGGCAGACTCTGCGGGAAATCGATAGGAGGTATTGAGTTATGCATGCAATCGACATCCAGGAACACGCACGCAAGCTAAAGGAAGCCTATGGGGACAAAGCCATAATGGAAGCGGCGCGAAAGGCGCGAGAGCTGGATGAAGCTGGCGACAGGGAACAAGCGGAGACCTGGAGACGCATTGAAGCCGCTCTAATGCAAATGCGGGGCCCTCACGCGAGTTGAAGAGCCACAGCCGCGGCAAGCCAGAAATATAACCGCCCAACCTAGTTTTGTTTCTCGTACGTGCCAATAAGTACAGTCTTAGCCAACAGATGGCCATCCATTGCCGACTCCACGTCGGCCTTGGTCATCTGTTGCGAACCAGAAAGCACAGTATCTAGGGCATATAGCTTGTGGAAATAACGGTGCTGGCCAATCGGTGGGCATGGGCCGCCGTAGCCGGCACGTTTCCAATCGTTGACACCGTGCTGCGCCGACTGAGGAAGTCCCTCTGTGGCGGCGCCTTCCGCCAACCCGGTGGTGCTGGAGGGCATGTTGTAGACTACCCAATGTACCCAATTCATCCTCGGTGCGCGCGGGTCTGGTGCGTCAGGATCATCAACAATGAGAACGAAGCTCTTCGTGCCTTCGGGCGCCCCCGACCATGCAAGCGGCGGCGAGATATCGTGCCCCTCGCACGTATACTTTTTCGGAATGGGCTCTCCCTCAGAAAAGGCAGTCGAGGTAAGGCTAAGGGCCATCTGCACTTCCGTATGCATGCAGCGAAAAGCTCATCTTTCGGGCCGCGAAGTCACGTACATCTGTTGGTTTGCGGGCCCGCAAAGTGACGATGTCATAGACGCACAAAAGACCATTGATTCCGGTCAAGGTCGAGCAGTTTTTCGCGCCTAAACTTTGAGAGGAACAGAGCTTAACGCCCTTTCTTATTGGCTGGATCCAAACCTGCTCCTGCTCGTCGACATCAGAAACCTAATGGCATAGCGCAAAGGTAAGCTCATGTCAGACCTCCACAAGCTCTCCGAAGAGCTCAAACGCACGCGCGACGAAATATTGCTCAAAATTCATCTCGGGTCGATGGAGGCCCAGGACGAATGGACCGTACTCGAGAAGCGCTGGAAATCGTTTCGTGAAAAGGCAGAGCTTGATAGGACCGCGGGAGAGGTCGGCAGCACTGTCAAGCAGCTCGGTTTGGATCTGAAAGCCGCTTATGATCGGATCCGCAAGGCGCTTTGATGAACTCTTGAGCCAGAGCGCGCCCTTGACGAAGCTCGACGGTAAAACTCATCGACAGCTATGACGGGGCGGAACAGGCAGAGGAAAGAGATGAAAGAGATTGAATCTACTGAGCTTGAGATTTCGCCCGAAAGTGTCTGCTTCGTAATCATCAAGGCGCGTGAGTTTGACGTCAAGGACAGCGTATCCGAGCCAGATCCAGGATCTAATCCGACGGACGACAAGATGACCACCGTGCTTGAGGACCATAAGGATGACCCTGTGGTCCAGGAGCTGACATCGTTCATTGGCGCGATGAGCGAGGACAAGCAGATCGATCTTGTGGCGCTTGCATGGCTCGGTCGCGGCGACTATTCGGCCGATGACTGGCCGAGCGTTCGGGACGAAGCGGCGCGGGCTCACAACGAGAACACGGTTGGCTATCTACTCGGGATGCCGATGCTCGGCGACTTCCTAGAGGAGGGTCTGGCAATGCTGGGATATTCCTGTGAGCCGTTCGAGATTAACCGGCTCTAGCCGATGGAGGGGCTCACGCCCTAAGTCTACTGAAGTGCTATTCCCGAAGCTTGCCCTTGAAGCTCTTATTGGCGCTATTCCCCACAGGTTTCCGGCTCGAGGTCACGAACGCGGCACAGGCGCAAGCCTGCAAAGTTCGTGGTGCGTGGCCAAGAAATGGCGCAGAGCCGAGAACAACTCCTTTGCGTGGCCGCGGTCCCCTCTGTCGAGGGCAGCTCGAATGTCTTCGACGATCATGACTCTAATTTTATCGGGTCCATGCCGTTGTTTTAGCAGGTAGCTGGCGAGTGCAGTCGCGGCGATTTCAGGCACGTGCTCGTGCTCGGCCAGCGCCAAAACCTCTTCTTCCGTCAGACCGGAAAAGGCGATGCAATCCTCCAGAGTTATCATTTTCGCTCTCGTTATTCGTAGTGGCGGGTAGAACCGCTAGGGCTGAAGTACGTAGGTCCCCGGCGCGTCGCCAAGCATACGTTCTCCTTTGAATTTTGCACTGGTGGCAGCTGCTGAATCCATGGGACCAGAGTGCGCACCTAGCCAGCGGCACCATTCAGGCCACCATGAGCCCTCTTGCACCGGCGTCTTCTTTAGCCAGGTATCGGGATCGGCATAGAGCCCAAGCTCAGCTTTGGTGTGCACGCGATAATGACGCCGGGGGCGGCCCGGTTCTGAAACGATTCCGGCGTTGTGCCCCCCGCTGGTGAGGAGGAAGGTCACGTCGGTATCCAAAAATAAATTGAGCTTGAAGACAGAGCGCCACGGCGAAACATGATCCCGTTCGGTTCCCACCGCGAAGACGGGCGCGCGAATGTCGGTCAGTGCAGTAGGCTGCCCGCCGACGCGATAACGGCCCTCGGCGAGGTCATTGTTAAGAAATAGCTGCCTCAAGTATTCTGAATGCATGCGATAGGGCAGCCGCGTTGAATCGGCGTTCCATGCCATGAGGTCGATCATCGGTCTGCGTTCACCCATGAGATAGTCGTGGATGAGACGCGACCAAATGAGATCATTGGAGCGCAACAATTGGAATGCACCGGCCATTTGTTGGGCATCCAGATAGCCCTGCTGCCACATCATGTCCTCTAGGAAGGACACTTGGCTCTCGTCGATGAAAAGGCTCAGCTCGCCCGGATCTGCAAAGTCCACCTGGGCGGCCAGTAGTGTCAGCGTCTTGAAAGGGTCATAACTGTTGCGCGCCAATTCCGCGGCGGCAATGGCCAGTAGCGTACCGCCAAGGCAATAACCGACGCCGTGAATCTTCCTGTCGGGGACTATGGAATCCACCGCGTCGAGCGCTGCGCCGACGCCAAGCGTTCGATAATCCTCCAGACCCCGATTGCGATCCTCTGAGGTTGGGTTCTTCCAAGAAATGATGAACACTGCGAAGCCCTGCTCGGTGAGATACTTCACGAGGGAGTTCGCAGGACTGAGATCGAGAATGTAGTACTTCATGATCCAGGCGGGCACGATCAAGATTGGCTCAGGCCTCAGCTGAGTCGTGACGGGTTCGTATTGAATGAGTTCGATGAGTTCGTTGCGATAAACTACTTTGCCGGGCGTCACGGCCAGGTTCTCGCCGACTTTAAAGGTCTCAGATCCTGCCGGCGGGCGGCCGTTGATGACCCGCTCCCAGTCCTCCACGAAATTCCAAAAGCCGCGCACGAGGTTTAGACCCGCATCCGCTACCGTCTTATGGAGGACCTCCGGGTTGGTCGCCACGAAGTTTGCAGGTGACAGAACGTCGAGAAACTGCCGCGCGACGAATTCGACCTGCCGCTCGTGCTGCTTGGTGACGCCGCGCACATCGGTGGTCGCGTTGTGCCACCATTGCTGTTGGAGCAGAAACGACTGATGGATGATGTTGAACGGCCAGCCGTCCCATGCCTCGCCCCTGAAGCGCCGGTCATTTGGGAGAGGCTCGATGCAACGCGTCGCGTGGCCCTGCAAGGGCAGGCAAGTCGCCACATAGTGCGAGAGGCGCAGCCATTTGCGAAACGCCTTCTGCGCAAGTTGCATCTGTTTTCCTGGCGCAACGGCCAAGTGGATGAACCAATCAAAATAAGCCTCAGCAAGAGCAGCGGGAGAGAGCCCGAGCGTCATTCGCGATCGCCCATAGTTCAGCGAGCGGTCGAGGACATTGGCCATCTCAAGAGATGGGTCTTCCCTATCGTCTGGTGCACCCTCGATGTCGGGGACTGGTTTCGGCGCGCCCGCACGCAACGCTCCTCGCGCAGGAACATGTTGTCTGTTTGGCGGCTGGTCGGCGATGGTCGAAGCCGATTGCTTTTTATCGTCCACTCTGCCCGTTGCTACGTTGCCCATACTCATTTCGCCGTTCCTAAAGACCCACGATGGAGCGGGCCGGCTATGTCGCAGCGAGTCAGTTTCTCAAACTACGAATTGAGAAAGGGGGCCTATCTCCCCCTTGATGACAGATACCGCTCCAGCACTACCGCTGAGATTGGAACAAGTCCTACATTGCTCCAACCTCAACAGCGCCATCACGCTAAAGTATCTGTCGACTTTCCCGAGCACCGCGCGCAGCACTCGGCGCTGTGGGTCAGCGAAGATGCCGCAGGCGATGGCTGTGTCATCCTGCCTTGACGGCGATCTTCTTTTCTTGCGTCTGGGCCTCAGGCGTTTTCGGAAGGATCACCGTGAGGACACCTTTCTTAAATCGTGCGTCGATCTTACTTGCGTCGACGCCCTGTGGGACTTGGAAACGGCGTTCAAAGGAGCCAAAACGGCGTTCGGAGAGATAGTAGTCCTTCTTTTTCTCCTCCTTCTCTTCCTTCTTTTCGCCCCGGATCGTTAACGCGCCGTTCGAAACCCTGACCTCAATGTTGCTCTCGTCCATGCCCGGCAACTCCGCCGTGACTTCGTATGCCGTATCCTTCTCGACAATATCCACGGCCGGTGTTGCGAACCCGGCTAAATCCCGGTGCGAAAGCGGCTCTAGGTCAAAAATGGAGCGGCGAAAGAAGGAGCGTGGAAACTCGCGACCGGATTCCTCAAAAAGGCTTTCCATGTCCCGGCGCAGGCTTTCCAAAGGCCACCACTCCCGCAACGCGGGAGCGCGTCCAGATTCAGTTTCTTTGCCCTTTATGGGCAGCTTGATTGCAGGTTCTGCCATAGCTTGGGTCCTCCAGTTGGATGCCCCTCGTTTAAGTCGAGTGCTTACAGCGTGCCTGGGTTGGCTGCTTTGATGGGCATCAACTTAAAGTATTCACGTCCCCCGCACGCAGTTGTTCTTGAATTCAAAATGGGGGGCGCCAGTCTGATATGGGGGAGTAAGGAGACCGGCGCCCTAAGCCACTGCGCCCCGGGGGGAGGGCATTCTCCGCGAGGGATGGCGGAGCAGTGGCACTGATGAGATAAGTCGTCCGGTGACCGCTTCAATGACAGCACCAACGTCGGGCGTTTGTGTCGCAGGGCGCGCTGCTCAATGGCCAGAGAATTGATATCCATCAAGCCCGCCAGCGCTTCCATGACTGCAGCACGGTCCGGAGCTGCCACAAGAAGTGCTTCCAGAAGATCACGCGGCGTGTTCGCATCGGCGAGCAACCGATCGGGCAGACGAACCTTGAACATACGATCGATGCGCAGGACCAGCTCAGCACGGCCTAGGCTATCGAGTCCCAGGTCGCGGTCGAGGTCGCTGTCAAGGGTCACCGCGACCCTGCGCTGCATGTGAGGATGGAGCTCCCAAACCAGGTCCCTCACGAGGCGGCTGAACCGTGCTGCAACCTCGGGGCTGTCTTTCTTCTGATCGGTACCGACCGAATGTTGCGGCGCGTTGATCACGGGGCAGCGGCTCCCGGATGGGTAGCTTTCGATTAAATGGCGCGAATGCTCATCGCCTGAAATGAAGAATCCTTTATAGCTACCTGTTGTCGTTGATTGCGATCAACAAGCCCCTGCCGAAAGGGAGCATTCTTTCCGCCCTTTAACGTGCAGCCAAGAATGTTGCCGATCTGAAATGCCAATGGCTCCAGAGAAACGAAGGATCGCAGCCAACCGCACACTTCCTGCGATTGGAACT
>CAYOPW010000080.1:0-7628 GCA_964405975.1 uncultured Hyphomicrobium sp.
ATTCTCTCTCAGCTGAAGCTCATAGCCGAACCCTGGGACGTCGGTGAGGGCGGCTATCGACTGGGCGGCTTTCCGCCCGGTTGGGCAGAGTGGAACGGCCGCTATCGCGACGACGTGCGTGGCTACTGGAAGGGCGATCAGGATTTGCTTCCGGGAGTCGCTGGCGGGCTCTTTGGTTCGGCCGACCTATTTGACATGCGCGGGCGCCGGCCTTGGGCGAGCGTCAATTTCATCACGGCACACGATGGGTTCACGCTGTCCGATCTCGTCGCCTACGACCATAAACACAATGAAGCGAACGGCGAAGACAACAAGGACGGTCACGACGACAATCGCAGCTGGAACTGCGGTCACGAGGGCCCGACTGACGATCCGAGTATCCTCGACTTGCGAGACCGTATGCGGCGAAATTTGATGGCAACGTTGTTGCTTTCGCAAGGTACGCCCATGATCCTGATGGGAGATGAGGTCGGCCGAACACAAGGCGGCAACAACAACGCCTATTGCCATGATAATGAGACCTCGTGGCTCAACTGGACCAGCATCGGCGCGCGCGATGAAGCATTCTTAGACTTCACGACAGGACTTGCAGGCCTGCGTCGACAGTTACCATTGCTACACCAAACGCACTTCTTGCATGGCGAGACGGTTGCCAGTGAAAAGGCAAAGAATATCACGTGGCTCCGTCCCGATGGCGACGAGATGGGCCAGGAAGATTGGAATAATGGCCTCGCCAAATGCGTTGGTGTCATGTTGTGCGCAACCGAGGAACTACCACTGCTGATGCTCATGAATGCCCACTATGAGGAGATTGACTTCAAGCTGGCCGTTCTTGAAAGCGTCAGCGGCTGGCGGCTTATTACTGATACGGCGCGGGGCTTGATCGAGCCGGAGGAGCCGTCGGTGCAACCCGGTCTATCGGTGACGCTGCCGGCGCGAACGCTCCTTCTCTACCAGGCAGAACGCTAATGGGAACGCGCTATGCCTTGGAACGGACCTGGGGCGCCGAACCTATTATCGGCGGCGGGACGCGTTTTCGTATTTGGGCGCCAGCCCTCGACGCAATGTCCCTTGTCGCCGTACCAAGTGGCGCGACCCAGTCCATGCCCCGATCCGAGGATGGTTGGTTCGAGGTCGATACGGATCTGGTCGCGATCGGCGAATGCTATTTGTTTCAGTTGCCCAATGGCATGCGCGTGCCGGATCCGGCCGCGCGGGCCCAGAGGCGCGACGTGCACGGCCCCTCTCGGCTCACCGATCCGCGCGCCTACGAATGGAGGAATGGGGATTGGCGTGGCCGGCCCTGGGAAGAGGCTGTTATCTATGAATTGCACCCGGGCACATTTACGACCGAGGGCACGTTTGCGGGTATCGAAAGCAAACTCGACCATCTGGTGAGGTTCGGCGTGTCCGTGGTGGAGCTAATGCCGGTTGCGCAATTCTCCGGCAACCGCGGCTGGGGCTACGACGGCGTCCTAATGTACGCACCGCATATCGCCTATGGTGGCCCCGAACAGCTCAAGTACTTGATCGACGCCGCGCACGAACGCGGGCTGATGATCTTCCTCGACGTCGTCTACAATCACTTTGGTCCCGACGGGAACTATCTGCATACCTACGCTCCCGACTTCTTCAATCCAGCGCAGAACACGCCCTGGGGCGTTGCCATCGCATACCATCGCCCTCCGGTGCGGACGTTTTTTGTCGAGAATGCCCTCTATTGGATCGAGGAATACCGCTTCGACGGTTTGCGCCTTGATGCCGTCGACCAGATCAGGGATGACGCGAAACCCTGTCTGCTCGAAGAGATTGCGGCGACGGTGCGGGAGCGGGTCAAAGACCGCCACGTACACCTGACTACCGAAGACGACCGCAACGTTACGTTTTTAATCGAGCGTGAGAATGGCGCCCTTATGGGCTACACCGGCGAGTGGAACGACGACTTTCATCACGCCGCCCACGTCATCGCGACTGGTGAGGCCGACGGCTACTATCGCGATTACACGGGAGACCCGGTGGCCAAACTCGCTCGTTCGCTGGCGGAAGGCTATATTTACCAGGGTGAGCCGTCGCCATTTCGGGATGGTGCAAGCCGCGGCGAGCCGAGCGCCAGATTGCCGCCATTGGCGTTCATCGATTTCCTGCAGAACCATGACCAAGTGGGCAACCGCGCGTTTGGCGAAAGACTGGCGTGCTTAACCTCACCGGAGGCCCTCGACACGCTGACGGCAGTCCTTCTGTTAAGCCCGCACACGCCGCTGCTATTTATGGGCGAGGAGTGGGGCGAGACACGGCCATTCTGTTTTTTCACTGACTTCCATGGCGATCTGGCCCGCCAAGTGCGCGAGGGTCGACGCAACGAGTTTCGCAAATGGCGAAGCTTTCGCGATCCTAAGAACCGTGAGCGCATTCCCGACCCCAATGAGTGGAGCACGCTCGAGTCCTCGAAGATCGATTGGAGTAAGACCGTGCAGCCGCCGCACTGCGTTCGGCTCGACTTGGTGACACGCTTGCTTGAGATCAGGCGCAGCGAGATTGCCCCAAGGCTCGCAAGCACCAAAGGCCATGCCGGAAAGGTGCTCGTTGCCGACGACGGCGGCTTTGCAGTCACTTGGCATCTTGGCGATGGCGCCGATCTGACGATGGTTGCCAGTCTCCGCGACGAGACGTGGCCACTGGCGCCCGCACTGACAAAACGGATACGCGCCGCTGGAAGGCTTATCTACGAGACCGTGGCTGGCTGCGAGGCCGGTCTGCAGTTGAGCACACTCCCCCCATGGTGTGTCGTCGTCCGAATTGAGGAACAGCGCGGCGAACAAAGGTCAGCGCAATGAGCGAGGCCCTCGACCGACTTGCTCAAGCTCATGGCATTGAGCTCGGCTATATCAGTGAAACAGGCGAACACCACATTGTCAGCGATGAGACAAAGCGGGGGGTGCTGCGTGCACTACGCGTCGAAGCTGCAACCGACGATGAGATCGAAGCAAGTCTAAAATTCACACCGCAGCCCCCGCGTGACGATTCAGCCACCCCCATCGATGCTCGCTGCTTCATGCCCGACTGGCTCTCAGGCGACCGTGCCTGGGGCATCACGTGCCAGCTCTACGGACTGCGCTCAGGCCGCAATTGGGGCATCGGCGATTTTGAGGATCTTGCCCGGCTGTCCGAGCTTGCAGCGCGTGCGGGAGCTGACTTCATTGGTGTAAATCCGTTGCACGCACTCTTTTTTGCCGATGCAAGCCGCTACAGCCCTTACGCGCCCTCAAGTCGGCTGTTCCTCAATCCATTCTATATTGCGGTCGATCGATTAATGCCCCCTGCGATTGCGGTGGATGGGAGCGGGCTCCATGCCGCGCGGGCCACAGAGCTGGTCGACTACACGCAGGTGGCGCGTCTCAAGCGCAAGGCGTTTGAGGCCGGTTACCGAAATTTTTGGTCCTCCAAAGGATGCCCCGGCAACGCGGCCGCGAGATCTTTCAGAGCCTTTTGTGCCAAGCGCGGTGCTGCACTGAGGCGGTTCGCACTCTATGAAGCGTTGTCTGAAGTGCTTGTTGCTCGTGGATATCACAGCGGCTGGCACACCTGGCCGGAGTCGTATCGGCGCTATGATAGTCATGCTGTGCGCCGCTTCGAGCGGGAGAACGAGGAACGGATCGCATTCCACCAGTGGCTGCAATGGGTCGCCGAAACCCAACTGAGGAAAACACACGAACGAGCCAAAACGGCCGGCATGCGCATTGGCCTCTATCTCGATCTAGCGGTCGGCGTGGCCCCTGATGGCGCAGATACATGGTCTCAACCCGACACTGTTGTGAGCGGCGTGCACATCGGGGCCCCACCGGACATGTTCAATGACCAAGGCCAGGATTGGGGCTTGGCGCCGCTTTCACCAGTCAAACTGATCGCTCGTAATTTCGAGCCATTCGAAGCAATGCTACGTGAGCTCATGCACAGTGCGGGGGCGATTCGCATCGACCATGCAATGGGATTAATGCGGCTTTATTGGATACCGGGCGATGTTCGAGCCACCCAAGGCGCCTACGTGCGTTATCCCGCTGGCGAAATGCTCCATCGTCTGGCGCGAGTTTCCTGTCGACAACGCACAATCGTGATAGGGGAGGACCTCGGCACCGTCCCCACGGGTTTTCGAGAGATGATGAGTGAAGCGGAGATTCAAGGCTACCGCGTGCTCTATTTCGAGAGAGAGGCTGATGGCACGTTTCGCCTTCCCAACGCTTATTCGCACAAAGCGCTTGCTTGCCTCTCTACGCATGATCTCCCAACACTCAAAGGCTGGTGGGCCGGGATTGACATCGATGAGCGCGAGCGGACTCGGCTCTCTTCGCCGGAGAATGCCGCAGACATGCGCGCTGCCCGCACCAATGATCGTGTTCTTCTGCTTGCCGCTCTCAAATCCACGGACCTTCTGCCTTCCGGTCTGGAGCCTGTCTTAAACGGTGCGGCGCCTTGCCCCGTGGAGCTACCGGATCATCTGTGTGTTGCCGCGCATGCCCTGCTCGCCAGAGCGTTGTCTCGGCTCGTCGCCGTTCAGATTGAGGACCTTGCCGGAATGTCAAAGCAGGCTAATTTGCCCGGTACGGTGGATGAGCATCCCAATTGGCGGCGCAAGCTGCCCGCCGACATGGAAGAAATCCCCCAGATGACGCTTTTTCAGGATATTACGCGCGCTGTCTCCCAGGAGCGCCCGCGCAACCAATGATCACACCATCCGCCACCTACCGGCTGCAGTTCCGCACCGGCATGACGTTCGAACTTGCGGCCAAACTCGCGCCCTATCTGTCCCGACTAGGTATCAGCCACGTCTATGCCTCGCCCATTTTTCAGGCGGAGCCAGGCTCGACGCACGGCTATGACGTCGTCGATAATCGGATAATCGATGCACAGCTCGGCGGCGATAAAGGCTTCGAGTCGATGATCGCTGCGTTCCGGTCCGAGGGGATTGGGCTCGTTCTCGACTTTGTCCCCAATCACATGAGTGCCACTACGCACAATCCCTATTGGCGCGACGTGCTGGAATGGGGCGAGGCCAGCGACTGTGCGCAATTCTTCGACATAGACTGGTCGGCTATAAAGCTGCTCATTCCTGCTCTAGGGAGCAACTACGGTCATGCGCTCGAAGCCGGAGAGTTTGCCCTTCATTTCGACACTCGCGACGGTGGTTTCACGTTCACATATCGCGGCCTGAAGCTGCCGCTGACCCCGACGTCCTATGCGCAGGTGCTCACCCGCGCGCAAGGAGAAGAATTCGCCGAATGGGCGCGGCGCTTCGCTTTGGCGACGCCCGAGACCTCAGCCGAACTAAAGGGCGAGTTTGCAGCAGCCGCTCACGATGAGATGACACGCGGGGCCGTCGGTCAGGCGATCGCCGATGTCGTGGCCGACACCAGCGCACTTCACGAACTTCACGAGATGCAGGTTTGGCGGCTCACACATTGGCGCGCGGCTCGCGAGAGGCTGACCTACCGCCGTTTCTTCGAGATCGCCGATCTGGTGGGGCTCAAGGTAGAGCGGCCTCGCGTCTTTGACGAGCTGCACGCGCGGCTCGGCGAACTTGTCATGATCGGCAGTATTGATGGTATTCGCCTCGATCACATTGACGGTCTGGCAGATCCCAAAGGGTATTTGGAGCGCTTGCAGAAGGCGTTCGACGAGGCGGAGCCGCTCTACGTCGTGGTCGAGAAGATCCTAGGACCGGGAGAAGAGCTGCGCAGCGACTGGCCGGTCGCCGGAACGACGGGCTACGAGTTCATTCGTGCGCTCGCCGAGCTGTTGATCGATAGGCGCGGTGAAGCCGGGATGACCCGCGCCTACTGCGGGTTCCTGGGTGAGGATGTTGACTATTCGACACTCGCTCTCGATGCGAAACGACGCATCCTTATCCGCAACCTCGCTGGCGAACTCGAACATCTTAAGGACATGGCAGGTACGTTAGCAGCGCGCCACCTTGCGACACGCGATCTTGGCGCTGATACGTTGCGGCGTGCCATCATCGAGCTGGCCGCGGCGTTGCCCGTATATCGGACCTACGTGGATGTCACGGGCGTGCACGACGAGGACCGCGCCACGCTCAAGACCGCGGTAAGCAAGGCGAAGGCGACGCGCGAAGTCGAGGACGAGGATGCGCTCGATTTCCTGCGGAAGGTTCTGGAGCTCGATTTTGAGGCGCCGGAGGACCAGGCGTCGGCCCTTGAGTTTGCCACGCGCTTTCAGCAAACGACCGGTCCGGTGATGGCGAAGGCGCTCGAGGACACCATCTTTTATCGCTATAATCGTTTGATTGCACTGAACGAGGTCGGTGGTGAGCCCGACCGCTTTGGCGCGCCTTTGGGGGAATTCCATACGGCAATGGTTCGGCGTTTGCGCCGCCAGCCGGCCGGACTGAGTGCGACCTCGACCCACGACACAAAACGCGGCGAAGATGCTCGTGCGCGCATTTACGCTCTAAGCGAGATGCCCCAGACCTGGGCCGCCGCAGTCCGTCGCTGGGCCGACCTTAACGCTCACTTCCGAAGGGATGCAGATGGGGTCACAGCGCCCGAACCAGAGGTCGAGTGGCTGTTCTATCAGGCTCTTGCCGGGGGATGGCCTGCCGAACTTGGCATTGAGAACGCGAATGGCTTGGCAGACCTCTGCGAACGCATGACCCAATTCATGATGAAGGCAGTGCGCGAAGCCAAGGTGCACACAACCTGGACGGCGAATAATGCGGGCTACGAGGAGGTCATTGAGCGTTTCACGCGCAGCGCGCTCGACGCCGAGCGCGCGCAGCCGTTCTTGCAGGACTTCATCGCAACGTGTGAGCCGGTCTTCATGGCCGGTGCGCTCAATAGTCTCTCGCAGACCGCAATCAAATTGACTGCACCTGGCGTGCCTGACATTTATCAAGGCACCGAGCTTTGGGACCTTAGCCTCGTCGACCCTGACAATCGTCGCCCGATTGATTTTGATCAGCGGCAACTTCTTCAAAAGAAAATCGACGGATTAACAATAGATAGGCTGCTTACTGGGTGGCGCACTGGCGCCCTCAAGATGCACTTGCTCCAGGCCGTGTTGAAATTGCGTTGTCGAGCACAGGATCTCTTTGCCCGCGGCGAATACGTACCGCTCGAAGTGGAAGGTGCGGCAGCTGCTCATATTCTGGCGTTTGCGCGTCTTAGTGCTAATGAAGCAGCAATAACCATCGTTCCCAGGGTTTGCCTTGAATTCTTGAACGGTCAGACCACGCCGCTCGTACCAAAGGCGAGCTGGGGAGACACCTACATTAAGCTACCGCAGCCGGTGCTAGGGTATCGTTGGCTTGATGTTACGACAGGTCAATCTTTCGAAGGTTCTAGCATCCTTCGGGTCAGAGATGTGCTGCAGCGTTTTTCAGTGGCCGTGCTTGCCGGAAAAGGGTTGGAATTGGGGTGATCGATCAACCTGGCTTCGTGTGAAACCGCGCCGGTAGATACTTGGGCCAAAGAGGCCATGCCGTTTTGCCACAGATGTTCAAGGACAACGCGAGTCTCCGTGTGATGCAAACTCCAATCGTATCCCCATCTAGAGGACCAGTTTTCAGATTTTGGCTCTTGAGCAATCTGCCGCTGCTCCTTCTATGTCCGCTATTG
>CAYOPW010000081.1:0-7625 GCA_964405975.1 uncultured Hyphomicrobium sp.
GTTCGCCGATTTGATCGGAGCGTCCCTCAGCCTCTATTTGACGCACGCTTTGGAGCAGTCGGCGCGCCTTTCGCAACAAAGCGATGCCCTTCAACCAGCTTCAGGAGGTCGAAGGAACTGATGATGCCAACTACCCTCTTCTCGTGAGTGACAACGACATGGTGAATCTTACGCCTACGCATGATTCGCGCCGCCACACTGGCATCGTTATAGGCGGGCACGACTGTCACGTCTTCAGACATAATGCGGCTAACGGGCGACTCGTCCTTCAGGCGGTGGGAAAGGTCAGTGGTGGTCACAATGCCGACCGGCTCACCATTCGTCCCAACGACTGGGACCGCATGAATGCGGTTTCGTTCCATCATGCTACGCACATGTTCGACGCTGTGATGCGGCGCGGCGGTGATGACACGCTTCGCCATGAGTTCTGAGATCTTAATCGTCATTCCCCGCCTTGCTCCTATTCATCTGGCGCCTTTCATCATTTTGCGCGCTTGCTGACTATAAAAAGGGGCTGAGATTCTTGTCCAGAAGCTGATTGAGCTCGCCTCTAGAGCTTTGCCTCAACAGGTTAAGTGCCGGGACGCCGCACAATTTCCGCACCAATTCTATTGCAGCCTCCGTGTTGGCAGCCGGGCCGCAGACAAGATCGGGTTGGCGGCCAAAGGCATGCTGGACCCCCATAACCGCATAGGGGTCCGAAGCGCAAAGCACCAGCATTCGCACATTCTTGTCTATCACATCCATGGCCAGGGAACCGTTGTAGGGTTCGAGCGGCGACGCGCCGGCCTCAGCCACCAGGATGTCTGGGCCGGTTGTGGAGACGAGAGTGAGCAGCTGCCGCACCGCAATCTCGAACTCATCTGGCGGACAGACCGTCGACGGCAGTCCTACGTCGACAAAATCAAAGATATCATCCGCCCCTGCGTCGCCCAGGCTCAACATATCGCGATAGCGCGCCGCGCCGGTGAGTTTAGCCGCCGCTACCTTGAGACCCCGGCGCTTGAGTTCATGAACGATGACGCGCCCAGATGTGGTCTTGCCGGACGACATCGACGTGCCGATCAGCAGCACCACAGGAATCGTCAGATCAACCGGGTCGCGCCGGCTGCAGAACTGGCCCATCGTTAGCTTTTCGCCGCGGACAACATGACCCTTATATCTTAGTTGCATGAACGGTGGCAGCAGGGGCGACACCGAGGTAGCTTTGCCAAATAACCCAGCAGAGGTCAGCGCGTGCAAAGCCATGTCTTCCTCGATGTCGCGCCAGTCGCCGACCCCTTCAAGCGTCGCAGCGCGCTTCCCGAAGACGCCAATCACAATATCGCCGTCAAACACCTGGCACATGCGGCCTGAGGGTTCTTCGATTTGATAGAGCGGGCCGGGTCGGCCAACCACTTCGCAAACGACATAGTCACCCGTCTCCCACGCGTCGCTGGGCAGGGGCTGGCATTCAAACGGCTGGGTCTGCAAATTCGAGATACGGGTAACCGAGCTGAAGAAGGGGCGCATCATGGGGGGACCTCTTCTGCGTGTGCAGAGTGAGCATGATTTAGCGCCGGCGACAGAAGCAAAAGGGTCAGCAGGGCCGTCCTCTTTAGCGTTTCATCTACGTACAAAAACTCATGCGGTGCATGCGCTCCGTCCCCCACTGGACCGAGCCCGTCCAGCGTGGCCGTATAGAGGCTGGTTGTGTTGCCGTCGGAGCCGCCACCGGCCAGCCCCTCCTTTAGATCGAGGCTGATTTCTTTCGATAATTCTTTGGCTAGATGCCAAAGTTGCCGGTTTTGCTGCGTGGGCTCTAAGGCGGGCCGACCGATGCAGCCATCGATTTCCAGCTCGGTGCCTGGCACAGTAGGGGTTAGAGCGTGGATTTCCCGCGTGATACGATCGGCGTCGTGCTGTGTCCGGACCCGGACGTCGACAACAGCTCCGCTTTCGGGTGCGATCACGTTCGGACGTAGACCGCCCTCGATCGTTCCGACATTGACCGTGACCCCTTTAGCCGGATCGTTGAGCGCGAATAGAGCCTGCACAACATGCGATAGTTCCAGAATTGCGCTGGCACCTTGCTCGGGGTCGAGCCCCGCATGTGCCGCCTTACCCTTAATCTTAACCGTGAACCGGCCGACTCCCTTGCGGGCGGTCTTTAGCCGGCCCTCAGGTCCAAGCGAGGGTTCAAGAACGAATACGCGGGCCACCGTCCTGGCCAGGCGTCGGATTAGGTGGGTCGACTCACGGCTGCCGATCTCTTCATCAGAATTGGCAAAAACAATGGGTGTCACGCTTGGGATCTGATTGAGTCGTGCGATCGCCTCTAGCGCAAAGATTATCTGGGCGATTCCCCCCTTCATGTCATAGACACCCGGACCGCGCACCGTATTGCCCTCGACTACAAATGGCATGTCCTTCAGCGTTCCGAGCGGCCAGACCGTGTCGTAGTGACCAAGCAGCATCTGAGCCGGAGCGTGGCGGGTGCGACTCTCGGGCCGAGCGTAAAGAGAGCCGCCATTGCTCCGGCCGGACAGACTTAGAGTTCGAAAGCCAATTGATTTCAGACGATCCGTTATGATGCTGCGCACACTGTTCTGAACGCCTGGCACAACCGACGGCGACTCCATCAGCGTGATTTCTTCGAGGAACGCGATGAACTCGGTCCTGCGGGCATAAAGATGCTCTAGGATCTCGGCACCTTTCGGTCGGGTCACCGCTTTGCCCTTTCGCCTCTCTGGTTCTACTTTTTCATGCCCTGCGGGATGGGGAAGGAGTAGCTTTTCTTGATTACCGCAAACCGGCCCGGGCTGAGGTAGCTGAGAAGTGGTCCGTTAAAGATGACGTCTTGATCATCGCGCTCCATCGCGCGCAGATAGTCTGGGTCGGCACGCGCGGCGACAATCTTGCCAACAATCAGGCTGTTCACGCCAAATCCGTCGATCAAGCGGTCCAGTTCGCACTCAAGAAAAAGATACCCGTCGGTCACTACCGGGCAGTTGACGGTTGGTGACCGGATTGTATTGATCATTCGCAGACTGGGTTTGGTATCGTCTTCGCACCTCGGCGAGGCAGTCAGACTGGTTTCGAGCCACTGCGTCGGCTTCGGATAGGTAACCGCGAATACCTCGCTCCTCTTTATATTCTGGTAGGTCCCGTGACGCGGTGTGCACACGAAGCCATAATAGTTCTGCCATCCCATGGGGCTTACCATATGCTTGGGCGCGAGGTCGTCGCTACCGTCCGGCTCTCGGGTTCCGATTAACACCAAGGGGGCAACCATGAAGAACCGATCCCAAATCGGAGTCCGAGTGTTAAGCTCCACAAGGTCGCCGGGCCTCGGCGGGTGAGAAGGGATGTCTCCAGCTGCGCTCATTCTGTCACGGCCCGTTAATGTTGGCGGCTCTTTACACTGCGAACCTTTAAGTCGTTTGGCAAGGACCGGCCGATTGCGAAAGGGTCAACCGACTTTAGGCGGCGCACTATGGCCCGCCTTGATTTCGCGCAAATAACGAAATCCAATTGCTGTGCGCATTCCAATCCGGCACAGCACGGCCTCAATGCAATGCGTTTCGTCGTCCTGATGCCCAAAGACGGTCCGGACGATCATGGAGGAGAGCGCCTACACCTACCGCATCTGGTGCACGACTGAGACATAGCCATCCCCCGCCGACGACACTCTTAGGGCGCCTCTTATAGGGCCGCCTTTATCATCGCGAATGCTGCCATTGCTATGCGTTTGAATGTACGCTAGGTACCAAAAGCGGACATTGGCGACTCGAATGCTTCGTACTACTGGGTGCCTTCGGCGCTCTTCATGAACAAGATCGGCTACACTCGTAGCTAATTTCCGACCCATCCTTCTGGAACGCCATCGATCTGGGTCCAGACATATTTTGGCGTGCAAAAAAGACCGGGCTCAGCATCACAACCCACGCTGGGAACGCAGGCCCATTGCTCGAGCTGGCGACTGCTGATTCTGCGCATACAGATCTTTCCATGTCGCCCGCGACAAGGTGAATATCCGTCGCCAACGAGCAGATCACCGCGCGCCCTGAGATTTGCGAAAATCTTGATACCAACAACCTTTCTTTTGCGCAGTTCCGGATACGGATTGAGGCTGTCAGTCAGTTGCGAGAGGTCAGTGATTTTAAGCTGGCTGTCGCTGGGGTTGAGCGCGCGAATGGTACCGCAGAGCCCCACGTAGTCACCCGTGCATTTGGTGAATGCAACGACCGATGTAGGCGACCTTTTACAGGTCGCCGAAGTCTTCCAGCCGGTTTCTTTTTGCGTGCGCCACAGTGTATTGGCGAGTCCGCCCTCCTGAGCAAAGCCTACTTTAGCCGTCAAAGTTGGCAACAGGATCAGCAGAACTAGACGAACAGAGACATGCCACGTCATAACAGGTCCTCACTAGCACATTTGAATTCGCTAGAGGACGGATCTTCAGCGATTTATTGCCCTTATAAAGGCAGGTGGCAGGTTGCTTTGCCGCAGTCGGCGGTGCGGGCCAAAGCAAAGCGCCAAGAGCTTTAGTGCCAATATCTGTTCTGAGTCAGAAACATTCATTGGAGCCCGGCTTGTCCGCTTTGCCCCCGAGAGCGGACATGCTCCGAGGCGACGTCGATGTCCGCTTTACCCTCAAAAGCGGACATTGGCCTATATGTCCTAAGAGCGATGACCAACTGCTAGAGCAAGCGTATAAGCCAGCGCAGGGGTTAGCATTATGAAATTAGATGGGTCCTGTTGTTGCGGTGCGGTCAGCTTTTCTTTAGACGCCTATGCGCCGACTCCGTACATGCGATGTTATTGTTCAATCTGCCGCAAGACCGCTGGCGGTGGTGGCTATGCAATCAATCTCGGCGCGCGAACCGAAAGCCTGGTCGTCAATGGCGAAGAAGCCATCAGCGTTTTTCATGCCGTGATTGACGGAGAGCAAAGCCTGGCTGAGCGCCGTTTTTGTTCCCGTTGCGGCTCAGCACTTTGGGTATGGGATCCACGCTGGCCAGACCTTATCCACCCATTTGCCAGTGCTATCGATACGCCCCTGCCCTCGGTGCCGGAAGTGGTCCACACGCTGTTGGCATCAAGGGCCAACTGGGTCAGGGTCGATCAAGTCAAGGGAGACGACTGTCATAATCTCTACCCACCCGAATCCCTTGAGGAGTGGCACCGACGGCATCGCCTTCTGAACGGCGAGTAAAAGCAAAAGTCTCGTTGCCAGCTTTCCGGGGCAGGTCACCTCTACTCAAATTGATAAGAATTCTTCCGGTGAAAGGCTTGTTGCCAGCATGACCATGTTGATATCACGATGAGCGAGCCAGCTTTTCGTTTGCTGGTTAGCCGGATTGCGCCAGAACGTTTCTATCGTTCCGCTCAGCGGAACATATTGCATCAGGCTCTTGATCTGTTGAGACAGCCTATCCTCGAAAAGGCCGGGATTGCCATCGAAAAGATCTCGCATTTTCACAATCGCCTTTAATCCGATTGATAGTCCCAACTCGCGAAAAGCAAGCCGGTAATCCGCCGAAGCGCTCAGTGGATTCTGCCTGGCAAAAGCATTCAGCCCGTATTGCGAAGACCCTAACAGAATCTCCAATAAAGCGGGGGACCTGAAGTGGCTTTTGACTGTCATTTGGAACATCCTGCAGGCATCGAACAACAGACCGCCTATGCCAAGCGGATCATCTGTTTCCCAGGTCTGGCCCTCGCACATTTTGGCCGTTTCAGCGATCTCTGCGCTGAGATCGGGAACTATAGAGGTGTCAGAATGAACTTCTGTGCACATGTGAAGTTCATTGTAGGTGACAAAGCCATCGAGTGGATCGTGGAGACCCATTGATGGAACGAGCGGATGCGTCAGATCGATGCTCATTTTCCAGTGCATGCGCTTTGCGCCACCTGCTGGTGAAACGTAAGTAAATCCAGCATGAGCCGCTTCCGCCAGTTCCACGGACCAGCGACAATATTTTGAATCACCTGTGACTACGCCGACGCGTTCAAGGGCATGCATCCATTTGGTCAGGTAATGATAGTATTGGCCGTCCCGCTCCCATTCCAACCTTTCATCAAAAAACTCGTTGGATCCGCGTTCATTCAATTTCTTACCGATCCTGAGCCCGCCTGCGGTTGGGTGAGTTTGGCCCTCCGCCTCACTGAGGCCGCTTATCCAGCCCGTACGCGGATCGTCGGCGCGGTGCCTGCCAAGGATGTTGTGGACCTGATCGATGAGACATAGCGCGAGATCTTTGTATTCCTCCTCAGCCGTCTGACGGTACAGGGTCAGAAAGTTGCAGACTGCAAACGCATCGGTCCATAAATAGCGCCGCGGGGGTTTCTTCGAAGAGGAAACCCCTGTTTGATCGGCGAATTCGATCATGATGTCCCGGATCTCGGCCATTATTGCGTCCCGCGTCATCACCGTTCGCCGTTAACTTCAATCTCCGAAGGGTTAAGTATCCGGCAAGCGTTGGAGTTTGCCGGTCGTCGACAATTGAACCGCACTTGTTTCGTCGATCCAGATATACTCGTCCCACTGACTTCTCCGCCACCAGTCTTTGAAGGGCGCACTCATGAGACTTCGCGGTCAGAGCGTATTGCTGAGTACTATCCTTATAGCGCTCGCTGTTGTCGCGCTAACGCCAGGTGAAGTGTCGAACGCGCGCACCAAGAACCCTTTCGATAGCTTGCTGGGGACCTGGACCGGTTCAGGTAGACTTGTTCTTCAGGGCGGCCAAAGAGAGGACATCAAGTGTAATGCGTATTATACCGGTGGCGGAAATAAGCTTCGCCTTGCTGTCCGTTGCGCCAGCTCCAGCTACAAGGTTGAGATTCGTAGCAAGCTTACCCGCGCAGGTGACGAGATTTCTGGGACTTGGGAGGAGCGTACGTATAATGCCGCTGGCAGCGTAAGCGGTCGTACTCTTGCGAACCGATTGAGCCTTTCGATAAGCAACGGTGGCTTCTCGGGCTCCATGTCAGTCTCCTACAGCGATTCCCAACAGACAGTCAGAATTTCGACAGCGGGGATCAACCTAAAGAGCGTGAAGATGACTTTGTCGCGGGTAGAAGAATGATCATGGCCGATCATTCTTACCTCCATGTGGTGTGATTGTAGGGCAATACCGTGAACGTCGGGTCAACATTCAGAAATGGCCCCTGCGTTTGTTGACACGCCCCTCGCGTCCCAATCTGGCTGTCGCAGACTCGAAGCTTACGGGGATGGCCAATACTTACAACCGGGCAGCGCCGATCGCGCTCCATTTGATTGAACAACCGACTGATGGGAACTGACGCCGAGGCCCTTTGCCCGTCTCAGCGATGAGCTTCATGGCTTCAAAAAGGTCGCGTTTGGTCCCAGGACTTGGTGGCTCCGTTCTGCCCTCATCGAGGCGACCGCGATACTGCAGTTCCAGATGCTCATTGAAGCCGAAGAAGTCGGGAGTGCACACAGCTCCATAGGCCCGCGCCACGTCTTGGCTCTCATCGTGGAGATAGGGAAAAGGAAGTGCGTGCTGGGTGGCGAAGGCACGCATGTTCTCAAACGAATCCTCAGGATAGCTCACCGCATCGTTAGAGCAGATTGCGACACTTGTGACTCCCAACGGTTTGAGATCGTCGGCATCCTTCACAAC
>CAYOPW010000082.1:0-7418 GCA_964405975.1 uncultured Hyphomicrobium sp.
ATCATAATCGGCACGCGATCGCGAAAAGCTGGAAGCGCGGCAAGCGTGGAGAGCACTTGCCCTTTGGAGTAACCGGCGGGAATAACCTCAAACAGCTTCTTACCCGACAGGATGACAAGCTCCCTAGCGTAGGGTTCAAGATGATGTCTCAACGCTGCTTGGATCTGGGCTTTCGAAGCTGGGGCCTGGCGATAGTGAACTGCGAGGCCTTCCCCTTTGCATTCGACGAGAACGCCGGGCCAGTTTTGCGCCAACTCCGTTATCTCGGCAAGCAGGGCTTGCGGGATCGGCGCCGCAGCCGATGTGATTGCACCGCCGGGCGTGGTACGCAGCTCAGCCCCATGAACGCCCGCGCCCACGAGCTTCTCAGGCGCGAGCAAAGCGTCGATGACTTGCAAACGTCTGCCCGTAATGATGGCGAGTGCACCTTGTAGGCCACCTGATAAGCGCCCGAGAAGATTGGCTAGTCCCTCAGGCACGACGACTGCGTCGGGCGTGGCGGCGATATCGAGAAGCGTTCCGTCGACGTCAAGAAACAGCGCGTAGTTTGTTGTCGTATCGGCAAGAATGTCATTTGCCACGCCCCCTTGCTCATTTTGCTTATCTGCGCGCTGCAAGCCTTTCTCCTTTTGCATCCCCGAAAATACTCCCACGCCGCTAGCCGTCGCCGGCAAAGAACCTGCGTTATAGCTGCCATTTGCGCACTGGAAAATCGGGCGCGTCGCCAAGACGCGCTTCTATGGTCTCGCGCGTCAAGAGGCCGGTCTGCGTGTCAACGTGGGTAACGACGCTGGCCGCGTTGACCGCCGCGGCCTTGAGCGCTGTCTCAGTGGGCTCACCTAGTGCTAGAAATGCGGAAAATGTTGCCGCAAAGGCGTCACCTGCGCCTGCCGTGCCCGCCACCTCGGCATCAAGTGCCGGACAGAACAGAATCTCATCCTTTTGGCAAACGAATGCGCCGCCTAGGCCGTCGGTTAGCATAGTGCAATTCGTTCCTAATTGGCGCAGGGCGTCGAAGAATTTGGGCAGGCTCATTTCGAAGCCACCGCTGGCCAGACCGCGCGCAGCCAGTGGCGGAGGCTGCTCGCCGTGCTCCAGCGCCAGAGCCTGGCCGCCTTCGCCAAACTGCGCAATGAGGCTTGTGACCAAGACGTCGGCTTCAGCACGGTTGATTGCTAGGATGTCGACTTGCGGAAGACAATCGTGAACGGGATCGCCGCGCGCTGACAATTGCCTCACCCCCGGATTGACGGCGATGCGCGCACCGTGCGCCTTCGCCTTCTCAATGATCAATGGAAAGCAGTCTGCGGACTTGTTCGAAAGGTGGGAGATGTAAACAAGGTCAACAGCAAATGCATCGTCATGCAGATCGCTAGGATCTAGGAGCGTATTAGCACCGCGAAACGTGAAGACGGCAGCATTGCGCTCATGAGAGGAAACAAGCACCGAGCCGCCGGTTGGCGCGCGTGAATCGCGGCACACCCAGCGAGATGAGACACCCTCTTCCATGAGTCGCGCCACAACCGTCTCAGCGCGTTCGTCGCGCCCTAGTTTGACTATCGTTGCAACATCGATGCCTAGCCGCGCCATTGCGATTGACGTGTTCACGGCGCCGCCGCCGCAATGCATAGAGATATCGAGTGCTTCCGTTTTGCGGCCCTCTTCCATTAATAAAAAGGAGGTTTCTGCGTTCAGCATTGACATGCGTTCGATACGCTCGCTTTCGATGATAGCGATCGTATCGATCATTGCTCCGCCGATAGTCAGGGCTTTCATTGTTGACTCACAAAAAGCACGACGTCCTCTCCTAGAGAATCTATTGCCGTGTGGTCGTACTAAGGCCGCACTCCTCCGACGACGCCGGCCGGCCGTGTGGCGCCGCGATTAACCGATAGTGGCTGTGTTAGCCCTGGCCGGCGCGCGGACGCGCGGGCATGAACCCCGGCGCCTGTTGCGCTTCTAGAAGCGCGTCAGGGCCGTGGCCGCCCGTCGGTCGCGTTTCGCGATCGTGGACGCTCTCCAACGTATTGAGGAAGGTTCGACACCAGTCAAACGTATCTTGCGTACGTATTGCAGCGACGAGAGCGTCGTTGCGCTCCTTGCGCTCTTGCAGGTCCATATCGAGTGCTGTCTTGATGGCGTCCGCCATCTCTTCAACGTTGTAAGGATTCACGATGAGTGCCTCGGTTAGCTGTTCGGCTGCACCGGCAAAGCGCGATAGAATGAGAACGCCTGGATCATCAAGGTCTTGAGCTGCAACGTATTCCTTTGCCACCAGGTTCATGCCGTCGCGAAGCGGGGTGACAAAGCCGACGCGGGAGTTGCGAAATATATCGATAAGCATTCGCCGGGGCGTCGAACGGTGAATGTACTGAATTGGTACCCAGTCCAGCTCGCCAAACTTGCCGTTGATCGTTCCAGATAGCGTTTCCAACTCCTTGCGGATGTCGGCATAAGCGACGACGCTTTCGCGTGTCGGCGGAGCGAACTGCGAAAGATTCACCTTGCGGCGGTATTCGGGGTACTTTTCCAGGAAGCGCCCAAATGCGCGAAACTTCTGCGGCAGCCCTTTTGTGTAGTCGAGCCGGTCGACCCCGATCAGGCGTGTTGTCGAAAGCGGCTGTTCTCGGCTCTTCTTGGGTCTGGACGCGAGGAAGGAGTCCATGTCAATTCCGACAGGGAAGCTTGCCGTCAAGAGCTCTCGATCGAAGGCTTTGATGCGGCCGTCCTGCATAACCTGGCCCAACCCGCCATCGAGGAAAAAGTGATCGAGATTGGTGACGTCCACGCGCGTCTGCAAACCAACAAGATCATACGCGGCAAGGCCTCTGGCGAGTTCCTTGTGTTCAGGGATCCCCAGAAACGTTTGGGCGCCAGGAACGGGGATGTGCAGAAAGAACCCGATGGGATTTTGAACACCGAGCTTGCGCAACTCCAGCCCCAGCGGGATCATGTGATAGTCGTGTACCCAGATCGTATCGTCGGATTTTAACAGCGGCTTCAGCGCATGGGCAAAGCGGCGGTTGACGTCGAGATAGCGGTTGTAATAACCGGCCTCGAACTGGGCTAGATCCAGCCGTGAATGGAACACGGGCCAGAGAACGGCATTCGCGTAGCCGAGATAGTAATCTTTGTATTCGCGGGAGCTGAGCGGGATGGTAACGATTGTGGTTGTGTCGTTTTCGACCACGTTCGGTGCGGCGTGCGACTCCTCGCCCTTGTCAACGATCTTGCCGCTCCACCCCAACCACAGGCCTGGACGCGTGCGCAGCAAGTCCGCGATGGCAATTGCTACACCGCCAGCTTGAGCCGCTTTACTGAGATCAACGACCCGGTTCGAGGCCAGTACAATCCGACCCATAATACTCCCGTCGCTTATCAGTATTTACTATAGCAGCTCTTTTCGAGGAGCGCTCGAAATCGCTCTCTCTGTTATCGATCAATCGTTTACCAGTTCTTATAGTTGCTGGTGCGAGCTATGCGGGCAGTTTTTGACTATGCCGCGCCCTCGTGGGGCGTCGACCAAGCATCCTCCCAGCTACGAGATATCATCATCGCAGTATTGATGATCCCAGCCATGCAGTAGGTCTGCGGTATGTTTCCCCATAGCTGGCCTGTCTCGGGATGAATGTCTTCGCTGAGAACTCCAAACGAATTTCGCCGTGAAAGTATATCGGTGAAAATTTCCCGCGCTTTCTCTTTTTCGCCGATAGCGGCAAGCGCGTCCGCATACCAGAATTGACACACCAGGAACGAGGTTTCCGGTGCGCCAAAGTCATCCTCGGCGGTGTAGCGCATTATGAAGCCGTTGCGATTCAATTCCTTGCCAATAACTGCGCAGGTCTTGCGGAACCGCTCGTCTGTCGCTGGCAAGAGGCCAAGGTCGGGCAATAGCAACACGCTTGCGTCGAGATCGTCATGATCTAATGCGCCGGCAATCGCGCCCCATCGTTCACTCCAAGCGCGTTTAAGGATGACGCTGCGTAATTTGTCGGCGTGACCCATCCAAAATGCAGCCCGGTCTTTTAGGCCAAGCAAGCTGGCGACACGTGCAAGCCGGTCACATGCGACCCAGCACATCGTTGCCGAGTGGGTGTGTATGCGCTGACGTCCCCGGTACTCCCAAGGACCGGCATCAGGCTCAAGGTACAAGCGTCTAGCTTGGTGTCCCAATGGTTCCATGCGGCGGAACAGAAACTCATTGCCCATCCGCGGCAACCGCTCGTCGATGAACATTTGGGAGATTGCAAGCACCACGCTTCCATAAGCGTCGTGCTGCAACTGTTCGGCGGCCTGATTTCCAATGCGTACCGGCCCCATGCCTTGGAAGCCGGAAAGATCACTGGCGATGCGCTCCTCGAGGGGACCGTCATGAATGACGCCGTAGACCGGCCGCAAGGACTGTTCGATGTCAACAGCAATAGTGGCGATGAAATTGAGGTACGACTCCATCGTCTCCGTCGCGCCCAAGCGGTTGAGTGCGCGAACGACGAAGTAGGCATCCCGCAGCCAACAGAACCGGTAATCCCAGTTGCGCTCCGTGTTGGGTGCTTCAGGTATCGATGTGGTGTGCGCGGCGATGATCGCGCCTGTCTCTTCGAAGTGGCACAATCTCAAGGTAATCGCTGCCCGAATAATCGCAGACTGCCACTCGAGCGGCGTCCCAAGACCGCGCACCCAAAATCGCCAGTAGTCGCGTGTGAGTTCAAGAAACTCGCGAGACACCGTATCGACGGCCGCCTGGAGTGGCTCATCGGGCCCAAGAATGAGTGTCAATGCCCGCGTCAAGGCAAACGGCGTTTCGTGGGCGATATAAGACAGAGGTGCATCAGTCGTAAGCCGCAGTACATTCGTCCCACCCTCGAAACGCATATGATTGGAGCCGATGGCTTGGCAGTCGGCAGGTTTGCCGTAATCGAATGTGGGTCTCAGCCGGATCTTAATGCGCGGCACGCCACGGATGGGCTCAATCCGGCGCAGGATCTGAGCGGGATGGAAAGCCCGCTCAAAACGCATAAAGCGCGGCGCGAAATCCGTGATTTTGACGGCATTGCCGTTATCGTCTTCGAGGACCGTCTCGATGATAGCCGTGTTGCGCACGTAGGCCGACGTCGCGCTTGTTTGACCATCGAGTACGACATCGCAAAATCCCTTGTCATCGTCACCTGCGAGCAGATGCGAGAAGACGGGGTCTGAGTCGAGTTGAGGAAAGCACCACCAGACGATGCGCCCCCGAGAATTGACGAGTGCCGCAACGCGTCCGTTGCCAATCGGCGCGAGGTCGAGACCGTTTGTTGGCGGAGGGTTCTTTTTCTTGGCCATTGCGCGTCTCGATCGGCCTTGTGGCTGGGCAGAAAATATGCGGCAGGTGTAAGTTTGGACTCAGTTCCTCGCCGACAGTAAGGGCACTCGGCCGTTTAGGGCGTACTGGCGCGGCTGTCTAGGCTGGCTGTGGAATAGGGTGTAGACGGGCAATCGCTACCAGAATGCTGCGGTTGTGGTTCTGTATGGGCATTGCTCACAAGCATGTGCGGCGCGTTGGTCCCCATCTATGGTCAGCACGGCGGCGCGCTAAGCAAGTTTTAAGAACTCGCCGGCGCGCCACCGGGCCAACCGCGCCGGATACGCAGAACCAAATTCACGGCGCTCCTGTCCAACTAAGCGGAAAAGTGTTGCTACAAAGCAAACAACATCCCGGCAGCGGCCATCTCAGTGCTCACCTTCTTCAGATTTCCCCTTCTGGGGTTCGTCGCGTGGGCGCAACAGCCAGCCGACAATCGGGAGCAGCAAGGTATGCGGGAGTATGCGAAGGGCGATCGCCATGAAGGTGTTGATGACGCCCGGCACAACGAGACAACGGCCCCAAACAAAACCACTATAGGCGGAGTTGGCGGTGCGCTCGGGGCTCAGCGCTGGGACGAGCAGCCGGTAGAAGGAGGCTTCAGCTCCCATGGCTTCGTGAAACGTGGTGTTGACCGGTCCCGGTGCAAGGACCGTCAGCCGCACGCCTTCGCCCGCATTCTCCCAAGCCGCTGCCTCGGTAAGCGAGATTACATAGGCCTTGCTTGCGTAATAGGCCGCCTGGTATGGCCCAGCCGCAAGCCCGCCGAGGGATGCAACGTTGAGAATACCGCCCCGTCCGCGCGCTAGCATTGCCGGCAAAGCGTGATGCATTAATCGCGTTAGGGCCCTCACATTGAGATCGAGAAGATGCACGATGTCTTTCTCGCCATGAGCTTCAAAGCGCCCTGATAGGCCGATGCCCGCCGAATTGACCAAGACATCCATGTAGCAGCCGCGCTTCTTCAACTGCGCGTCCAGATCCCGTGGGGCGTCCGGGCGCGTAACGTCAATGGTGATCGGGTGCGCCACTACGCCGAAGTCGTGCTGGATTTGTGCCGCGGCCTTCTGCAAGGCATCCGAATTACGCGCGAGGACTGCAACATCGTGTCCGGCTTTGGCAAAGCGCCGCGCCAGCGCAAGCCCGATCCCGCGTGATCCTCCCGTGATGACCGCCACCGGCGTCAGGTCGGCGACAGCATCTAGTGCGGCAGCGGACGGCTGTGCGAAGCGCGCGACCCAGCTGTTGAGCAGGCGTGTAGTTAAGCCTGGCTTCTTTGTTTCCGAGGGATTTTGACTCTGCGCCACTCAGCGCCTCTTGAAGCCTTGGGGTGAGGGCCTCTGGTGCCGCAAGAGGCAATTGGATCCCCGACCCCGCCGTTACGAATGACGTGCTCTACGAACTGAGCTCCTGCGGCTTATCCCAACACCATTCGGCTATTGCAACTTCTTGGTGTCCGATCGGGACGTAAGCGATGCAATCGAGCGAAATCCTGATCCTTGCCGCTACTGGCGTCTCACAGGTCAAAGTAGAAAGAATAAAGGTCGAAGGCGCTATCGGCATCGTCTCGGAGTTTGTACTATCCAGTGCCTAAGGCCAGATGACGGAGGCTGCGCGATCGACGAGCGCGACCCCCTTCATTGGCATTGACCTTCCAGACTTGGATTTCGCTCTCATTCTATCAGCAAGAGGACCTTTCAAGATGGCCAGGAACGAGAAGACGTCAAAGCGTATCGGTTCAATTGCCGCTAGGGCAATGCGAGATCCAGCATCGCTCACACTGGCTGAAATAAGGTCACTTGGTGCGTCTGCCACGACTCAAATGCCAGATAGGAAAACCTCCAAGAAAAAGCCTGCGAAGAAGACTGCAAGAAAGTCAACGAAGAGGAAGGCGAAGAAGCCAGCCAAGCGGACAGCCAAGAAAAAGGTGAAGAAGCGGGCGAAGAGGAAGTAAAAAAGCTCAGCATCGCTTTTTTTTGGAGCTGGGCGTCGCTGCTATCTCCCATCGTGCCTGGATGTCCAATACTCTGCGTTCAAGCCGAGCTTGAACCGAGGGTTGCTGGTGCCGCAAGAGGGA
>CAYOPW010000083.1:0-7285 GCA_964405975.1 uncultured Hyphomicrobium sp.
CGCATGTCCGTTTTGGGTCATGTGTGGACGGCGCGCGTTTGGCAAGAACATTCGGCATGTGACGCAGATCTGGTTGGGTGCGGTCATGTGTTCAGCCTGTTGATGCGGCACTCATGACCGCTAGCCCTAATGCTTGCCGCAGGATCGGATCCCAAATCGAAAGCACGCATCCCTGACCGTTACTCACGTAGGCCAGGCCGAATACAGTCGTCACTTGCACTTCGGTAGTGCCGGTGCCATCAGTTAAGCTTGGACTTCCGCACTTCCTCGTCAACGGCCGCGATTTTGGCGCGTTCCAAGTTCGCTTTCCTTGGCAACCCGTTCAAACGTCTCGCCAGTGCTCTTGATCCGGTACAGCAGATCGCCACCTTCAAACGGCAAGAGGCGAAGAATCTCATATTCTCGCGACGACGCGGGAACTCCCCATCGTCCCGGGCTGTAATCGACTGCCTGTCCGACTTTGTACTTGTGCTTTGGCACCGCGAGTCCTCAGCAAAACTGCCTACGCGAGTTCGATCTGAGCGGCCTTCTTGCCACGGCCGCGAGAATCATCCTCGAGCACAAAGCTGACCTTGTCGCCCTCGTTGAGCGCAGGTATGCCCGCAGCCTCAAGAGCGCTCGCGTGAACAAACACGTCCTGGCCTCCGTCAGCCGGCGCAATAAAACCAAAGCCTTTGGTGCTGTTGTAAAACTTCAAAGTACCTGTGATACGCATTGCGTTGCGCCTTTCCTAAAACGCGCGAACAAAGCTAGCCATGAACAGGCCGCGCGCCCGGCCTGGCAGCTCAGTCGTGAGGAAAGGCGAACGACCCTAATTGGGCCAGTAGGCGAAACCACAAATACCGAGGGCGAACTCCGTCTTGGGGCACGCCAGCTCAACACCCTATGGGCCTCACATGCCGCAAATGCAAGCGGCATATTGGCATTCCCGGGTTCGACCTTACTATTGGCCGCTATTCGACGCTAACCCGTACTTCGGCGCTGTAATGGATAACGTTCGTCGTCGTAAAGGAGACGAATCTGCTTTGCGTCAAATCTTTTGTCGTCGGCCTCAACCACAGTCCCAAACAGGACGTCGGCGGGAAGCTCTTCGATAGCGAAGCGGATTGCTTCCGCGCCTGACTCAAATCTGCGATAAGTGACCGGTCGCGGGCTGGCACCCCGACTTTTGCAAGCAAAGAGTTCTGCGGGAGCGTCATAATCGAAATCATGCATACTCAATATGTAGTGCGCGCAAGTGAGGATTGCATTAGCCGGGGCAAAATCAAGTTTCTTGCTTTCTGAACCGCACCATGAGATAAGCCCGCATCGCTTGAGACGAACTTGAGCGAACATCGGCGCTCCAGCCGCGTGAAAAGGACTTGGGTTTGGGCCACTCCTTACAAAGGTAGACCCCTCGATCGTCCTCCTGTTGAGCGCCTCTGAACTTCCTCACATGACAGCCCAGGCCACGCGGGGTGTCCCTTTTGTTACTCCGAGTTCGTGCGCGCACGGCTGACATAGGCTCAGCCGCGCTCGTAGCGCGCTATATGAAAGAGCTAGAATTGACCACGTTTTCCAAACTTGGACTGAACTCCGCACTGCTGAAGGCGCTTGACGCGGAGCGTTACACGACGCCGACCCCTATTCAGGCACAAGCCATCCCAAGTGTTCTGGCCGGACAGGACCTGCTGGGTATCGCGCAGACGGGAACCGGAAAGACGGCTGCCTTTGCGCTGCCTATTCTGCACCGGTTGGCCGCCAACCGCCGTCCTGCCTCGCGGCAAGGCGCGCGCGTGCTCGTTTTGTCGCCGACACGAGAATTGGCAACTCAAATTGCCCAGAGCTTCAAAACCTATGGCCGCCAATCGGGTGTGTCCGTTACAGCAATGTTCGGCGGCTCACCTTACAGGCGGCAGCTCAATGCCATGAGCCGCGGCGTGGACGTTCTCGTCGCTACGCCCGGCCGGCTCATTGACCACCTGGAACAGCGCAGCGTCGTGCTATCGGGCACAGAGATCCTTGTTCTTGATGAGGCCGACCATATGCTCGATATGGGTTTCATTCAGCCCATCCGCCAGATCATCTCCAAGATATCTGCGAGGCGGCAAACCCTATTTTTCTCCGCCACCATGCCGCGCGAAATTGGCAAGCTTGCCGGCGAGATGCTGCGCGATCCTGTACGCGTTTCCGTGACGCCAGTGGCAAAGACGGCCGATCGCGTGACCCAGAAAATCATTCACGTAGAGGGGCAGAAGAAGAAATCGCTTCTGATCGAGCTGTTCGCCGACTCTGCGATGCAGCGCACGCTAGTTTTCACGCGCACAAAGCGCGGTGCAGATAAGGTTGCTCGCCATTTGGAAGCAGCTGGCATCAAGGTCGCCGCAATCCATGGCAACAAAAGCCAGGGGCAGCGAGAAGCGGCGCTCGGCGCCTTCCGGTCCGGGCGCATTCGCGGGCTCGTCGCAACGGACATCGCAGCGCGCGGCATCGACATCGATCACGTGACGCACGTCGTGAATTTCGAGCTTCCCAATATCCCTGAAAGCTACGTTCACCGCATTGGGCGCACCGCCCGCGCTGGCGCGGAAGGCATCGCCATATCGTTGTGTGACAACGAGGAGCGCACTTTTCTTCGCGACATCGAGCGTCTCACGCGTCAAACGATTCCGAGCCTAGATCGCCGCGGCGACTCTTCTCTTACTGTTGACCAGCTCGATCGGGCAGCACCTGCGGCCAATACAAACGGCAATTCGCGGCGCGGCAACAAGCCTGCTGGTCTCAAGCGATTCCAGAAAGGGCGCAATAAGGCCGTTTTGAAAAAGAAAGGTTGCCCCAAGAGCAACGCAGGCAACCTGATCGATCGAGCCGTTCGGCCAAGATCATGATCGGTCGGCTTCCCCTTGTGATATTGAATTCCTCAGCAACGCAATACTGCTGGCTGGGCTTGGGCAGGCGGCGCGCCGTTCAAAGGCGCCAAGCTGCTCGGCGCCTACTTCGATAGATCTGCTTTCGGGGCAATGCGGACATGCCATTGAGCATTTGGGTAGCCTTGTCAAAGGCTTGCTGATTTAGACGCCAGTCGCGCGTCACCAATTGTTCTCAGCCAAGAGATCACAAAATCAGAGAAGAACTTCCAATTGTTCCCTCCGGAACAGCGCTTCTGCGCATGTCCTCCCATGGTGAACCCCAGAAACAGACACATAGCCGAGACGTGACGATCCATCAGCGGAGGAGACTATGACCAAGGCAGTTCTCGCTATCGCCGCGGCGTTATTCGCTGCAATGACAGTGTTCGCTTCGGCCGCGCAAGCTTGCATTTCATGTGAGCACGTCCCGGTTGTCGTTCGCGGTTCCCAGACGTCCCACGCGACAACGCGTTACACGAAGAGGCGCTTCTACAAGGTGGTCAAGAAGCATAGGGCCCGCCCTGCCAAGAAGCGCATTGCCAAGAGGACAACGACGACCAAGAAGGTCGCGAGGCTAAAGACCGCGCCGATCAAGAGGGATGCGAAAAACGAGAATTCGACGATCTCTACGGCGTCGCTGGGCAAAGACGAGACCATCGATACCGAGGAAACTCCGACTGAAGAGCCCGAGGCCAACAAGAACGTCGGCTGCAAGAAGTTCTTTCCCTCAGTGGGCATGACCCTGACGGTGCCCTGCGAGTAGGACGGTTCAAACGCAGCGCCCTCGGGCGCAAAGCGGACATTGGCTGCTCATAGCCTGGTCTTCGCAGTACTGCGTTTTTCGGTTCATATAAGCTGCACTACGAGGTGCACCAATGTGGTGCTGCGGGGTGCTCAATCGCAACGTTGCGGAGACCACTCGCAGCACGAGATAGGTAGATCGCCGCCGGTGCTAAGCAGCCGCCTTTCCTAGTTGACGATTTCTGTGCCCAGATCAGGCGGAAACTGCGGGCGGGCCGTATGCGTTGGGGCCGGGATCTCCGCGCAAGAATCCAAGCTCGATCAGCCACCAAATGGGGCCGATCAACGGAATGAACATGATAAGTGTCCACCAACCGGACTTGCCGCGATCGTGGAAGCGCTTGATGCTAATGGCGACCGTTATCCACGTCCCGAGCACAAAATAGATCAGGTAGCCGATCCATGCCGGCATCAGGGCCGGGTTGGAGAAGTCAATCGTTGGCTGGCCGTCAGCACCGGTGACAGTGACGTCCTCCCAAGGGACCATCACCGATACGAAGACGGCAATCAAAATTGCCAAAAGGATGACCGCCAAATAGCCGAGCCAGAACTGGCCTCGCCCAATGCGTCCATCGAATGAAAAGAGGAGACTCATGATCAACTCCTTTGACCCGCGGGCTAGAGACGCCAACCTACCAACAGCGCACGCTCAGCGCCACCGGCGAAATCTGACAGATTGGCCGGCCCGGTCAGACCGAAACAACAGGCGGGCCGTACTTGTTCGGGCCGGCATCGCCGCGCAAGCAGCCAAGCTCGATCAGCCACCAAAATCCGCCGATCAGCGGAATGAGCGCGATGAGATTCCACCAGCCGGACTTGCCGCGATCGTGGAAACGCTTAGTCCCGATGGCGAGCGATATCCAGGTCGTAACAACCAGGAGGACAAGATAGGCAGTCAACACAATCGGGTTCAAAATGTCGATCGTCTCCATGCCGGTTTCGGGATCGGTTATGATCAACTGTTCCGGTGGAACAATCAGCATTACAATGATCACGATCAGAGCAACCAGAAGGTACGCCACCAAATTGGCGAGCCAGAACTTGGCACGCCCAATACGTCCCTTGAATGAGAAGAGAAGACTCATGACAAATTTCCCCCCTGTGCGGCTGCGAAGCGCCAGCACGTCAACAGTGTACTCGTTCCCCCAACCCGACTTCGAGGGTCATCGTTTTTAGGACCAACCGAAAACGGATTTCGCGCCAACTATCACCGGGTGTGCAATGTCTGCAAGCTTATATTTGATCAGTGATCTGCACATTGGCGGCGAGGAAGCGCTCAGCGTTTGCGACTTCGAAGACGAGCTGATCGCATTTCTCAAACGTCTTGAGCAGGAAGACGGTGACAAGGAACTTGTCATCGCTGGCGATGCATTCGGGCTCTGGGAATACATGCACGTCAGCGGCCCGGAGAAACTCAATGCCGTCATCAAACAATTTCCCCGCATCTTCGAGGCGTTCCGTAGTGCGGGAAAGAAGATGAAAATTACTCTGATCCCGGGCAACCACGACTACGAGTTGGCCTGCTACGACGACTGCGTCGAGATCTTGAAGCCCTACAATATTCACCTGGAACAGGTGACCTCGATCATCCGTGAAGTTGCAGGCAAGAAGATCTGGATCGAGCACGGCATGCAAAGAGACCCTTTCAACACCATGCCGCAGTTCGGAAATCCCTATGCGCAACCGGTTGGCTTTTACATCACGACCTATTTTGTCGGTAACGCGGGGCTCTACTCGAAGCTGGGGCGCTACAATTGGCTCAAAGATCTCCAGTCGGTGTACCCGAACGAAATGGTGCCGAGTTGGCTGCTCTCCAACTACTTCTACAAGGAAATGAATCCTATCCTGCGGTGGCTGCTTCTGCCGTTCCTGGTGTTCTTCGGTCTATCCGTGTTTGTGTTCGCGGGCGCTGTGCTGGAGTGGCTCGGCATAACCAACACAAACATCTTTCTGAATAATTTCTTATTCTCCTCACTCGGTTTGCTTGGCAGCCTGTTGCAGCTATTCCTCATCATCAATGCTGTCTTGTTCGTTGTGGTTCTGATCGTTGCAATTCCACTCTTCCTGATAACGCGCGACGTTCGCAGCACGCTTCAGCGATTTAACATTCTCGTCGACGAGGGTGATCTAAGTGTCCAGAAAGAGGAGAATTATCTGAACGCGGCCAGGGACGTGTTCGAGAAGGATCCCGATACTGTCATCTTCATTTACGGTCACACGCATCAGCCCTCTCTAACAAAGCTAGGTGAGCGTGTTGTCATAAACACAGGTACGTGGCTGAAACGGCTGGACTATGTGCCGGCCCGGCTTTTGTATATGCCCGGAATTTTTGTCCCATCGTATTGTTTGAACTACTTCAAGATTAGCGAAGCCGACAGCCGGATCGTCATTGACTACGGCATATTTGAAAAGGATCACGGACAGGAATTGGATCTGCTGCAGCGGCTGCTGTCCGCGAGAGCGGCTGTCGATGCTAAGGATCCTATTCCGCGCCGGACGCTGCTCGATGTCTCCAAGATCTGACCAAGCTACTCTGCTGGAGCGTGTTCTGGTCTGCGAGCAGCTGGTTAGCGGCTAGCGGTTCCTTACTAGGCTCCATCGTCTTTCTCTGAATTTGCCTCGGCCGGTACATCGCCTGTCTCTGAAAGAAAGGCGGCGACTACATGCGTTGAGGGGAAATTGGCAAAGACGATCATCAAGATCGCCGTGATGGGGACGGCAAGAAACATGCCCACGATGCCCCACATCGCGCCCCAGACGAACAGCGAAAGGATCACGACAAACTGACTGAGATTAAGCGTTTTGGCAGACAACCGCGGCTGCAAAACGTTGCCGATAAGGAATTGAATGACGCCGATGGCGGCCAGCAGGATGAGAAACGGTTTGAAGTCTCCAAACTGTAGCAAGCCATAAAGCGAAGGGAGAGCCGTTCCGATGATTGAGCCGATGGTCGGAATGAAGTTGAGAATGAAGACAAGAAACGCCCAAAAGGCCGCGTGCTCGAGGCCAACTGCGACCATCACTCCATAGGACAAGCCGGCGGTAAGGATGCTGACGAAGGTCATGATCCAAATGTAGCTTTGGATGTCGCGTCCTACGCGATCGAGCAGCGAACGTATTTGCTCGCGCCGCGCCTTATCGCGAACGATTGCGTTGAGCTTAATGTCGAAGAATTGCTGTTCGACCAGCAAGAAGATGACGTAGATGAAGACCACGCCAAACTGGCTGGCAAAGTTGGTCATGGCCGAAACAATCGATGCCAGCAATTCTCCCAGCCCCAACTGTTCTGCAAGGCCTTTGATGAGCTGCTCATGCTTCAGACCTGTGAAGGAAGCGACTTGGTCAAGCAGAAGGTTCAGGCTTTTCGCAAAGTCAGCGGAGCTGGCACCGATCGCGGTAACATTGGTGATGACGATGGTGATGGAAAACAGGCTTGCGGCCAACATCGTCAACAGCGCGAGCACAAGAGAAAGGCCGCGAAGCGGTCCCAGCCACCGCGACCACAAGCGCTGGTAGCCCTTCGCCAGCGCGTTAATGAAGAACCAGAGCAGCAGTGCTACCGCAAGCGGGATAAGCACGCCTGCGCCATAGACCAG
>CAYOPW010000084.1:0-7267 GCA_964405975.1 uncultured Hyphomicrobium sp.
TCCTTTCAGAAGGAGACTGGTGGTCTGCGCGTCATCGCGGGCATCCCTTAACAGCGACGTTTCCTTCTTGTGTTGTTCATTGCTCCACTTCTGCGCCAAAGTGACCGTTTGAGCATCCCTCATCGACCCGAGTTCCGCTTCAAGCTCGCGCACCCGCTCTTTAAGTCGCTTATCAGGTTGGCTCAAGCGCCGCTTGGTATTTTCAATGTCGGTCGCCAGTTCAGCCAATTTGTCTTTGTGGTGAGCGTCTCTTCTTTCGGCGAAGTCGAGAAATTTGTTCAAAGCCAATACGAGCGACCTAGCCTCGCTATCTTCAGGTGAGATAAGACGCTGAGAATAGTCCCCCGACTTCGTCAGATCATTGAGCGCCGCTACGATATTTGAAACGATTGGTGAGCTGTCGCCCCTGTTCAGAGCCCGCCGCGAGGGATCCAATCGTTTTCCAATCTCCACATAGTTCTTAGCGGTAGAGGGCGGCATATCGTACCCGCCGCTAATGCGCCGCGTCCGAGTCAGCCTGAGCAGATTCGAGCTTTGAGAGAAGCTCGTCAGGCTCAAACGGCTTCGACAACAGACCAAGAGCACCGTTCTTTAAAGCCCTCTCGACGACCTCATCTTCTGCGTAGCCAGACATGAGAAGTACGCTGGCATGCGGATTCTGCCTACGTATCTCCATGAAGGCTTCAACTCCGTTCATGCCGGGCATTCTGATGTCAAATAAGCCCATGTCGATTTTGTATTTGTTGAAGGCAGAAACCGCGCTTAAACCGTCATGAACTACCCTCACATCGTAATCGTGCAATTCTAGGATTTCGGCCAAGCCAAGCGCGACGTCAACGTTGTCGTCCAGCACCAAAATTCGTATTCCGCTCTTCATTGTATTTTCTCTCCTTTGGAACAAATACGACGCTACTGACTATCTGACTTGGAATGCTCTCGCCACAGTGTCAGTCGTTCAACTTTCAAGGCCTCCTCGGCTTCGAAACATTCAGGCCCAAGCTTTTCGAACAAGCTAACAATTTTGTCCCTATCCATTGCACGTGCAGCATTCTCCATAAGCTGACAGACATGCGAAAGGCGCACCGCGCCGAGATTCCCACTACAAGACTTCAACGAGTGAGAACCCCAAACGATCTCGTCAAAATTCTCACTCTCTACAGCAGTGCGAATCTTCGCAAGATATACCGGAGCCTCATCGAGATAGGTGTTGATCAGGCGTTCCAATAATCCCACTTTCAATTGACGATACTGTTTCAACAGCTCTCGGTTTAGAACTTCGGCATTGTCGCCTTTTTCCGCGCTTGCTGTCGCTTCGTGCATTCCCATCTGTCAGCCCTCTAAATTCAGACGCACACCTCAACCCAACTTGAGAAACCCGCCGAGTTGGATTCAGCACGCCATTTGAGCATCTTGTACTCTTCCAGATTCGGTTCTCAGTCCGTCCGTGTCGACATCGACAGGTAGAACCAGAGAAACTGAGGTTCCTTGTCCTTGTTGGCTTTCAATCTCAAGGTATCCACCTTGCTGCCGAGCAAGGGCAGTGGCGATCGGGATTTCAAGGCCAAGGCCGTTATTGGGACCGCCGGGTGATGCCGTTGGGTTGTCCAGGCAATTCCTGCACCAGTCGAGCTGAGCCGGCGACATTCCGAGCCCTGTGTCTGAAATCGACAATCTAATATCGCCAGCGTCGGCCAGCGACGCACCGACAGTGATGGCGCCTGACGGGGGAATAAATCTCAAGGCGTTGATAGACAATAATGTCAGCGCATATCGTATCCTATGCGGTTCAGCTGAGACCTTGATAGAATTCTGCAGACCTTTTAGCTCTATAGAAACATGGTTTCTTTCCGCATTTTGTTTTAACCGGTCGGCAAGATCTGAGATGAATTCATTGGTCTCGAACACGCTTTGCGACTCCTGCTTGGGTTCCGTCATAGCTACCGCAAGCGTTTTTAGAAGTCGTACTGAATAAACTAGACCATCGATTTGCTTCGCGATCTTCTCTAATCTCTCCTCACCGAAGGCCCCGGTGACAGGTGTCTTCAACAGTCCAGTTATCGTCGAAAGAACGTCGTCATAGTGAACGCACTCAGCGCGCACAATCTGCCACATTGCACCCACGTGATCAGACAACTCTTCGGCCGAATTCGATTCTGGTCCTGAACACTTGTTCCTAATCTCATTGACCAAAGAAATCTCACAGGCGTGCCGCTCTTCGACGGCCTGTAATCTTGCATCGAAACGTTTTTTCTGCTCAGCCGCTTCGGACCTAAAATCGGCCGTTAGACGCTCAATCTGTTCTTTATGTTGATCGCGAATCTTTTTCAATTCTTTTGCAGATTCGGATTGTTGGGCGTCTAGCTCATCTTGCGCCTTGGCTTCAAGGGCCTTAATTGCACCCGCATGCTCCTTTTCAATTACAGCCAGCTTATTATTCGCAGCATCTGCCGCATGTTGTAGCGACTGAATCGTGAGTGCAAGTTCATCTTTTTCGGGTTTGTCTTTTTCCCCGCGACCGCAATCAATGTCTTGCGGCTCCTCATTGAGCGTCGTTCTCTGCGCTGACTGCTTTAAAACAAAGTCCACGCGGTCCGCCAAAAATTGCCAATTAACCGGCTTGTTTACGAAATCATCCGCACCGGCCGCCAAGCCCCGCTTAATGACGTCGGGTTCTTTGGATCCCGTGATCAAGATAATTGGAACATGCGCCGTCTGCTCACACTCTTTCAAGGAGGTGCACAGCGAATATCCGTCGAGGGACGGCAGCATAAGGTCCAAAATAATGAGGTCAGGCCGGGTCTTAACGGCCATGTTAAGGCCATGTTTGCCGTCGTCGGACGAGCGCACGCTGTAACCAGCTGTTTCAAGAATTTCTTTGGCGAGGATGCGCTGGGTCGGCTCATCCTCGATAATTAAAATCCTCTTTGGTGCTTCATTCGACACTCTTAAATACCCCTTGATGCTGCACGAACCGAACTCTAGGTCCGTGTGATTCCCAGCTCGGTCGGTAAGATGAACGAAAAATAATAAGGCGACGTAAATAACTGCGGACACGGACCGCTCTAACATTGTCTTAACTTTTTCAAAATGCACGACTTCTTCATCGCGTGAATACAATTTAAATCAAACTTTAAATTCCTTCTGTCAGTGTACGCCCCTCGCTTTCAGCTCCTCCGCAGAATGCATTGTTATTTTATGGAAAACACACGAAGGATGGCGGGTCGAAAAATGTACAGCCTTAAAACTCTCCTGGAATCAACCGGCATGACACTTCCCAAAGAAAAAGATCTATCGCAAATGAGCTGTACCGCAGCCATCATAATGGCCGCGCTGCTTGCTTTTCTGGTAATCATGCCAACTCCTGCAGCGGGAGGATTATTTGGCCTTCTCAGTCTTTTTCAGGCAATTATTCTTTCAGGTAGCACCGCCTTTTTGATCAAATGGCTGGTTGTCGATCCAATAGTCGCTTCTGCTCGCGAGGCAGAGACGACATCGCAGAGGGCTCTGAACAAGTTACAAGATCATACTGCCGATCTTACTTCGGTATTGAACCGTTTTAATCTTCAAAAGCAGATTCTTGATCAGCACGCTCTTGTTTCCGAGTCGAATGCCGAGGGCATTTTCACGTACGTCAATGATCCTTTTTGCAAGCTGACTGGGTTCTCGCGCGAGGAACTAATTGGCAAGCCGCACAGCATGATCAACGGAGATAACCACTCAGACGATTTCTGGTTGGAAATGTATAACACTGTTGTGAACGGCGATGTCTGGCAAAATGAGGTTTGTAACAAAAAGAAAGATGGAACTCATTTTTGGCTGATTCAGACAATTGCAGCGGTCAAGGATGAGCGAGGTGAGGTAACGGGTTACATCGATTTCGGGGCAGACATAACTGAGCAAAAGAAACTTCAGGAAGAAATGGCCCGCAAGAGCAGGTTGGCTCAGCTGGGCGAACTCACGAGCACGGTGGCCCACGAAATTCGGAATCCATTAGGCGCCGTGAAGACAGGGACCTATTTGCTCGAGAAGAAGATCGAAAAGCATGCGAGCGATCTCGATGTAAGCTCTCAGTTTCGTCGAGTAAATAACGGCATTGAGCGTTGCGATAAGATCATCACTCAGCTTCTCGATTTTTCACGTTCAAGGCTGGTCAACGCGAAAAACATCGAAATAGATAATTGGCTCAAAGAACTTATCGATGACGAAACAGGAAATGTTTCCGAGAAGGTTGAAATTTGCTGCGATCTAGGACTCAACGGTCAGATGACAAGCATTGATGGGGACCAAATGCGCAGGGTTCTTGTGAATCTCATCAACAATGCAGCCGAGGCGATGGTTGGAAAAGGTAACGAAGTTGTCGAGAACCCAACCGAAAATCCGAAAATCGATATCGCGACCCGTCTTGTTGGCTCCAACATAGAGATTGCAGTCACTGATAATGGTCCGGGCATTTCACCTGAGCATCTTCAGAAAATTCGCGAGCCGCTCTTTACAACAAAGTCATTCGGATGCGGTTTGGGTATTCCCGCTGTTGATAAGGTTCTCGAGAACCATGGCGGCGGCCTCAGGATTGAGACAGAGGTTGGCAAGGGAACCACAATGACTGGGTGGTTCCCGGCCGACGGCGTGGCCGCATAAGAAGGAGGGGGAGCAGCCGATATGACCAAGAAAATCAAAATTCTCGTTGTAGATGACGACCGTGATCATGCCGATTCTCTTAGTGAACTTCTGGCGTTAGAGGGGCATGATGTTGAGACAGCCTATGGCGGCCAAGAGGCAGTTGACGCGTTCAAGCGAACGAACTTCGACGTCGCCTTTATGGATGTCATGATGCCAAACATGAATGGGGTCGAAAGTTTCTTAGAGATAAAGCGTACGAAACCTGACGCTCAGGTCATTATGATGACCGGGTTCAGTGTTGAGGAGCTTCTCCGTCAAGCCGCGGAGAATGGTGCCATTGCCGCATTGCATAAACCCCTCTCACAGCAATGCATAATCGAGGCCCTCGACAACGTCGGCTCCTCAGGAATTATTCTTATTGCGGAGGATGATGAAAACTTCGGGCCTGCGCTGAAGCAACTGATCTGTGACGACGGAAGATCCTGCGAACTCGTCACCAATGGAAGATCGGCTCTTGATCGTATCGGCCAGGGTGGAATTGATAGCTTGATTCTTGATCTAAGAATGCCACTCATTGATGGTCTCGATGTCTACAAGCATCTGAAAGAAAATGGGATCGACGTGCCGACGATCCTTATCACTGGCTACGCCGACGAATTTGAGGACAAAATCAATGCCGAGATAGATATTGACCTCACTGGCATTCTGAGAAAACCGTTTGAACCAGATGTCTTGCTAAACAAGCTGCCGTCCCTTGCCGGCAAGCGGAAACCCTCTTGCGAAGTGCCCACACCTATCCAGTAGCGCGTATTCGCCGGCTCAAGGGAGGACGCAGGATGGCAACCGAAGATTGCTCGTCAGAGCGCAAAAAAGAACTGCTTTCAAAAGCCGTCAACATCAATTGGACGCCGGAATTAGAGCCACCAAGTGAGATTCGCGTTGAAAGTCTTCGCCATCGTGGTGTTGACAATCTGCGACTTACTCTTAGACCTGAGAAAAAAGATGGCCAGCGCTTTTGGACGAGGTGGTTTCACTTTGCCCGCTCTGCGGCAGAGTTTACAGATGGCACAGCAATCACAATCGCAGATGAAAATCTCCACCTAGACCAGAATGGTCACAAAAAAAACATTGCATTGCGTAGCATCAAATCGATCGAAATATATGGTTCCGAAGGACGACCAGGCAATTCTCTAACTCTAGAAACACCGCAATCCACTCTACAACTGGCCCATGGGCTTCAAATAAATTCATTGCAGTGGCTTCGCGATAGGTTGTTACTCGAAGCGGCGGGCCTTGTTTGGAAGCCCATTTTTCATGTCGGAAAGCGGACAACGGCACGGACTGTAACCCCAGACGCCGACACCTTTGCTGACTGGCCAAGTGAGGACAATACACTCATAGAGTTTTTCGTCTCACAGGCGCCAGAACGAGCCGGTGCATTGATTTCTGCCATTAAATTTATGGATTCAGAAGCTGCAAAGTCTAACACGGAGTGGCTGAAATCTAGTTGTGCCGTTGTGGGAGCTGGGTTCTTATCGGAACTCTGTCAACGTATCGAGCTTGACATTGTTAATCAGAACTCAGACCGCATGGAGATACTTGTTCAAAATTTTAAGACAGAATTCAATAAAGTCTTGAAGCGTCTATGTGAGATAACAGGTAAGAATACAAGAGATGTCGGCCTACTTAAGGAGTCTGCTTCCACGAGTACAATCGAACCGTCATCGACACCGGCAGAAATTCTGCTGGTGGAAGACAGCGTGCTCAACCAAGAAATTGCCGCGAATTTATTGTCTGTGGCGGGCCATCAGATAACTGTAGCATCAAACGGCACAGAAGCGCTCGAATTTCTGCAGAATCGATCCTTTGATATCATTCTAATGGATTGCCAGATGCCTGGTCTTGATGGCATCGAAACCACTAAGCGAATTCGCAAAAGTGAATTTCGTCATGGGCATGCTCGCACTCCGATTGTGGCGCTTACGGCTAATGCCCTCAATGACGACAGAAAGCGGTGCATTGGTGCAGATATGGACGATTACTTGAGCAAGCCGTATACTCCCGATGAACTGCTTTCCATTGTAGACCGCTGGGTTGCTCCACGAGATTCAGTTGATCTCCGAACGAACTTCGATGCGATTTATTCGAAGGCAGGGCGGTAATAAATATTTGGATAAGCCCCTGTGGTTGTTTTGCAAGTGGTGCATCGACCCCAGCACGCCATCCGACTGCGCGCAGCGACAGAAACCGACGATATTCAATATGGATGACGTCATGGCGTCCATGTAGAAGGCCACTATTAACTGACAGGTTTGCCTATTGAGGCAGGCATGCCGCCAGCCCTGTCAATGATGGAAGGCTCGCGCTCTATCCCCAAAACGGACTAGCAAACTGATCGGCGCTTAGCCTGCGTAATCCCTGTCCCTCAATGTCCGCTTTGGGTCATAAGCAGACATTTGACCTAGCGCGAGCGATGTCCGCATTACCCCCAAGAGCGGACATTTGCCTGACGACTGTACGAGCGTTGGTGCCCGGCTCTCAGCTCCCTGTTAACGAGGGCCGGGCACCAAGCTCCCTGCAAAGCCGATTGGTTTACTCGCCTGCGGCGGCAACTGCGAAACCGATATCGACCGGGACCGTGTCGCGA
>CAYOPW010000085.1:0-7117 GCA_964405975.1 uncultured Hyphomicrobium sp.
TTAGCGGTGATCTCAATTGCTTTGGCAAACGCGCTGCGCGATTCATCGAGTGCCTGGCTCATGGCCGTCCACGATGCCTCACCAGCCTTGGTGAGATCATCAAGCTTGGCGTTGAGTTGTGATTGGGCCTTTTGAGCCTCGGCCTTGAGTTGCTCAACTTGTGCGTCGGCCTGCACCGTTGTCTGAGCGTGGGTTTCGGCGGCGCGTCTCACATAGTCATCAACGAGGTTCTGCCAAGCTTGGGCCTGCGCCGTGGCGCGGGCCACAAAGGTTGCCTGCTGGTTTTGTGCTTCTTCAACCCACTTATCCGCCTCAGCCTGGAACTTCGGCCACGTCGCATCGATATAGGCTTGGGCATCAGCGATCGCTGACTCGCCCTGGGACTGGACCTCTCTAATTTTTTTGTGACCCTCGCCAACCCATCCATTGATCAACGTCAGGGCCTGTTCGGCCTGCCCGCGCAGGCTGACATCGAGATCATTCAACTTGGATTGAAGAATCTTGGCATCTGCGGCCATCTCGTCGAGCCTGGCTTTAGCCCATTCGACAAACAGATCGACGCTAGGGGGGGTTGGATCTAGCTTACTCATGGCGTGGTCCTGACTATGGCGGCGGCGCCAACGTTGAGGATTGGCAGATTCGGTCTTCAGGCGCGTTGCCGCAAGAATTGGATGCCGATCATCCTGTCGGGATTGACGCGGATCAACAAGACAATGGTTAAGGCCCGACTCTGACCTATAGCAGAAACGTCTTAGGACGTCCGCAATGCAATGGCAGGGGCGACGGCGTGTTAGCGGCCGGCGAAGCTCCAGTCAAAAAAGGGTGCCGGAATTTCTTCCAGCACCCCGTAAAGGCTAAGCCTTACCACCACAAGCGGCGGCGCCATCTCCAGCGCCTATAGCGATAGGGGCGATAGTAGTAGCCGTAAACCCTTGGACGATAGTAGTAGCCGTAGACCCGCGGACGGTACCAACGGCGGCGTCTCCAACGCCGTCTCCAGCGCCGTTTCCTCCAACCGGCCTTTTCAACAAGAGCGTGAGCCTGACCGTAAACCGGTTGCTTGGCTAACGCTGATGCGGCGGCGGCTGACGCCGGTGAATAGGCACCGAACAATACAAACAGCGCCGCAGCAGATACTAAGAATACTCTCATGGGGGGCTCCTCCTGAGTACGCGCAACAACCATAACCGATTTCGGCGCTCGTGGCTGCTCACACTCTAGTACAAGGCGATATGCTGCATACATAGATATCAAGCGTATTGATCTGCGCCAAAATACGCACTTTTGTGCATGATGGCGTTCAGCTCAGGTTCAGAAATGGCCTGTTGACATGGTGGGCTGGACGGGCGGGCGCGCCATCGGGCATTGGAGGCTCAGATGTTGCGCTTAGTGGCTGCAGCCGTTGCAGCACTCGGATTTCTCGGCAGTATCGGAGGTGCGTTCGCTGCTGACGATTATTACTACGATGGGTACGGTGAGCGTTATGTGCCGCAAGTCGTAGTTCCGGCGCGGCGCCCCGACCTTTATCGCGGTCCACCAATCGTACAGGCTCCGTACGCCCCTCCCGTTTATGGATGGGTGATCCTGCGGCCTTCTAGTTGCGGTGAGTATCGCTATTGGAATGGCGTGCGCTGTGTTGATGCACGCTACCGTCCGCCTTACGTGGGCCCAAGGTGGTAGGCGTCCTTCGAATGAGGTGCACGTGATGTGCACCGCGCTGTGCCACCTGAACGAAATTGGCCCATCATTTCTCGTGGCGCTCCAACGGCTTGTGCAGTAGTCTGATTGTCCGCACGAACATGGAGATCAACATGCGTAAAGTGTTGCTTCAACTGATCTGCGTTCTTGCTTTTCCCATCGCACTTGCATTGAGCGCGGCCCCTGCTGCGGCGGTCCCCTTCGGCTCCATTGTTTCCGGCGCCAAATCGTGGACCGGCGCACAAGACGTTACCCAGGTGAAGTTCCGGCGATACCGGAAGTACGGTTACTATCCTCCGCGGTACTATCGGCCACCTGTGGCCTATTATGCGCCGCCGCCGGTTGTCTATTACCCGCCGCCGGTTGTGTACTATCCAGCACCTGTTGTTAGGGGAAATACCCAGCCGCCTGTCGTCTACGATGAGGTCGACGTGATCTACGCGCCGCCGCCGCGCGCACCGTACTACACCGGCTGGTAAAACATCGGCAGATATAAGATTGCGTCAATGAAGGTTGCTACGCGACCACTTGAGTGCGTGAGCGATCGCATGTCACGTCGCAACGATTAACTCAGCTGACGCTTAACATCTTACGGGAGTGTCTTGACGACCCGGCCGCTGCGGACGATCGAAAGGCCTTGTGTGCCGCTGATCCCAGCCATGACTGCCTCGACAATGGGTTTGGAGACAGGTTCTCCGGACTCCCACTCAACGATGAAATTTGCACCGGCACCGCCACGATCGTCGCGCTGGTCGACGAAGAAATCGGCTGACGCAAGGGGTGCCAGAGAATGCGGCTTATCGAGAAAGCTCTCCACGAGCTTGCCGGCTGTATCGTAGTAGCGCACGGCCGTCACGATGATCGGGTTCTTCGGATCCGTATTACGAACACTCAGTGTCGTAGCAAACGAGCGTTTGCTGCGCGCGCCGAGATAAATGTGCGAATAGATCGGCACGTAGATGACCGCGCCCTCGACAATGTTTTCGGGTTTGGCATCGACGGGACGGAAGTAGTCGGAAGACTGCGATTCTGGCTCATGGCTTTGCGAACACTCGTCGATGAGCGCGAGAGGCAAAGCAGCAATGAGCGTCAGCAGTAGTGGTTTCATATGTTGCGGGCCCAATCCAGTGCCTGTGTGGCCGCTAGAATTATATCAGACACACATGAATGATACAGACGGCCCGTGCCCGTGCGCGAGACAAGTCACGCGATCGGTGGCAGTGCGCCACCAAGACGGACGGGCTGTCGGTGCTGGCCCCAGGTGCCGGGACGTCCTTCAAATAGGCCCGCTATCTGTGTGCCGCATGCACCGCACCGGCCTTCGCTGCTAAGACCCCACGCGGTAATGTCATAACAATCGCGGCCAATCACAACGCCGCCGCAGCCCGGACAATACGTGCTCTGGCCCGCCTCATCATGGACGTTACCCGTGTAAACGTAATACAGGCCGGCCGCACGCGCGACATCGCGCGCTTTTGCGAGCGTGGCGGGCGGGGTACGGGGCACGTCCAACATCTTGTAGTCGGGATGGAAGGCGGTGAAATGCAGCGGCACATCAGGGCCGAGTTTGTCCATAACCCAGTCGCAGAGCTGGCCGATCTCGGTAGGGCTATCGTTGTGACCGGGGATCAAGAGCGTGGTGATCTCGAACCAGACGCTTGTTTCGCACTTTAAATACTTGAGCGTCTCGAGGACGGCATCGAGGTGTCCGGTACAAAGACGTTTGTAAAACGCTTCGGTGAATCCTTTGAGGTCGACGTTGGCGGCGTCCATTGACGCGAAGAATTCCTCGCGCGCTTTTTCGCTGACGTAGCCTGCCGTGACAGCCACATTCTGGATCCCCTGCTCACGCGCTGCATTGGCAACATCTACGGCGTATTCAAGAAAGATAACCGGGTCGTTGTATGTGTAAGCGATGGATCGCGACCCGGTGGCGCACGCCGCGGCAACAACATCCTCCGGCGAGGCTTCGTCCTGCAACCGGTCAAACTCTCGGGCTTTGGAGATGTCCCAATTCTGGCAGAACTTGCAGGTGAGATTGCAGCCAGCCGTGCCAAATGACAGCGCCGGCGTGCCCGGCAGGAAGTGGTTCAAGGGCTTCTTCTCTATAGGGTCGACGCAGAAGCCTGAGGAGCGCCCGTAGGTGGTCAGCACAATGCGGTTCTCCCGCCGCCCGCGCACGAAGCACAAACCGCGCTGGCCCTCGTGCAGCTTGCAGTAGCGCGGGCACACGTCGCACTGAATGCGCCCGTCCTCCAGCGCGTGCCAGTGGCGGGCCGGAACACCTTCCAAGATTTCACAGTCCGTCATAGAATTCATTTCGCGCTGCGCTAAAGGAGACGCTGCGCCATGCCTCTCAATGCTAAAACCAGCGCTTCCGGGCCGACGCGGCCGCCCGCCGTTGCGGGCTCATTCTACCCCCGGACGGCCGAGTCCCTAAATCGCACGGTTACAAACTTCTTGGCTGGAGCAGATGTCGAGGCCCGGCCGGCATCGCGGGGCGTCATCGCCCCGCATGCTGGTTATATGTATTCAGGCGCGGTCGCCGCCAAGGCCTTCGCGTCTCTTAAATCTTCTGCCGATCGTTTTCGCCGCGCCATTGTTGTTGGCCCGGCGCATTTTGTCCCCTTCAAGGGCATTGCCGCACCATCACACAGGGCCTTCGCCACGCCGTTCGGCGACATGCCGGTCGAGACTGAGCCCATTTTTTCACTGGCCGACGAGGCGCGCATTGTCGTCGATAATGAACCGCATGCGCCCGAGCACGCTTTGGAAGTTGAGCTGCCATTTGTCCAAACGCTGTTTGGCGCCCTACCAATCATACCGCTCCTTTTTGGGTTCACGTCCGCTGAGGCGATCGCGGCGGTCATCACACGGCTTTGGACGGAGGACACGCTGCTTGTTGTGAGTTCCGATCTTTCCCACTACGAAGACTACGAGACTGCAAGCCTGCACGATGCGCAAACCGCTAAAGCCATCGAGACCTTTGACGAGGCGGCAATCGGGCCGGCCGATGCCTGCGGGCACCTTGCTGTGCGTGCCGCTTTGATCGCAGCCAAAGAACGCGGGCTTGCCATCGAGCGCCTTGACCTGCGCAACTCGGGTGATACGGCCGGTGACAAGAGAAGCGTGGTGGGCTACGGGGCTTGGGCCTTTCTCAGTTAAGCGTGAGGGCTTGTAAGGCCGCGCCGCAGCCTTCTTCCTTCAAAAAACCAAACATGGCCGACCGCGAACTAGCCATTTAATGAGAATCCGAATGCCTGCGGAAACAGACACAAACTGCGTGACGGTATTCGGAGGCACCGGCTTTCTCGGCCGCGAGATTGTCAAGGCGCTCACTGAGGTTGGATTGGCGACTCGCGTGGCCGCCAGGCACCCCGACAACGTAAATACGCAGCGCGCGTCCGGGGGGGCCGAAATCCAGGCCGTCTATGCGGACGTGCGCGATGAGAGCTCCGTAGCGCTTGCCATTAATGGATCTGACGCGGTGATCAACTGCGTCAGCCTTTATGTCGAAAACGGCACGGAGACGTTTGAGGCAATCCACGAACTGGGCGCGCTCAACGTGGCGCATCAATCCGCGGAATTGGGCATCAAACGCCTCGTTCATATCTCTGGAATTGGCGCAGATCTCAGGTCTAAGTCGAGCTATGTGCATTCGCGGGCCAAGGGTGAACTGCTCGTCAACGATGTTTTTGCCCACGCAACGATCCTTCGCCCGAGCGCGATCTTTGGACCGAGCGATAAATTCTTGAACACGTTGGCCGCCATTGCCAAGGTCTCACCCGTGCTGCCACTGTTCGGCAATGGGAACACGAAGCTCCAGCCGGTTTACGTCGGCGATGTCGCGAAGGCGGCCCTCAAGGTGTTGCAGACTCCCGCGTCGCAGGGAAAAGTTTACGAGCTTGGTGGCCCGCACACTTATACGTACCGCGCACTCATCGAGCTTCTGTTAGGCTATACGCGACGACGGCGGCTCCTGCTACCGCTACCGTTTGCGATTTGGAAGGCTTTAGCTGCGGTTGCCGCGATCCTGCCCGCCCCGCCCATCACGCGGGCGCAAGTGGTGCTGATGGAACGCGATAATGTGGTGGCCAAATCCGCATTATCGTTTAAGGACCTCGACGTTGTGCCCACGGCTTTGGAAGATATTCTCCCGCAGTGCGCCTTCTGAGGCCTATGAAGCCATTAATTAATCGATTCCAGAACCCAAGAAGGCCTGAGGCTGTTCATTCTTCAGGAGTTGAACAAGTCCTTCGGCTATGTATTTGTTTCCGTTCGGGGAGAGATGGCAAAAATCAATATACATATATTCAGGATGATCCAAGATTTTGGAAAAATCGTGGAGGTTTTTGTGTTTGTGCATTTCACTTCTAATAAGCGGGTAGACGGTTTCAAACTGCTTCCTCATTAGATCCTTTTTCTTCTTCTTCCTTCGGCGGTCCATCTTCGTATCGCTAAAGAACGACACAGGCTGAAGCACGCCAATAAACTTTCCGCCGTAGGACTCGACGAGCCGACGCGCTATCTCCCAGTCCTGTATCAGGTTCTGAGCGACCTTTTGAGCCTTGCGCGGATCGGTGTGGCAATCATAGTGGAGCTTGTAGCCGCCGAGTGCGGGAACCTGCCGTACAACACTCTGTGCGGCCTCCCACAGCGGGCTCAATAAATAGGATAGGCTCATTCCTCCTTTGCCGGCTTTACGAAGCTCCAGAGCGGCCGTGAGTTTGGGCTCGCCAAGGTGCGACCAGGGGGTGAGCTCGACGCGACACTTATGGGACACTTCATTGACGCCATCATAGAATACAACGATGTCCGGGCGGTGCCCGTCCTGCAGAAGCTGAATCAAGAGAACGAGGCCTTGATGGGCGGTAAACGCTATATCGCCGAAATTTTCGGCGGCCGATCCCGATAACTGGCTAAACTGCGAAGGGATTGTCGAAGCGTCATCGGATCCGACGCCCCACATCGTGGATCCGCCGAAAAAGTAGACTGTAGGCTTTCCTGGATCGGATCGGCCAATAGTTTGGCGCTGCATGTACGGCCCGGCGACATTGACCGTCGTCCCCGAATAGGGTTTGCGCTGCCATCCGACAAAGCTCTTATACTTACTCTCCTGCTCCCTGTACTCTTCAAAGTGCTTCTTGGCCCACGCTATGCCATTGTAATTTGGGAGCTCGCTTTCTCGCGAAGCCCGAGCGACTCCAATAAGACCGTAATCTTTAAGAGTCTTGCGGGCGCTATTGGCAATACAAAGGATCCAGATGATCGCGTTAAACAAGACGAAGAGGACAAGCGCATTGATTGCCACCGTCTTTAGGCCGGACTTCATTTAGTCCTCCTCAAATTTGTTCCGATAGTCCTCGGCCAACGACCGATCCTGCGCATCCTTTTGAAGAACGCAATTGCCGATAACGAG
>CAYOPW010000086.1:0-6880 GCA_964405975.1 uncultured Hyphomicrobium sp.
AACGCAGCCATTGGGCGCAGTTCTCCTTTACCGTTCTCTCAAGTCCTGCGCGGATACCGTTCTCTCAAGTCCTGCGCGGATTAGAGCGCAAATCCGGCAGCGCGCAAGCCATCATGTGATGCCCAAAGTGTTGTGCAAACTTTGTAGCGTTGCGATGGCATCTTGCCCTGCAAAAAGAAATCCATCGATACCGGCCGCTTTCAGTGCCGCCTCGCGGTCTCCAGGACGCCCTGCCATCAACACCTTAATCGCGCCGGCAGCCTTGAGCGCTCTTGCGGCGCGTTCGGCCTGATCTGCATAAATCGCATCAGACGCGCATAGACAAGCTACACGTGCCCCAGACTGCTTGAATGCGGCAGCTGCCGCGTCTGCATCCTTGTATCCATCGCTATTAAGTCCGTCGATGCCGCCAGCGGCCAGGAAGTTCCAAACCCAGGTCGATCGCGTGTTGTGGTCAATAATCTCGCCGAGGTTTGCAAGGAACACGCATGGACGTTTGCCAGTCTTGGCAAGCGCGGCGTCAGCGGCATCGCGAAGTGCTTCAAACGCTTCACCGAGACGGTGCGGCGCCAACGGAAGCACTTGTCGTTTTCCCGGAATTGGCGGCACGGCCGGGTGAGGCTTTACGTTGACGCCGTCATCGGCCAGCAGGGGGAAGACAGAGACGCCGGTCAACGGTGTATTACCCGTTGCGATTGACGTGCTGCGCGCTTCAGCAACGCGCGCGATCTCGTCTTGGACGTAGCCGGAAGACAGAGCTGCGACGATGCCGCCCTTGGCCTCGATTTCTTGGAACAGCGCCCAAGCCTTTTGCGCTAACTCATCGGTGAGCTTTTCCACGTACCAGGATCCGCCGGTAGGATCGACGACGCGTCCGAGCGAGGACTCCTCTTGCAAGACGAGTTGCGTGTTGCGTGCAACGCGCCGCGCAAAACAGTCAGGCGCGCCCAATGCCCACATGTAGGGCAGAACGGTGATGGCGTTGGCGCCCCCGAACGCAGCGCCTGCGCAGGCTGCCGTGGTGCGCAGCATGTTGGTCCACGGGTCGCGTTTGGCCATCATGCGTTCCGAAGACACGGCGGTGATGTGCATGGCTGCTGGCGAGGCGTTCGAGGCCTCACCAATGCGTGCAACGATGCGTCGCGCTGCGCGCACTTTTGCAGCGGTGAGGAACAGATCGGTATCGACCGACAGAGCGAATGCGATCTGGCCGAGCGCATTTCCAGCGGCGATGCCCGCCGCCTCGAAGGCGCGCAAATAGGCAACAAGCGCGGCGGCCAGAAATGCGAGTTCCTGGGCCTCGCTGGCACCGGCTTCGTGCGGGATGGTGGCGTCGACGAGAACACTCGTAATTTTGGGGTGCTGAGCGTGTGCTTCGCCGGACAGATTCACGGTCTCTGTCAGCGCGGCATCGAGCTGTGCCCAGGAGCTGCCAAAGCGCGCGAACGTTCCCAGGGGATCGACGTTGAGATAGCCAGTGACGGTTCCAGGCTCGGCACCAAGCGTTGAAAGTGCGCCTAGCAAATGATGAGCAACATCCACCCCGGATAGCCCGCCTTTGAGCTGGACAGGGGCGAAATTCAGATAGACTCCCGTTAGCGCAGCAGCCATGTCGGCGGGGCTTGCGATTGCAATCCCGAACTGTCCGGGCCCTTCAATCTGCAGCACCACGCCGTTTGCGCCGCCTTCGAGCTCTTCGAGGATGGCCTTGTTGGCCGTGGCGGGATCTGGCTCGCACACGCGCTGGTGGATCTGCCATCCCAGTCCGTCTGGCTGCGCCTTCGTACCGCGTGTGAAGGGTGCCGCACCCGGCACTGCCACCTTTAGCTCATCGGCACGCGTATAGAGTGGTTTGATGCGCAGTCCATCGGCTGTGCGCGCGACAAGCCGCTTGTCGAAGTCGGCACCTTTGAGTGCTTTCTCAACAAGCTTGCGCCACGTCTCGTAGTTTGCAGGCTCAAAGCCGCTTGCCAGGTCGCGCGGTGCGGGATTGTCCGTCATTGTTGCGAGGCTCTCATTGGTCCCCATTGTCGTTTGCCTGTCTCCGGCGGGCTCCGGACCATTCTATAATCGCTCAAGGTGCGGCTTCGCACGCTCAAATCGCAGGTTGTGGCCTTCCGCGTCGCTTCAACGCGGGGAGTATTCATCTTTGCCTGCCCGCCCACAGTTTTCCCCAAGTCCGCCATGCAACTGATGTTTGCAAAGGCTCCCCTACCATGCAAAGAGGCGTCTACGACTAACGAGTTCAAATACTTTCTAACTCACAGCCGGAGACAGCCATGAGCCAGTCGGTAATGCAGGACGGTAAGATCTTCGTCGGCAAGAGCGTAAAGCCGGAGTATCTCGACCTGCGATTGGCAAACCGGCATGGCCTGATTACCGGCGCCACTGGTACGGGCAAGACGGTCACATTGCAAATCTTGGCGGAAGGCTTCTCGCGGGCGGGCGTGCCCGTCTTCGCCGCCGATATCAAGGGGGATCTATCGGGAATTGCCGCAAAGGGCGAGCCCAAGGATTTTGTTGCAAAGCGCGCTGAAGTCGTCGGGCTGGAGAATTTCGAGTATGGGCCAAGCCCGGCGGTTTTCTGGGACGTGTTCGGCGAGATGGGTCATCCTGTCCGCGCCACTGTCGACGACATGGGCCCACTGCTTCTGTCACGTATGTTGGAACTCAACGACGTGCAGGAAGGCGTGCTCAACGTTGCGTTTCGTGTTGCCGCCGACGACAAACTACCGTTGATGAATCTTGCCGACCTTCGCGCCATCGTCAATCACGTGGCGGAACGCTCAAAGGAGCTTTCCACTAAGTACGGCAATGTCGCGACTAGCTCCGTCGGCGCGATTCAGCGCCGCCTATTGGTGCTGGAGGAACAGGGCGCCAATCACTTCTTCGGCGAACCGGCGCTCGAAATTTGGGATTTTATTCGCACCGGCTCCGATGGCCGCGGGGTGGTCAACATTCTCGCCGCCGACAAGCTGATGGAAAAACCGCGGCTTTACGCAACGTTCCTGCTGTGGATGCTGACCAAGCTGTGGCAAACGCTTCCCGAGGTCGGCGACCAGCCCAAGCCCAAGCTCGTGTTCTTCTTTGATGAGGCCCACTTGCTTTTTGACGATGCACCCGACGCATTGATGGATCGCGTGGAACAAATCGCGCGTCTTGTGCGCTCGAAGGGCATTGGCGTCTATTTCATCACGCAGAATCCATTGGATGTGCCCAATTCTGTTTCGGCACAGCTCGGTAATCGCGTTCAACATGCCTTGCGCGCCTATACGCCGAAAGAGCAGCGCGCGGTGAAGGCTGCGGCTGAAACGTTCCGCCCGAACCCTGAAATCGATACCGAAAGAGCTATCCTCGAACTTAAGGTCGGCGAAGCACTCGTCTCAATGCTGGAGAACAAGGGCGAGCCTTCGATCGTGCAGCGCACGTTGATCCGGCCGCCGCAAGGCCGGATTGGTCCGCTGTCGGAGGCGGCGCGGCGCAGTCTCATTGCCGGAAGCGCGCTCTACGGCAAGTACGAAGAGGTGAAGGATCGCGAAAGTGCGCACGAGATATTGCAAGAGCGTGCCAAGGAAGCGCCTGAAGAAGCGAACGGTTCAAGCGGCGGCTGGCTTGATTCCATTTTTGGAAGCCCGCGAGGCCCCAGCGGACGTAAGCGCCAGGGCATGGGCGAGATGATCAGCCGCGATTTGCAGCGCTCACTATCGCGTACTATCGCCTCGACGATCAGAGGCATTATCAGGAAGTCCCTGGGGTTGCGCTGAGCGGCGAATTGACCGACGTCAATAATTACTGAGGTGCTGCGCGGTAAAATGGCGACACCTAGGGGTGTGGTGAGGGGACGGCCAATGAACAAGCTATTCGCGACAGGCGCAGGGGTGTGCACGGCGCTGTTGCTGGCAGGAACAGCGCTTGCGCAAAATGCAAATGGCAAGATTGCCCAGGGCCGCGCGATTCTGGAGGCAAACTGCGCACGCTGTCATGCGATCGGACACGATGGCGCCAGTCCGCATGAGACAGCGCCGCCGTTTCGCGTCGTCGTTACCCGTTACCCGCCCGAGTCGCTTGCTGAGTCGCTTGCCGAAGGGATCGTTTCAGGGCACCCCGATATGCCAGAGTTTGTTTTCATGCCGCCGGAAATAGAAGCAATTATTGCCTATCTCGGCAGCCTTAAGCCTGCAAAGGATGTTTCACCCCAAAAAGATTGACGCGATTCATTTTCGGCTCGTGAAAACGGCGCCCCAACATATTGGAGCGCCGGTCGAAAATGAGAATGTGCAAACTATTGTGCGAAAGCTTAGCCCACCAATTCCTCGACATGTTCCCAGTTAACCAGGTTGTCAAACCAGGTCTCGAGATATTTGGGCCGCGCATTCCGGTAATCGATGTAATAGCTGTGCTCCCACACATCGCAGCCGAGAATGGGCTGCGCCCCGTGCATCAGTGGATTCTCACCATTGGGCGTTTTCATTACGTCGAGTTTGCCGTCCTTGATGACGAGCCAGGCCCAGCCGGACCCGAATTGCGTTTTACCGGCCTCGACGAAGTCGTTACGCACTTTGTCGTAGCCTCCGTAGCCAGCCACGAACTTCTCAACATTGCCGGGTAATTTATTTCCGCCGCCGCCCTTCTTCATCCATTGCCAAAAGTGGTTGTGATTGAAGTCCTGACCTACATTGTTGATGATCGGCTGGTCCTTGTTGGCAAAGGCTTCCTTGCAGATCTCCTCGATCGATTTTCCCTCGTACTTGGAACCCGGGACCAGCTTGTTGGCCATATCGACATAGGTTTGATGGTGCTTGTCGTGGTGAAATTGCAGTGTTTCAGCCGACATGTATGGCTCAAGCGAGTCATAAGCATAAGGCAAGGGGGGAAGCGTGAACGTCATGTTTCGGGCCTCTGGGCGGTGGTCGTTGCACAAAACGAGCTTAAAGGGCGGGAAAGGCACGAAACGTACCGGCTCGCGGCTCTGAAATCAAACGGTCCGTTGCTGGATTAAAAGTTCTGTATCCGGCCCCTTCTGCGCCAAAACAAGAGAGGGCGCAGCGACCCTGAGCGCTGCGCCCCCTTGGATCACTCCGGGGAAGATAGGAATTCAGGGTAGGTGCAGCCTAAGAGAGGCCAAGTGAACGGAGTCTGAACGAGTTGTTCACCGGTGCGAAAGCCCTTTCCCGTTTGCTTCTGGCAATCAATCCATCAAATGAAAAGGCCAAACGGCTTGCGGGCGAACGACGTGAGGATACCAACGGCCAGAAAGTCGAAGACAAGTTCGCATTTCGATCGCGTTGAATGGTTAAATTTTTTCACATCATCAAAATAACAAGCAGAATCGATTGCCTCCCGCTGTGGTTGTATCCGTCCGTACAGCTCGCTTCTGATACTATTTGGCAATTCGCATTTTAGCCATCTTGACAATCTCAGGTTGGAAAGTAATTCAAACGGCCCTGGAGGCAATTATCCATTAATAAAAAGTTGAAGGGAAATAGGAAGGAAGTGGGATGGCCACCGTCAACGTAGACAAGATGTCACTTAAAGAACTTTTGGACCTTGAACAGAAGGTTCAAAAAGCGATCAATGTCGCTCGCGATCGTGAGCGTGCCGAAGTGAAGCTGGCAATGGCAAAGCTGGCCGAAAAGCGTGGCTTTTCTATTTCGGAATTGTATGGTGGTCGTGGCCGGGGCAAGAGCAACGTCGCCAAGTATGCGAATCCTGCCAATCGCTCCGAGACTTGGACGGGACGCGGGCGCAAGCCGAATTGGCTGGTCGCCAAGCTTAAAAGGGGCGCCAAACTCGAGAGCTTCGCCGTCTGAGCAGCCAGGCGGTTTAAAACAAACTTCGATAACGACATGAATGGCCCGCACTGCGAATGTGGTGCGGGTCTTCTCAATTTGTGGCCAGGTAATTGGCGTATGTGATTAGCGGTCGACGAAACGCAATAAAATGTCGGCCACTATGCCGGGTGCCGTAATAGTTGGGCAATTTCCTCGTTTTCCAACCGATCTCGACCGATCGAGAAATGTCAATTGCCGGCAATTTCAGATAGTCGCATTCTCATTATTGCAACTTATAGCATTGAGGAAACGGCCCTCATTAGGCTGCGAGACGAACTCAGCGCTCAGGGAGCGAAGGAAGATGTGCTGGGCCAGAGGCCGGCGAAAATAAGGGTTGGCAGCAAGAGATCCAGGGTAAATCCGTAAGAGCCTATATGACCTCGAAGAGTGAAGTTTGGCGAATACGACGCCCTGGTCCGGCCGCGCGCACTGATGATTTGCGATACGTTGAGGATCAATGACGCCGCCATAGCGATCATCAAAGCGTTTCTTGAGTTGGGCAAAACATTCGCCGCTATGTGTCATGCGCCCGCATTGCTGATCGAGGCCGGCGCAGTCAATGGGCGCAACGTCACCTCGTATATTTCGATCAGCACCGACATGATCGATGCGGGGGGGGGGCGATCACCAGGTCGTGGCGGATCGGGGGATTATTACATCGCGTCATCCAAGTGTTCTCGATGCGTTCAATGCCAAGATTGTTGAGCAGGTTGAACGGGGCCCCAATCCAGTTCGTCTCGAGCGGCCTAATTTCTTTTGCAGACCATTGCTGCACATTAACCTGCCCCAGCCCGCACGGACGACTCCGCAGCCGGTTTTGGCACTCCCATCTTGACAGTGCTAACAGTCAAGCTCATATAGCGGGCGCGGGCAGCGAATTCGTCCGGCCGTTGTGGAGACGGGCTCTAGCTTGCTGGAGCTGTGGCGCCACCGGCCGCCAACTACGCGCCCGTATCGATTGATTAAAAAGTCCTGGAATCAAGAGGTTGATCATATGAAGTTCCGTCCTCTTCATGACCGCGTGGTTGTTCGCCGCGTGGAGGAAGACA
>CAYOPW010000087.1:0-6746 GCA_964405975.1 uncultured Hyphomicrobium sp.
AGCGTCGGTCTCCAAAACCGAAGGTTGGGGGTTCGAGACCCTCCGCCCCTGCCAAATCGTGTTGGTCGTCTCCATGGCCAGGGCGCCGGGACGACCGGCAACTGGCGCGTGGAGTGCGACAGGTTGTCGCACAGTGCCTGGGGACGTGAAATTAATGGCCAAATACAATCCGGTCCAGTTTATTCAGGAAGTGCGTCAAGAGGTGGCCAAGGTTACTTGGCCGACCTGGAAAGAGGTATGGATCACGACCATCATGGTCTTAGTGATGGTCGCGCTCGCGGCAATATTTTTCCTACTGACAGACCAAGTGATTGGCTGGCTCGTCCAGATGGTGCTGGGCGGCAACCGCTAGAGCGGTCGGAGCATAACGGAAGTGTCCACAAATCTCGCGGAAACGCGCCACGAGAAGAAGGCAATGGCGAAGCGCTGGTACATTGTGCACGCCTACACGAACTTTGAGCGCAAGGTGGCTGATGCCATCAAGGAGCGCGCAAAGGCGGCGGGACTGGGTGACCTCTTCGAAGAGGTTCTTGTGCCGACCGAAGAGGTCGTGGAGATCAAGCGGGGGCGCAAGGTCCAAGCGGAGCGCAAGTTTCTGCCCGGCTATGTGCTCGTGAAGATGGAGATGACAGACCCGGCGTTCTTGCTGATTAAGAACACGCCCAAGGTTACCGGATTTCTCGGCGCGGAAAATAAGCCGATGCCGATCTCCGAGGAGGAGGCGATGCGCATTCTCCATCAGGTGCAGGAGGGTGTTGAGCGGCCCAAGCCGTCGATCACCTTCGAAATTGGCGAGCAAGTGAAAGTAGCAGATGGCCCGTTCGCCTCGTTCTCGGGGCACGTCGAAGAGGTCGACGAGGAACGGGCACGCGTCAAGGTGGCTGTTTCGATCTTTGGGCGTCCGACGCCGGTCGAGCTGGAGTTCGGCCAGGTCGAAAAAGTGCCGAGCTAAGCGCGCAGCAATGAAGGAGAGCGAATGAGCGTAGATATAAAGAAAAATCGCGCGCAGTAACGGCAAACCGCAGACAGCCTCTTTTGGGGCCTCCTGCGGAAAAATGTGCGGGAGGGCCTGATCAGCCCGCTTTACCGCTAACCCTGGGAAGGAAAGCCCTTCCCGTCAAGTCCTCAGGGGAAACCATGGCGAAGAAAATCGACGGCTACATTAGTCTGCAGGTGCCGGCGGGGCAGGCCAATCCCTCGCCGCCCATCGGACCCGCGCTTGGCCAGCGCGGCGTCAACATCATGGAGTTTTGCAAAGCATTCAACGCTAAGACGAAAGATGCGGAGCAGGGCACACCGATTCCGGTGAAAATCACCGTTTACTCGGATCGCTCCTTCTCTTTCGAAATGCGCACGCCTCCCGCTTCGTTCTTTCTAAAGAAGGCGGCAAAGCTCGGTTCCGGCAGCAAGGAGCCGGGGCGCACGGTGGCGGGCAAGGTCACGATGGACCAAGTCCGTGAGATTGCAAAGCTGAAGATGAAGGATCTCAATACTGAAGACGTCGAGGCTGCGGCCAAGACGATCGCTGGATCGGCCCGCTCCATGGGTCTTGAGGTAACGGAGTAGGTCGATGGCGCAGAAAATGAGCGCAGAAGCTATCAAGGCGAAACGTCTGGCCGGCGGAAAGCGGCTGGCGGCTGCGCGCGAAGGTGTGGTTAGGGAAAAGTTCTATCCGGTTAGTGAAGCCGTAAAACTCGTGAAAGAACGCGCGACGGCAAAGTTTGACGAGACAGTTGAGGTCGCAATGAACCTCGGTGTCGATCCTAAACATGCTGATCAGATGGTGCGCGGCGTTTGCAATCTGCCGAACGGCTCGGGCCGCACATCGCGTGTGGGTGTGTTCGCACGCGGTGCCAAGGCGGACGAGGCAAAGGCCGCAGGTGCCGACATCGTTGGAGCAGAAGATCTGGTCGAGCAAGTGTCAAAGGGTACGATCGAATTTGATCGCTGCATCGCCACGCCCGACATGATGGCGCTGGTAGGACGTCTGGGTAAGGTGCTCGGCCCGCGTGGTCTAATGCCCAATCCGCGCGTTGGCACGGTGACGATGGACGTTACCAATGCTGTGAAGGGTGCCAAGGGCGGTTCGGTGGAGTTTCGTGTCGAGAAGGCTGGCATTGTGCACGGCGGCGTCGGCAAAGCGAGCTTCACGGACACAGCACTTGTTGAGAACATCAAGGCGTTCGTGGACGCTGTTGTGAAAGCAAAGCCCGCTGGAGCCAAGGGAACGTTTCTGAAGCGGGTGTCGATCACGTCAAGCATGGGGCCGGGCATCAAAGTTGATGCTGCGAGCCTGTTGGATGGACCGCCGGCGGCATAGGCCGGGGCATTTGAAGAATTCAGGCGCGCAACTTTTTTGGAAGGAGCGGGCCTGGGTCCGGGAGACAAAGACCGTTCGCGGCCTTGCCTCTTGGAACTGTCCGAGATTGTGGGTGTTGGTTGGCTCATTCAGTCCAGCTGACTTAAGCCTTGAACGAGGGCCCGCATGAGACAGAAGACAGTCCGGGTTTATCGCTCACGTGTTGAGCTTTAGAGCCGGTTTGAACCTTCTGGGTCAGCACCGTGCCGCTTTTTTGGGCGCGCGGAAGGACAGCAACGAAGCGTCGCCTAAAGCGGGTCATTCCGTAGATGGCGGCAAGGTGCAACCCGCGGTAAGCGCTAAACCAGGCGCAAGCTGCAAAACTGGAGTGAGCAGGTGGACAGAGCCGCAAAAAGTGAGCTCGTGACATCACTACACAACGTGTTCAAGGACACGGGGTTGGTGGTTGTCGCCCACTATGCCGGAATGACGGTCTCCCAAATGACCGACTACCGCCAACAGATCAAAGAGGCGGGTGGTGCGGTTAAGGTGGCCAAAAACCGGCTGGCAAAGCTTGCAGTCAAGGACACCTCGTACGACGCGATTTCAGATCTCTTCAAGGGGCCGACGTGTGTCGCCTTCTCGAAGGATCCCATCGCGGCAGCGAAAGTTTCCGTCACATACGCCAAAGGGAATGAGAAGCTCGTCATTCTCGGCGGCGCGATGGGCGACACCGTCCTTGATGCGAACGGCGTCAAAGCGCTCGCCGCACTACCCTCGCTAGATGAGATACGGGGCACGCTCGTAGGTCTCCTCAACGCGCCAGCGACAAAGATCGCCCGCACGGTCAAGGAGCCCGGAGCAATGCTGGCACGTGTCATTCAGGCGAAGGCATCGCAAGGCGAGGCTGCATGACGGCATGGGCGGCGCTGCGGCGTCACAATTCGAATTCGCAGTCGGCAAGACTGCGTCGTCAAACACTAGGTTCAGACCGGAAGGAAGTAAGCCATGACTGATCTTGCAAAGATCGTCGATGATCTCTCAGGCCTCACCGTCTTGCAGGCGGCTGAGCTAGCCAAGCTTTTGGAAGAAAAGTGGGGCGTATCTGCGTCCGCAGCCGTTGCTGTCGCCGCGGCTCCGGGCGGAGCGGCTGCACCTGCTGCTGAGGAGCAGACGGAATTCACCGTCATCCTCAAGGCCGCCGGTGACAAGAAGATCAACGTCATTAAGGAAGTTCGTGCCATCACGGGCCTTGGTCTCAAGGAGGCAAAGGATTTGGTGGAGGCGGGCGGCAAGCCCGTCAAGGAGGGTGTGCCAAAAGATGAGGCAGACAAGCTGAAGAAGCAACTCGAGGACCAGGGCGCGTCCGTCGAGATCAAGTGAGGCAACAGACATTCGGCAGTCGACGATCGGATTACTCCGAGCGTCGACTGCCGCCTGTCGCACGAAGACCACAAGGCTCGTTGATCGCGAGCCGGATACGACGGTTTTCCGGAGGGTCTTTTGGGGCTGGTTAGTCCCAAAACGGACCTTCCGGTGAACCGTTTTCAGGCGCGAGGGTTTGGCGGTCCTCGCCGCACCAAGCAGCAATGCGCAGGGTCGTCACCTGCGAATGACAAGGAGCGGATATGGCTGAGATTATTGACGGCCGCAAGCGCATCCGGAAGAAATTCGGATCCATCCACGAAGTCGCGGCGATGCCCAACCTCATCGAGGTTCAGAAAAGCTCGTATGACGACTTTTTGATGGTGAAGGAACCCCCCGGCGGCCGCTCTGACGATCACGGCTTGCAGGCCGTGTTCAAATCGGTTTTCCCGATCTCCGATTTTTCGGGGCGGGCGACGCTGGAATTCGTGCGCTACGAGTTTGAGCCTGAGAAGTATGACGTCGAAGAGTGCATGCAGCGTGACATGACCTACTCGGCACCGCTGAAGGTCAAGCTGCGCCTCATCGTATTCGATATAAACGAAGAGACCGGCTCCAAGTCCGTCAAGGATGTTAAGGAGCAGGATGTCTATATGGGCGACATGCCGCTCATGACGTCCAACGGCACGTTCGTCATCAATGGCACTGAGCGCGTGATCGTCAGTCAGATGCACCGTTCGCCTGGTGTTTTCTTCGACCATGACCGCGGGCGCACGCACGCGTCGGGCAAGCTGTTGTTTGCCGCGCGCATAATCCCCTATCGCGGCTCGTGGCTCGACTTCGAATTCGACGCCAAGGATATTGTCTATGTGCGTATCGACCGGCGCCGCAAACTGCCGGTCACGACACTTCTTTATGCGCTGGGTCTCAACGATGAAGAGATCCTCGCTACGTTTTACAAGCACATCCTCGTCAAGGAATCCAAGCGCGGCTGGAAGATGCCGTTCGTGCCCGAGAAAATGCGCGGCATGACGCCGGTTGGCGAATTGGCTGATGCCAAAACGGGCGAGGTGGTGATCAAAGCAGGCGAAAAAATCACCGCACGCAAGGCGCGTGAGTTGTCGAATGGCGGTCTGAAGGAAGTGCTCGTTTCCGCCGACGATCTGGCTGGCCGCTATCTTGCTGAGGACATCGTCGATCTGGCGACGGGCAAGATCCACGCCGAGGCTGGCGATGAGCTCGACGCCAATCTGCTCGCTGAGCTCAAAGACCAGAAGATCAAGGAATTTCCCATACTCGACATTGATCACGTCAACGTCGGAGCCTTCATTCGCAACACGCTGAACATCGACAAGAACGCAAATCAGGAAGAAGCGGTAATGGACATTTACCGGGTCATTCGACCCGGCGAGCCGCCGACTATCGAAGCGGCGACGGCGCTCTTCAAGATGCTGTTCTTCGATCCTGAACGCTATGACCTCTCTGCCGTTGGACGCGTGAAGATGAACATGCGCCTTGAGCTGGACGCGCCGGACACCATGCGCGTGCTGCGCAAGGAAGACATCCTTGCGGTCATCAAGACGCTTGTCGATTTGCGTGACGGCAAAGGCGATATCGACGATATCGATCACCTCGGCAACAGACGTGTGCGCTCCGTGGGCGAGCTCATGGAGAACCAATACCGCGTCGGCTTGCTGCGCATGGAACGGGCGATCAAGGAGCGCATGAGTTCGGTCGATATTGACACGGTCATGCCCCAAGACCTGATCAACGCCAAGCCGGCGGCCGCGGCGGTGCGCGAGTTCTTCGGCTCCTCGCAGCTTTCGCAGTTCATGGATCAGACCAACCCGCTGTCAGAGATCACCCATAAGCGGCGACTTTCGGCGCTGGGGCCGGGCGGCCTTACGCGTGAACGCGCGGGCTTCGAGGTGCGAGACGTGCATCCCACGCACTACGGACGCATCTGTCCCATTGAGACGCCAGAAGGCCCCAATATCGGCCTCATCAATTCGCTGGCAACGTTTGCGCGCGTCAACAAGTACGGCTTCATCGAGAGCCCATACCGCAAGGTGGTGCATGGCAAGTTGACCGATGAAGTCGTTTACCTGTCGGCGATGGAGGAGATGCGCCATCACGTTGCGCAGGCCAATGCCAAGATCGACGCCAAGGGCAAGCTTACAGGCGATCTCATCACCTGCCGCTACCAGGGCGACGTCTTGCTCGTCTCGTCTGAGAAGGTGGACTACATCGACGTTTCGCCCAAGCAACTTGTTTCGGTTGCCGCGGCGCTCATCCCGTTCCTGGAGAATGACGACGCCAACCGCGCCCTGATGGGCTCAAACATGCAGCGGCAGGCCGTGCCCCTAATCAAGGCCGAGGCGCCGTTGGTTGGCACCGGCATGGAAGAGGTTGTGGCGCGAGATTCCGGGGCGGCCATTGCTGCGCGGCGCACGGGCGTTGTCGACCAGGTCGACGCGACGCGTATCGTAATCCGCGCAACCGAGGAGACCGACCCGTCCAAGCCGGGTGTCGACATCTACCGGCTGCGCAAGTTTCAGCGCTCCAACCAGAACACCTGCATCAATCAGCGCCCTCTGGTTCATGTTGGCGACCAGGTGCAAGCTGGTGAGATTATCGCTGACGGTCCCTCGACCGATTTGGGTGATCTCGCTCTCGGCAAGAACGTGCTCGTCGCGTTCATGCCTTGGATGGGTTACAACTTCGAGGACTCTATCCTCCTGTCAGAGCGGGTCGTCTTTGACGACGTATTCACATCGATTCACATCGAGGAATTCGAGGTCATGGCTCGTGACACCAAGCTTGGCCCCGAGGAGATCACGCGTGACATTCCAAACGTTTCCGAAGAAGCGCTAAAGAACCTTGACGAAGCCGGTATCGTCTACATCGGCGCAGAGGTAGACCCCGGCGACATTCTGGTTGGCAAGATTACGCCTAAGGGCGAAAGCCCGATGACACCGGAAGAAAAGCTCCTACGCGCCATTTTCGGTGAGAAGGCCTCCGACGTGCGCGACACGTCGTTGCGGCTGCCGCCGGGCGTATCAGGCACGGTTGTCGAAGTCCG
>CAYOPW010000088.1:0-6088 GCA_964405975.1 uncultured Hyphomicrobium sp.
TGGCACTTGGCGGACATCGTCCCTCATCACTCGGATATCGCGCGTCAGTCTGCGTCCCCTGGGGTCGGGGTCCTTGCTTCACGACTTGCGGCCCCGTTGCCAGCAGCAGCCCTGCTGGCTCCCCATTCCGCCAGGTGCCTATTCGGACTTCGAACTCTCGGATATGCTCATTCAGATGGAAGCATTACGATCCAGAGAGACCCACACCTTGGCGATGTTCAGGAGGCTAAACACACCCGGGACGAGCGTACCGTGATGAGCCGCTGTGATTTCATCATCGGTGCCTCCTTTTTATCATCACCACCGCATCGGCCAATCCATCCTCTCACTCAAACAGGGAGCAAGAAACGATGGACACGATGAAACTCCCACCAAAGGAAGATTACCTAGCACCTGACGGCTCGCAAATTCGCCTGCTGGTCGCTACGCCGGGAGCGTTTCGACCTCTCGTCGTCAGCTACAGCGGCAACCCGGCACTCTATAATTCGCGCATCGGTGGTACGATTGATCGCCTCGTGGAGCATGTGCCGTACGCTGTTCAGGTGATCAAATGAAATCGCCTTTTAGCCGTCCCGACCTAGGTGACAAGGGAGCGCGCATCCTTCATGCCAATTGGCAATGGGCCGGTAGACATCTCGAGCTGTGGATCCTTTTGACGATCATGGTCTTCGGCGGCGCGTGGGCGCTGTTCGATTATATCGCTACTGATGATCGCGCGCGCTTGCCCGCACTGATCCTGCTTGCCACCTTGCTCATTTTGAACGCCATCTGGCGCGCCACTGGTGCCTTAGCGGCCCGTCTGGAAGAGACGTACCTGAAGCATCGTGACGAGTTTTCCACAACGGCGACAAGAACCCAGGAGAATGGTCGCCAGTAAGCGGCGCCGCATAACGATCGCCGGCATGCCACCGAATATAGGAGGGGAGCGAGACGTGCAGAGCTATCTCTGGATTGCCATCGGCAGCGCAATGGGGGGAATGGCGCGCTACTGGTGCTCAGGCCTCGCGGCCCATGCCTTCGGCGAGACATTTCCGTGGGGCACGCTCATCGTCAACATCGTTGGCTCGTTCATCATCGGCTTTCTTGCTACCATTACTGGTCCCGACGGGCGCTTGTTCGTTCCGACGATCGGACGCCAGTTCGTCATGATCGGCATCTGCGGCGGTTTCACGACGTTCTCCTCCTTCAGCCTGCAGACGCTCAATCTGTTGAACGATGGGGAATGGTACTATGCTGGTGGCAACATCATCCTGTCGGTTGTGCTGTGCCTGCTCGCCGTGTGGATCGGCCACGTGGGGGCTGTGCAGCTCAATGCTCTGAGATAGGTGCGACACCATGCAAGTACCCCGCGACGCCGTCCTGCTGCGGATCTTCATCGGCGAAGACGATAGATATGGCCACCAGCCGCTTTACGAGGCTATCGTGTTGAAGGCCCGGGAAATGCACGTGGCTGGCGCCACCGTGCTGCGCGGCGCCATGGGCTTCGGCAAGTCGAGCCGCATTCATACTGCCAAGATCCTGCGACTCTCCGAGGACCTTCCGCTCGTCATCGAGGTCGTCGACTCCGAGGACAAGATCTCCGCGTTCGTCTCCGTCCTCGACGGCATGATGGGCAGCGGGCTCGTTACCTTGGAGAAGGTCAAGGTTCTGCGCTACGGTGAGACGTCACAGCCAGCCTGAGACGCATTGCCCGATCAGGATCGGCAATCTCCATGATCGAGATCACAGTCCCGGGATGCGCCCCACTGAAGCTCGATCATCTGGTGCTCGATTAGAACGGCACGCTCGCATGCAGCGCTCGGGATTGGCGTCATTCAGGCGGAAGGCGCGGCCGTCGACGCAATGATGGCTGCACATATCGTCACCACGGACATAGCTACCGCGCTCACGTTGCTGCTCAATCCACTGCGCCCGGTGGCCACGCTTCGCTCATGATATCGCGAGGCTCATTGTCGTTCATGGTCTGTCTCCTGGTTTGTGGAGACAGTAGGCTGTTGATTTAGAGTCCGTTCTTGGCCCTTTGCGGACATCGACGCGGCCTCTGAGAATGTCTTCGTTTGGGAGTAAAGCGGACATCGCTGGCGCAAGCTCAAATGTCTGCTTCTGACGTAAAGCGGACCTCGGCGCGTCACATGACCAGAGATTGCCGGAAGCAGATATCTTAATCGAGCGTGCGCCGGAAGCGCATTACTGCGATCGTCATCGCAATCAACATAAGCGCAGCGAGCCAGATGGCATCGGCACGCAGCTCCCAGAGTGTACTGCCCTTCAGCATAATGCCGCGGACAATTCGCAGATAGTGCGTAAGCGGCAAGGTTTCTCCCAGCCATTGTGCCCATTGGGGCATGCCTGCGAACGGAAACATAAACCCAGAGAGCAAGATATTTGGAAGGAACCACATCATTGACATCTGCATCGCCTGTAGTTGTGTTCTCGCCAGGGTCGAGAACGTATAACCGACGGCTAGGTTCGTCGTGATGAATAGGGTTGTGAGAAACGCGAGCGCTAACAAATTGCCGAACATCGGCACGCTAAACAAGGCCAAACCAGCAAAGAGAATAATAGCGGCCTGCATGAAGCCGACGAGAATGTACGGGGCGATCTTGCCAAGCATGATGTCGAGCGGATTCAGCGGCATGGCCAGCAAGCTCTCCATCGTTCCTCGCTCAATCTCTCGCGTGACAGAAAGCGCGGTAAAGATCAGCATGGTCATCGTAAGAATGGTGCCCAAGAGGCCGGGGACGATGTTTAGCGCGGTTTTACCGGCTGGATTATAGCGGCGGTGCTGGATGATCTTGAAGGGGACGTCTGTCATCACGTCTTCGGGTATGCCACGATCGCGGGCAAGCGCCGTGCCGACAATTCCCGACAAGGAAGCGAGCGCCGTTCCAGAGGCCACAGGATCTGTTGCATCGGCGGCAACGAGCAAGCCTGGTTTTTCGCCCCGCCGCACCGCACGCTCAAATCCGGCAGGCACCTCAATTGCAAACAACACCTCACCGGACTGCATAAGTGCGTCCATTTCAGCTTCTGTGCGTGCTGTCCCTTTTATGTCGAAGTACGATGTATTCTCTAGTGCGGCCAGAATGGAGCGACCGATGTCCGTTTCCTCCTGCAAGAGGACGACCGTAGGCAAATGTCTGGGGTCTGTGTTGATCGCGTAGCCAAATAGCAGCAACTGCATAAGCGGGATGGAGATCATCATTGCGAATGAGACGCGATCTCGCCGCAACTGTATAACCTCCTTCACGAACACGGCCCAGAAACGCGACAAGGCCGTGGTCGGCATGCGTGCAATGCGCCCGATCATGCTGCCGCCTTGTCTTCAAAGTTATCTTTGCTGCGTCCAATGAGGTCGATGAACACGTCCTCGAGCGAGGGTCCTGACAACTCCCAGATGAGTTGTTGCTCGGCCATGAACGGCTCCAAGGCCTGCGCAAGGGCTACTGGGTTTCGGCCCGATACATGCAGGCTCGCGCCAAACGGAGCGACCATGTCGACGCCAGGAATAGTGAGCAGCTTATCTGCAAGTTCGTGCAAGCCAGGCCCGGTAACTGTCCAGGTCTGGAGCGCTGAGCCGCGAATGACTTGCTCAACAGTTCCATGGGTTAACAGTTCACCATAAGCGATGTATGCGATCTCATGGCAGCGTTCAGCCTCATCCATATAATGAGTGGAAACCAGTACCGTCATGCCGTCTGCCGCCATTGCGTGGATTTGATTCCAGAACTCGCGTCGCGCCTTGGGATCGACGCCGGCCGTAGGTTCATCTAGCAACAGCAAGTCAGGTGAACGCAAAATACACGCGCCAAGCGCTAGGCGCTGCTTCCAGCCGCCAGAGAGCTCACCAGCCAGTTGGTTGTGTCGTTCGCTTAGCCCGAGCCGAGCAAGCGCCTCTCTCGCTATACGTGTGGGATCGGTAAGACCATAAATGCGCGCAATAAACTCCAGGTTCTCCCGAACAGATAGGTCCTCATAAAGGCTGAACTTCTGCGTCATGTACCCGACGCGCTGCTTGATCAAGTAGCTTTCCGTCAGGATATCGTAGCCAAGGCACGTGCCTTGTCCGCTGTCCGGCGTGAGCAGCCCGCAAAGCATGCGAATTGTCGTCGTCTTCCCCGAACCGTTCGGGCCAAGAAAACCGTAAATCACACCGCGGTTTACGCTCAGCGACAGGTCGCGAACGACCACCTTGTCGCCAAACGACTTCGTGAGGCCTTTGACTTCAATTACGACTTCGGATCCGCTTGATTCACTCATTGACATTGGCGATCTGACCTGACTCAGGTTTCGTTAGAACAACGGTAACGGGCTGACCGACTCGGAGTTGGGCGGGTTCTTCAGGCCGCGCCTCGACGCGAAAAACGAGCTTCTGACGTTCCTCTTCGCTGAAAATGACCGGGGGCGTAAATTCCGCTTGACTGGAGAGGAACGAGACCTTGGCTCTCAAATCATCGGCGCATCCATCGCAGCTAACTGTAACCAGTTGCCCCTGACTGATTTTGGGCAGCTCGGATTGTGATACAAAAAAGCGAACCTTCAGATTGCCCGGCGGCAAGAGTGACACGACCGGGCGTCCTGCCGGCACTACTTCACCAATTCGGTAGAAAATCTCTTGGACAAGGCCGCCCGCTGGTGCGGCGACCCTGCGCTGTTCACGGCGTGTCTCAGCAGCTGCAAGGTTAGCCTTGGCCTGTGCAACCATCATTCTGACAGCCTCAATGTCTTCTGTTCTAGCCTCAAGTCGAGCAACTCTGATTTGCTTCTGAATCTCGTGCAGCGCTGCCACATCCTTGTTGTAAGTGGCTCTCGCCTCCTCGACCCTCGAGACAGGTGTGAAACCGCGCTTTACGAGCGCTTCGGCCCGCTCGAGCGCGGGTTTGGATTGCTCGATCGCCGCCCGAGCGCGCGCTTCTTGCTCCTCAAGCACGGCGATTTCTTCAGGACGTTGCCGAGCCGCTTCTGCCCGAGCGAGACGTGCTTTCGCCTCGTCCACTTGCGCCTTTGCGCGCTGCCACTCTTGTTCCTGAATATCGGGCTGAACCTCGAATAGTAGTGTGCCTTCTGCGATCACGTCGCCTTCCTTTACGCTAAGAGTCACAAGCCTTCCTGGGTCGTCCGGGCCGACGAATAGGTAGTCCGCCTCTACCCAACCTTGCCATGTCGCCTCCTTCAGTGATGCGCCGAATTTGAACGCCACAACAACCGCGGTAACCGCGATGAGTGCGGCGATGCCAACTGCAACAAAAGTAGATCGCCGATTCATTACCGCCTCTCTTTACGTCCGAGGAGGATCTCAGCGTGCGCATCAAGAAGCCCCTCGACATCCAGCGGATCAAAACGCGCAAAAAGGCCGTCCCAAAGCACAGCGACAAGAAGGGGCGCCATGATGAGTTGGGGGAACCGAGCAACAGCGTCTGAAGAAAGTTCGCCGTGCTGCACCGCGCGACGCGCCACTTTTCTTAGTATCTTGATGCCGCGCGAGACGATTTCCCGATGGTAGAACTCTGCGATGCGCGGAAACCGCTGGCCCTCGGTCAGCACTAAGCGGAGAATCAATTTGCGCTCCGTGCCGAGTACTTCTGTTCGAAATACTTCGAATAATCGCTGCAGAAAGAGGCGAATGGGGATGTCTGCTTCGGCCTTAGCCGAAATCTCGGCGAGAACGGGGGTAACTGTATTGCGAACTAGCTCTTCGAAGAGTGCTTCCTTGTCACTGAAGTAGAGGTAGAGGGTTCCTTTTGCCACGCCAGCTGCTGCTGCGACATCATCCAAGCGCGCTGCGGCAAATCCGTGCTTTGCGAAAACCTTGAGTGCGGCATCAAGAATTGATTTCCGGCGCACTTCGGTGCTGACCGCGCGCCTCCGGGTTGGCTCTTTCTGCCTTTGATGCGACTGCCCGCCTGCCCTCTTCGCAATTGATTGAGATGTGCGTGTCACGCGGGCACTCCATTATATGACTGACTAGTCAGTCATATAAGCCCGTACTACTGGGCAGCGCAAGGGTTTGACCCTGGCGCCCCATTTTTCCCAGGGCTCACGGCCAATGTGATACCGCGACACGGCCTTGTTTCTCGCTGAGAAGGAG
>CAYOPW010000089.1:0-6079 GCA_964405975.1 uncultured Hyphomicrobium sp.
GTTCCCGCGCGCGAAAGCGACATAGACCCACGCGCAAAAGCGGGAGCGTTCGGCGAAGAAGTCAAAGGCCCGCACAAGCCGACGCTGGATGAGATGGGCCCGCATGCGTCTCTTTCGGTGCCAAGCGGGAAAAAGGCTGCGCCACAAAAACCGGCGCGCACTGTCGATGTGCCAACCGAAGGCGAAAAGAAGAGCCGGCGCGGGCGCCCGCGTAAGACGGGCCGGCCGGGGCGGTGAGACGTGGCGCAGCCGGCCTGCCCCAAAGGCAACGAAATGATGCGCTTGCATCACGTCTGGTCTAGACAGGCCGCTCGTTCTTGCGCGATCACCCCCAAGGAGAAGATGAATGCTTGGTTTCCCGCGTGCCGGGGCCGTGTTGGCCCTCGCCCTCGTTACCGCTCTCGGCTGCACGTTCGCCGCCGCTGTCCCCACCCCAGCTTCGGCTCAAACCGTTGGGAAAACCATGACCACTCCATCAGGCTTAAAGATCACCGACAGCAAGGCCGGCACAGGCGCACAGCCTCAGACCGGTCAGACGTGCGTCATGCACTATACGGGCTGGCTCTATGAAAACGGCGCCAAGGGCGCGAAATTCGACAGCTCCGTCGACCGCGGCCAGCCGTTCGAGTTTAAGATTGGCGTAGGCCAGGTGATCGGCGGTTGGGACGAGGGCGTGGCCACGATGAAGGTTGGCGGCAAGCGCACGCTCATTATTCCTCCGGAGCTCGGCTACGGCGCGCGCGGCGCTGGCGGCGTCATCCCTCCGAACGCCACGCTGATCTTCGACGTCGAACTGCTTGACGTGAAGGGCTAGAGCTTAAGGGCACGCAGTGGGGGCGCGCGCGATAACGAACCCGCGTCCCCTCAAACGATCCACAACGCGATGACGAGCAAAGTCGTGGCGATGATCGCAACCGGGCTTGTCAGGTTGGCCAGTGTCCCGGCTATAAGCGCAGTATAGGTCAGCCCTCCACGCTCTATCGTCATGAGAGCACGCGCGCGCGTGTCGATCTCGTCCATGATCGCTTGCGCGTGCGCCAGGCTGCACACACTCGTGAATTTCTCGGTGACCAAGATATAGCGTGTGCCCTTCAACGTCTCATCGAGATTGAAATCGGCTTCGCAAGCGGCGTTCGCGAATTGGCGTGCGGTGGCCGCAGAAGGAATCGGTGAGTGGTGCACGATGACGAAGGCCTGATAGAGAGCGCCGAACGAAGGGCGGTCGGTGCGTGCGATGTCGGCAGCAATCCGATCGCAGCCCCCGCTCCACAGATGGGACTCAGGATCGTCCTCGCACGTCATGCGAACCGCATAGCCGTAGGGCAGATCGGCCCGGCCCTGTTTGTCGCTGATCTCGATCGCAATGTATAAACCTGCGCCCGCGAGGCAGGCGCCCGCGAGGATGCGCCAGTGACGCCTGATGAAGGCCACCACGCTGCTCAAGCCAAAGTCTCTACGCATCAACGCACGTTCTCACCGCGGCCTGGCATGGGCAAGTTTCTCAGCCCGTCATGCCTGGCGCCGATGGAATTGTCATTGCAGTCATAGCCAACCGAAAGTACAACCTCTATTATACATGGCAAATAACAATCGCCTAATACGGGAGGGCATTCACGTGCGAGGGGGCGGGCGCAATGTGCTCGAAGCAATCTATGCATCTTGGGCCGCGAATGATCTCGACGCGGTCCTCGCCTGCTTTTCCGACGACCTCGTCATTAAGATTCATGCCCCGGCCGACGTCGTGCCGTGGGCAGGCGAGACGCGCGGCAAAGCGCAATTGGAACGCCGCTTGCACGAGCTTCTGCGTGAGTTCGAGTTCCTTGACTACAGCCCCGTGCTCATCAGCGACGCCGGCGACACCTGCCATGCGCAAGTGCACTACCGTTTCCGCCACCTGAAGACAGGGCATGAGATCGAGGGAACTCTGCGCCACATCTGGCAGGCAAAGGGGGATAAGATCGTGCGCTTGGAGGAGTTCCACGATGCCGAGCGTCTGCGCGCGTTCTTCGAGTTACTTGCGACGGCTGAGGCCAAGCGGTGATGGATGCGCCGGCCGGACACGCGTTGGTGCGTTGGCGCGCACGCGATCGATTTTCAAAGCCGTTGCAAATGAGAGCACGAGAGCAGCTGAGGCGGAAAGGCCGCCGCCTGCCTCAGCACTTGCGCAGTTCTGCAGACAGCTCGCGGAAATAGACAGAGCGATGCGGTGAGACTGTAACCAGCTGCTCGCAATTGGTTCCCGCAACCGCCATTTTGGCCGCGAAGAACCGCCCGCCGAGCAGGACCTCAAATCCATCTTCGGTCACGATCCCACGCACCGTGCCGTCTAGCGAATTGATTTTGTCCTCCCAACGGCCAGTGACCTCTGTGCCCTCAACCCACAGAAGCGTAGCGGCCTCAAGCCGGGTGACACGGCCCTTGCAACGCAGGTTCTGTTTCATGCCGGCACCATCCTTGGTGGGCCGGTAGGTGACGATGCACTTGAAGCTTTCGGCGGGGCCGGAGTTCAAGGTCATGAGACCCTCGCCGGTCCAGCGCCCGGCAAGTCGCCCTAGCGGGTCAGAATCGGGAATAGCGGCGATGTTGGATGTGTTGGCTGCCATCAATAGGGCGGCGCCGCATAGAAACACCTTAACAATACGAGAGGTACGAAGCACAAGGCCCTCCAGCCGGCAAAACCGGTTTGCTTAAGCAAGCGCTGATACGCCGCTCGACTATGCACGCTCAGGATTAATGATCTGTTTACTTTCGCGCTGTGCGGAAGAAAAAAGCCCTGAGGGCATGGTCCCGATGAGTAACCCCCCGTGACTTACCAACTGTGCTGTGCGATCTGGTCAGCTTCTTGTCCGCGGACAAAAAAGATGGCACGCAAAGTTGTAAGGGCTTGCCAAGGCGGCGACGCCGCGTCCAGGCGACCGAGCAGACTTGGTTCTGCTATGATTTGATAGAGGACAGACGCGGCGCTTGTCAGGACGCCCAAGCGGAAGGCGATTGAATGACCAGTATTCCCGATTTCACGAAGATTGCACTCCAAGACGCGGCGCCGACGCAACCGGCCGCGCCTGGAGAGGGCGTCGCGTGGGAGGCACCGGAAGGTATCGCCATCAAGCCGGTGTACACGGGTGCCGATACCGTAGACCTGGACTTTCTCGATACCTGGCCCGGTATCGCGCCCTATCTGCGCGGCCCCTACCCCGCAATGTATGCGTTGCAGCCATGGACCATTCGCCAATACGCAGGCTTTTCGACGGCAGAAGATTCCAACGCGTTTTACCGGCGTAACATAGCAGCCGGACAGAAAGGTTTGTCGGTCGCCTTCGATCTGGCCACGCATCGCGGCTATGACAGCGATCATCCGCGCGTGCGCGGCGACGTCGGCATGGCCGGCGTGGCCATCGATTCCATCTATGACATGCGCACGCTGTTCTCGGGCATTCCGCTGGAGCAGATGTCGGTCTCGATGACCATGAACGGCGCGGTGTTACCGGTGCTCGCGCTGTTTATCGTGGCGGGCGAAGAGCAAGGCGTGCCGCACGATAAATTGTCGGGCACCATCCAGAACGACATCCTCAAAGAGTTCATGGTGCGCAACACCTACATCTACCCCCCCGATCCCTCCATGCGCATCGTGTCCGACATCTTTGCCTACGCCAGCGCGCATATGCCGAAGTTCAACTCGATTTCGATCTCCGGCTATCACATGCAGGAAGCGGGAGCGACAGCGGATCTGGAGCTCGGCTATACGCTGGCCGACGGCGTGGAGTACGTGCGTGCGGGCGTGGCGGCCGGTCTCGCTATTGACGCTTTCGCGCCGCGGCTGTCGTTCTTCTGGGCGATCGGCATGAACTTCTTCATGGAGATCGCCAAGATGCGCGCAGCGCGTCTGCTATGGGCCAAGCTCATCCGCGAAGAATTCAATCCGAAGAACCCGCGCTCTTTGAGTCTGCGCACGCACTGCCAGACGTCGGGCTGGAGCCTCACCGCACAGGACGTATTCAACAACGTCACGCGAACGTGCGTCGAAGCCATGGCGGCAACGCAAGGACATACGCAATCGCTGCACACGAACGCGCTGGATGAAGCCATCGCGCTGCCGACGGACTTCTCCGCGCGCATTGCACGCAACACGCAGCTTCTGTTGCAACAGGAGACGGGCACGTGCCGCGTCATCGATCCCTGGGGCGGCAGTCATTACGTGGAGCGGCTGACGTACGAACTGGCCTGCAAGGCTATGGCGCACATCGATGAAATTGAAAAACTCGGCGGTATGGCTAAAGCGATCGCAGCCGGTATACCGAAGATGCGCATCGAGGAAGCGGCAGCCCGCACGCAAGCACGCATCGATTCCGGCAAGCAGACGATTGTCGGTGTCAACAAGTTCCAGGTGAGCGACGAGGCCGAAATCGATATCCTGAAAGTGGACAACCGCAAGGTTCGCGAGCAGCAGATTGCCAAGCTGAAACGCCTGCGGGCTGAGCGCGACGAGGCAGCAGTTCAAGCCGCCCTCAAAGCGCTGACTGAAGGCGCGCGCGGCAACGGCAATCTTTTGGATCTTTCCGTCAAGGCGGCGCGCGCGCACGCAAGCGTTGGTGAAATATCAGATGCGATGGAGGAGGTATTCGGCCGCCACCGTGCCGAGATCCGCGCCATCTCGGGGGTATACCGATCGGAGGTCGGCAATATGAGCACGGATGTGGCCAAGGTTCTCAAGCAGGTGGAAGAATTCGACAAGAACGAAGGGCGCCGGCCGCGCATCCTGATTGCCAAGATGGGCCAAGACGGCCACGACCGCGGGCAGAAGGTGATCGCCTCAGCGTTTGCCGATCTCGGCTTCGACGTGGACATCGGCCCGCTGTTTGCAACCCCCGATGAAGCCGCGCGCCAGGCGGTTGAGAATGACGTGCATATTATCGGCGTGTCGTCGCTGGCGGCCGGGCACCTGACGTTGGTGCCAGACTTGCAGGAGGCTTTGGAGAAGGAAGGCCGCGGCGACATCATGATCGTTGTCGGCGGCGTCATCCCACCCTCCGACTATCCCGCGCTCTATGAGGCGGGCGCCAAGGCGGTGTTCGGTCCCGGCACCAACATTCCGTTGGCCGCAGCCGACTTGATCTCCAAGCTCAGCGAGAAGCTGGGGCACGCGGGGATGGAAGCGGCACAGTAGTACCGCACCACCGCAAAACGCCGCCTGCTGATCTTATGTTGCGATCGCGCCGCGGCGTGCGCGATTGCATTGAGATCCTTCCAAACACCAGCGGACGACCTCAAAAACCACTCAATTTGAGAGGGGCACTTTGGAGTACAAATCCACTATAGAGCACAACGTATCCAAGATAGTTCGAGTCGGAGTGGGTTCGGCGTGCTGATGGTGCCGTTCAAACGGTTTGAGGGCGGCCTGAAGGCACGTCGGGAGGTTGCTTCACCAAAGGACGACGGCTCGAAACGTTGAGCGCCGTCCTTTCCGTCCCGGTCACTGCACCGCCAGCGGCCGGCAATCCGGGGGCCGACACCGATGGAAAGCCGAAATGCGCTTTAGGAACATCTCACCAACACCCGCGCGCACGCAGCGCGCGCAGCGCACGGCCGTACCGCGCTCCTTGTCGACAGTACAAGCACGCCACGAAGGCCCAGATGACGACTATTGCGATGCGCAACTGAACGCGCACCTCTCGTCATTTCGAACCACTGCATCGTATGCGCGCAGCGAAGACACGCACAATACGCGGTGCGCGGCACTGCGGGACGTAAAGGCCTTCATGGCGCGCGAGCGCGTTTATTGCGTTTACATTCTCGCGAACAAAGCCAACGGGACGCTCTTTATCGGAATAACCGACAATCTGATCCAGTGTATCCAGGAACACCATGACGGTCTCGTTCCCGGCTTCTCCAAGCGATACGCAGTGAAGCTGCTTGTCTATTTTGAGATGCACGATGACATCAACGGAGCCATTCTACGCGAAAAGCGAATGAAACGCTGGCGCCGTCAGTGGAAGATTGAGCTGATCGAGAAATACAATCCGCAATGGCGCGATCTTTGGCTGGAATTAATCGCCGAAGATGAGCGGGCCTAATCGCCGCG
>CAYOPW010000090.1:0-5712 GCA_964405975.1 uncultured Hyphomicrobium sp.
TTGGGCTCGAGGTTACGAGCTACCTTCCCGCTGAGATCGACATCATCTAACGGTGTCGTCTAACTCTTCGCCTTGTGAGTTCGGATGCGGCGGTCGAGGAATCGGCTGCCGTTGTTTTTTTCTAACCCGGCTTCGGCGGGTCACAGAAATTGATCTCCCAAGACTGTGCAAGGTTCGGGATTCGCCGCTGGCGGACGAATTCCATTACTGCGCGGCGGCGCTAGATTGATCGGCGTCTTTGGTCGCTGAGGAGGATCCTCAAGCATGAACCGAATCGGCCCCATCAGGAACAACGAGAAAGTCGTGAGCAGGAAAACCACGCTCCTTTTGCCACGCTTGTTCTATCGCGGTGTCGGCAGTTCCACTGCGACGCCTGTCGTCAAGGCAAAGGAAACCTAAGTTGACGTCTTTTGGATGGCATTCTCGAGATCAAGAATATTGCTGTCCGCTTGGAGAAAACGCGGACGCACTCCATATGTTTTAGTGCAGGTCTATCTAGGCTGCGCGACCTAAGGCGCCCGCCACTCTGGTAGACCGCCTTTGTTCGAAGAGGTTCAAGCGCTGTCTCAATTCGCGATGTCGTACTTGAGATTTGGGCGATCACCTGTGGCAGCGGCTGCCGAAACGGCCAATTGCTTGAGACGCCCCCTAAAGAACGAAGAAAAAGGAAAGAATATGCCAGCAGTTCAAGAGACGATCGGGCAAGTCAAGAAGATCGACGTCGACCAGTACAAGTACGGCTTCGAGACCGAGATCGCGACGGTGAAGGCACCGAAGGGCCTCGATGAGGGCACCGTACACTTCATTTCGGCCAAGAAGGGCGAGCCGGAGTGGATGCTGGAGTGGCGGCTGGAGGCGTTCCGCCGTTGGCAAGGCATGACCGAGCCGACGTGGGCCAACGTCAAATATCCCAAGATCGACTTCCAGGACCTCTATTACTACGCGGCGCCGAAATCGACCGAGGGCCCGAAGTCTCTAGAGGAAGTCGATCCCGAGCTTCTGGCAACCTATGAAAAGCTTGGGATTCCGCTGAAAGAGCAGGAGATTCTGGCAGGCGTGAAGAACGGGCGCGTGGCGGTCGATGCCGTCTTCGATAGCGTTTCCGTGGTCACTACCTTCAAGAAGGAGCTGGCACAAGCGGGCGTGATCTTTTGCGCGATCTCGGAGGCGATCCGCGAGCATCCAGAGCTCGTGAGGAGGTACCTGGGCTCAGTTGTGCCGCAGGGCGACAACTTCTACGCCGCGCTCAACTCAGCCGTGTTCTCAGATGGCTCATTTGTCTACGTTCCGGAGGGCGTGCGATGCCCCATGGAGTTGTCGACGTACTTCCGCATCAATGAAGAAAAGACGGGCCAGTTTGAGCGCACGCTCATCATCGCAGACAAGGGTTCCTACGTGTCCTATCTGGAAGGCTGCACGGCGCCCATGCGTGATGAGAACCAGCTACACGCGGCCGTCGTCGAATTGATTGCGCTCGACGATGCGGAGATCAAGTACTCGACCGTGCAGAATTGGTATCCGGGTGACAAGGACGGAAAGGGCGGTATCTATAACTTCGTCACCAAGCGGGGCGATTGCCGCGGGAAGAACTCGAAAATCAGTTGGACGCAGGTCGAGACGGGCTCTGCTATCACGTGGAAATATCCAAGCTGCATCCTGCGCGGGGATAATTCGCGTGGCGAGTTTTATTCGATTGCGGTGTCCAACGGTCACCAGCAGATCGACAGCGGCACCAAGATGATCCACCTCGGCAAGAATACCTCAAGCCGCATCATCTCCAAGGGCATTGCCGCCGGCCATTCGAACAACACCTACCGCGGCCTCGTCTCCGCACATCGCAAGGCAACGGGCGCGCGCAATTTTACGAACTGCGACTCGCTGCTGATCGGCGACAAGTGCGGCGCGCACACCGTGCCCTACATCGAGGCGAAGAACGCGTCTGTACAATTCGAGCACGAAGCGTCGACCTCGAAGATTTCCGACGAGACGCTGTTCTATTGCCGCCAGCGCGGACTTTCCGAGGAGGATGCGGTGGCGCTCGTGGTCAATGGTTTCGTGCGCGACGTGCTGCAGAAGCTGCCCATGGAGTTCATGGCCGAGACACAGAAGCTTATCGGCATCAACTTGGAGGGCTCTGTGGGCTGATCAAGGTTTGCCATGCAAAGCCCAACAAGCGGCCTAATACGACTCCAAAATCGCCCTGCCCGACCGTTCGGCTCCCCTAACCCCCAGGTTCTGATCTGCACTGCGGCTCCGTACGTCTTTAAGGCGGCCGGGAGCCTGCAGCTTGTCGAAGAGGGTGATGACGTCGGGCCGGGAAGCTTCGATCCGCTATTCGATGTGTTCCACCTTCGTCTCGATTACAAGCCGTTGACTCTCGATCATGGCTGGCTCGCGCGCTCCAGGTTTTTCGCTTTGTCCATATTTTTTGCGGCATCGGCACTTTTCATTTTCCCGATCCGAGCAGAGTTAACGTCCGCGCCGTCGAAATTGGCGCCGGTCACGTCAGCATCCGTGAAGTCGGCTGCAGCGACTTCGCTTCCTGGCGAGTTCGCGCCGCTCAGGTCGGCTCGGCGCAGTGAGGCGAATTCCATAAGGACGCGCGTCATATTGGCGCCTTTGAAGGAGGCACCGTCCAGCTTTGAGCCGCCGAATTGCGTGCCGAAGAGACTTGCGCCTTTCAGGTTGGCTCCGCTGAAGTCAGAGTTCAGAGCCCACGCCTGATCGAGCACTACACCCTCAAGATTAGAACCTTTGAAGTTCGTCTTGTTTATGCGAGCTGATTGAAGCTTCGTTCGCTGGAGGTCCATCCCCGAAAGGTCACGGCCATTTTGAGATCGAGGATTGCACCGGGGACCAGCTGAGCGAGGGATTCCACGATGGACTCTCGGGTTATCTCTGATTTGGTGAAGGCATCTGACGTCGCGTCCAGGCCCATCATGTCCTGGGCGTTTGACGACGCAGGTACCAGGAGTGTGAGCGCTACAGCCAGGATGCAGCGTCTTATGTTGTTTGTCATGATGTCGTTCCACTCCGATCTATTGAGTTGATCTCGCTAAATTGCCGCAGGTGTTATCACGTATCCCTGCCGCAGGCAGGAGCACGTATTCCTCACGCCAACCTGGTGGAAACCGGCAGGTCGGGCGAGCAGGGCTTAAGGCGGGAAGGCATTTAGGGATTTGCAGGTGATGCGATAGGCTGAATCGCGCACTCAAGCCGCCCTAAAGACGATAAGGAACAGTCGTGTTGAATCCCGCAGTCGAACAAGCCATCAACGAACAGATCAATCAGGAATTCCAAGCGGCGTACCTTTACCTCTCGATGTCTGCTCACTTCGAGACCAAGGGGCTCCATGGCTTCGCCCACTGGATGCGTTTGCAGAGCGAAGAGGAACTCAGCCACGGGCTGAAGCTTTTCGACTACCTCCACGACCGCAATGGACACGCGGTCTTGCAACGCATCGACGCGCCGCCATCACAGTTTGGAGCGCCGATTGAAATCGCCGAGAATGCTTTGCGGCATGAACAAAGAGTGACGCAACTAATCAACACGCTCTACGAAACCGCCGCGCGCGAGCATGACTACGTGACCACCGCCCAACTTCAGTGGTTCCTGATCGAGCAGGTCGAGGAGGAAAAGACAGCGACCGATATTGTCCAGCGGCTCACTCTTGCGGGCGATGACGTGAACGTTCTACTGCAGCTCGACCGCGAACTGGGCCAGCGCCGCAAGCCTGAGTGACCGGCGTGGCCCATGGGGACGGCCTCATTATCGATGTCATTGGCGATCAGAAGTTTATTATCGAACCGCTCGAACACTGCATCCATGGCGATCGGAGACCGACTAACACGCATTCTCCTGAGAATACCTGACGGCATCGTTGCACAATCCCTGCGTCGGGTCACAATCAAACGCCCTAGCTACGTTTTCTCTGCGTCCCTTTTTTGTGCCGCCTCCAGGTCTCGAGGATCAATGGTAACCACCTGCCTCTGCCGCGTGGCCGTGCCCACAGCGGGTAAGACAATTGTGGTGGACACACGGCGATAGGCGACAAAGGATAGATTGTCGAGTGTCTCCTCAACGGTCTCGATCATGTAAGTTCCAGCCGGTTGCACTCCGTCAAGACCAACGAGCGAAAACGGGTGCAAGAAGGTCACCGAGCTATGTGTCGTCCGCTCTGGCATGACTTTGCCCTCGGCTCAGATGCCGCTGCTCCAAACGAACGTTGGGCGTTTCCTGTGCAGCAACGGGCGCGCCTCAACCGTATACGCCTGGTTGACCAATGCCTGGTCGGTGGTGCCTTCTTCACCTGATCGCTAACAACATTTGAGTCTTACGGACCATCGCACACGCGACGAAGAATCCGTCAGCTTCCGGGGCGATGGAGGTGACCTCGGCTGCACGCAGCGTCACCGTTTCGTAATTCTCCAGTTCTTCCCGCCTCTTCGCACCCACCTCCGAGATGACCGCATCACAGGCGTCCGTCATATTGGCTCCAGTGGTTACGCGAGACGCCCAGAAGCTTAAGCGGAGGTCGCTGCGGCTGTCGCTCCATCAATGAGGCCGAGGGCGTGGCGAAAAAAGCGCCGACCTCACCCTTGACTACCACGCTAGGTTCACCTACTTACCATCCATATAGATGGTATAGGGATGGTGGAGAGATGGCAAGCAATGTGCACGAGCTGCGACCAAAACCCGGTGAATCGGAGAAGATCACAATCAACCTCGGCTACGTCGACCTCGGTCATGTCGATCTGATGGTGCAAGAGGGCTTTTATTCGAACCGCACCGATTTCATCCGAACCGCTATTCGCAACCAGCTCGAGCGGCACGCGGAGGTGGTCAAGCAAACCGTGGCCCGCAATACGCTAGACCTCGGTTTGCGCCATTACAGTCGTGAGGATCTCGAGGCCGTAAGGACCGCTGGCCAAACGCTTCACCTCAACGTGCTCGGGCTGGTCAGCATAGCGGCCGACGTCACGGCCGAACTGGCCCGCGCGACGATCTCCTCGATCTCGGTGCTGGGGGCACTCCACGCCAGCCCGGAGGTCAAGGCCGCTTTGGCGGATCGAATGCGGTAGCCAGAGCCGCGATGCTCACCGTTCTCAGCGCAGCCGTTCAGCAGGTCTGCTCGAGCAACACGTTCCCGAAACATTTCCCCAGAAAACTGGCTGGGCGCCCGACGCGTCAGCTGTTTTCCCAAATGAAGGATCTTGAGATGAACAACTCGCTGGATCACGACATGATCGAGGCCACCCGTCTGACCCAAGCCGGCCGTCTCAGCGAGGCAACCGCACTCCTACAAAAGTTGCTACGAGGACAACGCTTTCCCAGCACCAAGCCCCGTGGGAGAGACACTTCGCGTGCAGCCATCGCGCTTCCGGCGCCAATAATCGACGCGGTGGCTGAGACCGAAGACGTCGCGGATGTGGAGGCTTTTTCGGCAAACGAGCCACCGAGTGGCACCGATGGTATCCAAACAGACGCCGGGCTGCATCTGGCGGGGCCTTTGCGCGGCATGCTCGATCGCTTCAGCCTGCGGGGGTCCGCGCACGCATCGCGCGGATTGCGCAAGCGCTCGCCGCCGCTCCCGTCCGATATCGTGCCGGCTGGCGGTCAGTTCGTCGCCAAATCTTACAGCAACGAAGCGGGAAGCAGGGCTTACAAGCTTTACATTCCGAGCCGTTATCATGGAGAGCCGCGACCCCTGAT
>CAYOPW010000091.1:0-2432 GCA_964405975.1 uncultured Hyphomicrobium sp.
CGCTCTTGAAACCACTCGCGGTACTCTGCCATCCTCTTGCGCTGCGCCTGTGGCGCACGCCGCTTGCACGTCGACGCCTCCTCGCTGTTGGCGGGTGCGCCCCAGCGGTGCTCGACGCAGTCGTTGATGTTGTAGGCCATCTCGAGCTGCACCACGCGGTTGATCACGTCTTTGAGCGTAAGCGTCCACTTGGAGCCATCGCTGCGATTATAGGAAAACTTGCGCGCGGCCAGCTCGGAGGCGAGCACCTTCTCCAATTCGGCCTTTACGTCCGCGACGCTCTTCTCCTTGGGCATCGCGTACCGCTCAGGCTGCCGCGCGACGCGGTCGGGAAACCCGCGCACCACATCTATCGCGATCAACAAACGCAGATCGCGGGCCGGCGTTGCGAAATTTTCCCACGCGCCGGTGGTCTCGAAGATCGAAGCGCCGTCCGGCATAGCCACTCTGCCGGTCCCTCGGTTCTGGAACTTTCGCCCGTTCTCGACCGACGTCACGCGAGCGTTCACTTGCTCGTCGAGTGCAGCGACCGCCTCCTTCATCGCACGCAAAGGATCAAGCGGCTCCGGTGACATCAATTCGTCCATGCGATCGTAAAAGTCTTCGATCCCGAGCTTCGACTGCTGGAGCGAAAAATCACCGTACTGCGGATGCTTTGCGATCTCGTCGTTAGTCAGCCGCCGCAAGGCGCCGTTTTTGCTGCGCACGATAGGCCGGAAGCGCTTGAACCCAGGGCCCCCAAGTTTGGGGTCTTGGGCAAACAGGAAATTGCCGCGCCAAAAGCGCTTTCGTGCAACCGTCCCGTCGGGCTGGGCGTCGACTGCGAGGAGCACGCCCGCCGCGTCGCCCGACTGAGGTATGCGCTTGGCGATCACCAAAGTGTGCCCATACGGATCGGCGTACACAGTACCCGGGCGCACTGTCTCCCGCTTCAGCGGCACGTGATAAAAGTCAGATTTGTTGTCGCCGGCCGCCGTACGCCCGGCACCGGAATGGACGCCATTAGCCACGGTCGTGCGCAAATAATATCCAAACCCCGGCACAAGACCTTTGGGCCTCCGTGGACGTCTGGTCGTCTTTGCCGCGGCTTGCTGGCCGAACAATCCGAAGGACGCCGTTTTTTGCCGGGGCGGGGCAGGAGGCGGCTCTTCATTGTCAATGTTCCACCACCGCGGGCACCTGGGCGGCTTGCCGCGGCCGCCGCGCGTGCACTTCGAGTACCCAAACGGCAGCCCCATCTTGAACGCGAAATAAGCGCGCAAGAAGTATGCAAGGTCGGCGCAGTCGGGGCGAATGACAAGCCCCTTCTGGTCCTCGCGCAGACCCAAATGGTTGAACAGGAAATTGCGCGATGGATCGCGCAGCACTTCATGCAGGGCCTTCCACGACAGCGTCTCGTCGATCGGTGCATCGAAGAGCTTCTCGATCCATGCGGAGTAGAGGTTTTCCGTCCGCCGGTTCCATGTCTCGCGCAAAGGCCAGACGCTCTTGCGCGTTGCACGCAGCGGCGCGGAACGGGCTCGGCGCACGGCGATTTCGCGCGTGATCGTGCTGCACTCCGCCGGCGTCCCGTCCCGCGTCAACGTTGCCCGCCAGGTCCCCACGGCGGGCGATGAAACTTCGGCGAGCCAGAAATACGGCGGCCCGCCGCGTCGCTCGCGCGATTTGGCCGCGACTTTTCCATTAGGCGCGATGAGCGATAGCTCGCCTTCGAGCGGCTTTTCCGCGGCGAAGACGACGCGTAAAGGCGCGCGCTTCCATGGCGTGATTGGCGACGTCAGGACCGCAAGCTCGGCCGCGTCTTCGCAGTTACCAGTTGATGTTTCGGCACGCGAATCAACGGCTGAGCCGAGAAGAGCACCGACGATAAGCAGCCATGCTGGCGCAGCAGCAGTAAACTGGCGTGCAGGAAACATTCGAGCCCCCCTGTACCTGCCTCAAACGCACTTCATCAATATTGCGAAAGATGTGACTGAACCAAGGCAGAATATACTACCTGGCCAATGCACGCATCCCGCGCGCGAATCCGCCGAGTGTGATTTCAAATTTTCGCCGTCCGGCCAAGGGAATAACGCAGCTTTCCAGCTCGGCCGCAGGGTCTGTCCCGCGTCAACGGGCAATAGTCCCATCTGGGGCTTGGCGCAGGATGCAGCGGAGGCCGGCAACAAAGAAAAAGGCACCGATTTGTGTCGGTGCCTCAATACAGTTGTGCACACGGGCCTCGCCTTCGGCGATAGCTACAAAGTGCGTAACGCGCTGGTCTGGCTCATCGCGTCGGCCAGCATTGATGATGTGGTCCATGGCCGATCGGTTTTATCCCGACTCTAGCCGGCTTATTCCATCTGCTCTTTCTCTTGCTCAGGAATAGGCTTGTCAGGTCCTTTGGACGCGCCGGGGTCAACGTCCGGCTTGGCCGAGTCGTCCATCTGCTC
>CAYOPW010000091.1:2532-5621 GCA_964405975.1 uncultured Hyphomicrobium sp.
TTCGTCGACATGATGTTTTAACTCCAAAAGTTTGAAGCGTCTCTGGCCTTCGATTAAGGGCACAGCTTTCGTCGTGAACAGTGCCAATCTCGACCGCGGAGCCAGACGAGATCTAAAACTCGTCCTAGTGCCTTTATTTCCCGGCTGACTATCAATTGCAAGCCAACTTATTGTGCAATTATTGAGGGGCATATCGGACGTTAACCATTGCGGTTTCGTGCATGATGCTTAGCTCCAATCTAAGATAAGCCTGCCCCCATAGGCGATGCGTCGAGCGCGCAGAGCAAGTGAGAGGTCGCACATCAGAAGCGGAGCCGACTTGATCGCCCCCTATGCCCGCTTTGCCCCAAGAACAGGCACGACGGCTGGCGTTTGGGAGGTCCGCATGCGTGAACGCCAATAGTTTGACCCTCTAGGCACGTTTATGTGCCGGGTGAACATCGCGTGTGGACATCGACGTATCAGCGCTTGCCGCGTGCCAAGCCTTCAGTGAAGGTTTGGAAACAGAGAGCGATCGCGTCAATAGGAAAAAAGGCGGGGAATTGATGAAGGGGGTCACACTGGTCGTCGCCATCCTGGTCAACGGCGAAATAGACATCCAAAAGCAGCCCGTGGATACAATGCGCGAGTGCATATCACTGGCGCAGACAACCCAAGCGCTTGGTCCCTTGATCAAAGTTTTCTGCACTGAGATGGAGGGGGATCAGCTTAGTTGGCGCGAGGCCTATGAAAAGAGTCGTGAGCAATACGAACGGAGGAGAAATAGAGGTGCGAGATAGTCAAGGCACCCGAGTTCGTAGGGCATAGCAACCTGGACTTCCTCTCTGTGTCGAACCGAATGCCCGCCGTTTGCGATATCGGCTTTACCCCCCAAAAGCGGGCATTCTCAGAGGAAGTTTAGATGTCCGCTAAGTACCAGAAGCGGGCTGACCCCTCCCTTGTTGGGCTTATGTTCACGCATCGATTCTTTTGACGCCACAGTTGAAACCAGCCAAGTGGCTGTTCTTCTAACGTCGGCGACAGCAGCGACATGCTCGCGTAGTTAAATCAGGTCGCTTGATCCCAAGCTCAGTTTGTCGCTCTATCAACTCAGACTTGCCCAAAAATGGGGCATTAAAAGGGGCTTAACAGCTGCTCAGTTTAATCTTAGAAAAACTGTTCATGGGTCCTTCGTGTGATTTCAAGAGGGTTCTATGGAGAGAGAACTACTAGACAGACTCTCACTGTTGTCGAACGACGAAGCTTACTTTGACTTACAGATGAAGACAGAAGAGCTGCGCCGCAAGATTGCTGACGACATCGAGCTCGACGGTGAGCCATACCCAGGCGATGAGGTGCGCCTGACGTTGTTTGAAGCCAAGCTCGCAAAATACCTGGAGTTCAAAGCCGCTCAGTCGGAAACGAAAGAGGCCGGCTAAATAGGCTGGTAACCCAAAGCGGACATTTGGAACTGCGAGGGAAATGCCCGCTTTGCCCTCAGGAGCGGAAGTTCGCTCCGTTACAACTTTACTTGGTTACGCCGTCTCCCGAATGCTCGCGCGCAAATAGCATTCCAATCCATCATGGTCGCGACGCAAAATGTGTGCGCGCCAACCATCACGGGGCGATCCTGCTCAACTAAGGTCAAAGATAGCAGCGGACAAATGTCGGATGGCCCGTCTTTGCCTGCCTTGCAAGACCTTTGCAAGTGAATGCTAGCCGCGCGCGCTATGAGCGCGGTAACGCGCTATCGCTGCATTCGTGGAGCTATCGTGCTTGAGCGATGGCTCGCCGGCGTCTTGAAGCTCAGGGATAATGCGCAAAGCCAGTACCTTGCCGAGTTCCACGCCCCACTGATCGAACGAGTCGATGTCCCAAACCGCGCCCTGCGTGAAGACGCTGTGCTCATAGAGCGCCACAAGCGACCCCAACGTTTTGGGATCGAGCCGGTCAGCGAGGATCAGGCTGGTCGGGCGATTGCCCTCAGTAACACGAAATGGAGTCTGGAAATCGGGCGAGCCCTCCGCCTTGAATTCGGCGGCAGTCTTGCCGAACGCCAAGGCCTCGGCTTGGGCGAACAGATTTGCCATCAGCAAGTCATGATGGTCGGCATACGAGCTCAGCGGCGTCAAGAAGCCAATAAGATCACACGGAATGAGCTTCGTTCCCTGGTGAATCAGCTGATAGAATGAGTGCTGGCCATCGGTGCCGGGCTCACCCCATATAATGGGGCCGGTCTGATAGTTGACGTGATTGCCGCTGAGATCGACGTGCTTACCGTTACTCTCCATTTGCAACTGCTGGAGGTAAGCGGGAAAGCGCGACATGTGCTCCGCATAGGGCATGACGCCCAGCGTCTGAGCCCCAAAGAAGTTATTATACCAAATTGTCAAGAGCCCCATCAGCATGGGGAGATTCTTCACCGGCGGCGCAGTGCAGAAGTGCTCGTCCATGGCATGAAAACCAGCGAGCATCGCGCGGAAATTCTCCGGCCCAATGGCGATCATGGTCGAAAGCCCGATCGCCGAGTCCATCGAGTACCGGCCGCCGACCCAATCCCAGAATTCAAACATATGGGACGTGTCGATGCCGAACGTCTCCACGCCGGCCGTGTTGGTGGAATCGGCAACGAAATGTTTGGCCACGGCCTCTTCGGCCCCGAGTTTCTCCACGACCCAGGCGCGCGCGGTTTTCGCGTTGGTCATTGTCTCAAGCGTCGTAAATGTCTTCGACGAAACGATAAATAGCGTATCGGCCGCATCCAGATCGTGCGTTGCCTCGCTAAAAGCCGCGCCGTCCACGTTCGATACGAAGCGGAAAGTCATGGAGCGATCGCTGAATGGGCGAAGCGCCAGGTAGGCCATCTCCGGCCCCAGATAGGAACCGCCGATGCCGATGTTGATGACGTTGCGAATGCGCTTTCCCGTGTGCCCCTTCCATGTCCCATCGCGCACTTTGTTGGAGAACTCTGACATGCGGTCGAGCACCGCGTGCACGTCGGGCACAACGTTGTGCCCATCGACCTCAATCACCTCGTCACGCGGGGCGCGTAACGCCACATGCAGAACCGCGCGCTTCTCCGTCGGATTGATCTTCTCGCCGCGAAACAT
>CAYOPW010000092.1:0-2051 GCA_964405975.1 uncultured Hyphomicrobium sp.
TTAGGCGGCCTTGAGCAGGCCGCCTTTTTTATTGCCCAAATTTGTCGCGACCCTCAAATTAACCGTCTTCCTCGCAGGCGACCGTCAGGGTCATGCCCACGCTCGGGAAGAACTTCTTGCAGGCGACTTTTCTGGTGGTCTTGGGTTCGTCTTTCGGTTTCGCCTTGGTGTCGACGGTGTTCTTTACGACAGCCTCATTCGTCTCGGCCGATGCTGCCGAGATAGTGGAATTCTCTTCGTCGGTTTCCGTTTCCAACTCAGCCGGGGTCGTCTTCGCCGTATCAACCTTGTTGTCTGGGGTGGTCTTGCGCTTCTTGGACCGCGTGTAAGTACGTTTCTTGGTGGAGCGTTTCGGGCTGTAAGATTTACTAGGGCTATAAGAATTAGACGGGGCTCCGAAGCTCGGGCCGACGCCAAGTGGGCCGCCATAGCCGCGGGCACCGCCGTAACCGTCGCGGCTGCTGGAACCCGCAGCTGCAACCGAGGCCAAAACAGTCATTGCGGCAAGAAGTACCGCAGCAAGGGTGAGAAATGTCTTGGCCATGGTGTCCTCCGTCGATTGATCGTGGTGCCTCAGCCGATCGTTCCCGGATCTCCTCTAACTGAGCCGAATGCTAACCGAAGATGGCAAGTGGGGAAACGACAAATCCCTTTGCTGGTTTCTGCACCCCACGCATCGCTGAGGTTTCTAGGTTAATACCATGAGAATACCCGCTCGTTTCGTACTCCTTTTTCTCTAAATGTATCTCAACCTTCGCCCTCGGGAGCGTTCGCAGCGGATTTCTGACTACGAGAAATTTGCGGCGTCCGCGGCGGGGTACGGCCGAGCAAGCGGCAAAGGACCGGCCGACGGGAGATCGCGCACGTCTAAGCTAGCGCGGAGAAGTTGTGAACCTGTGTCGAGGCCGCCGACGCATGTACAGCCACGAGGGCATCGGCGATGGGGCTCAGGTCCCCTAACACTTTCCCGTCTGGCACGAGCGCGCGTCCACGAGCCTTTTGGACGACAATACCTCGGGCTTTGAGGCGCGACATGATGCGGCTAAGCGTGTCCGCATTGAGGGCCAGATAATCGGCAATGTCGTTTCTGCAAAGGGGTATTTGGAAGGATATTCCATCGGGGCAGGTGCTGCCGATCCGCAACGCCAATTCGATCAGAAACGACGCAACGCGTTCCTCACCATTGAGGCTTCCGATTACGGCGACGTGTAAATTGGATCGTGATTGCTGCGCGGCGATCTGACGGTTGAGCAGGTGCCCAATGCCCGGATCGCTGCCGGCCAAAGCCTCAAACGTACTGGCAGGTACGCGCCAAATTTCTGATGCCACTGCCGCGGTCAACGCGGCCTTAGGGAGGTGCGGGGAGAAAGACGTACAAAAGATATCTTTTGGATAGAGAAGATTGAGTATCTGCCGCCGGCTATCCGGCAGTTCGGTGCGTAGAACAAGCAGGCCGCTGCGCACGAAGATAACTTCAGTCGGAGCACTCTCTAATGAGATTTCCTGGTTCGGTCTTGCGCGCGTGGCCGTGGCGCGTGGCCGAAGCGCGGCCAGGGGGTCTGCTTTGATGTGAATGGAAGCTGGCGCAGTGTCAGCCTGGCCTGAACGCGATGGTCGCCGAGTTGCATTAGAGGACACGGCGGTGTCTTTCTCGGTTGCGGCTGAGGTGAAGTAACCACCTGCATATTAGCTGTGCTGCGCCATGCGCTTTGATCTATGTCAACGATCAACGTGGGTGCGACTAAAGGCATATGCGTTTCATACCGGCGCGTTCGAAACGCTTAACCACCCGCGTATCAACAACTCGCGTGTCGCTCGCGCCACATGAACGTTTGAGTCGCGATTTTTGCTGATCTAAATCAGCGTTGTATGGCGGTGATCCCTGGATGCCTGCACGAACATAGAAGAGTGTATGCGCGTGATGCAGGTGAGTCGTCAGCGAGCGGTGCTCCATGCGGCTGCCATAATGAGAGACGGGGCAAGATAATGAATCGCACAGGTCGACTCATCGGAGCTTTGGCGCTGCTTTTCGGTTTGGCGGCCGCTGGCCC
>CAYOPW010000092.1:2151-5604 GCA_964405975.1 uncultured Hyphomicrobium sp.
GGGCACTGTGCGGGCAGACGTAGATTTGGATCCGTGGATCTTCAGCGCCGGCCTCGGCTATCGGTTCAATCTTGAGGACATCTTCGGACGCCGGTCGCCATCTCCGCCACTGAAGTGAGCGCTACGCGGGCGCAAAGCATCTCAATGGCATGATGCATTCTGTCCCGGTGCCACAATTTGCGCTACATCAATGCGGGAGAGCGCCTGTAATGATCGATTCCTGTCACTTTTGCAGGAGGACCGGTCATGACCATTCCCTCACCGATCGCCCATACCGTTCAGCAAACCCAAGAGTGGCTGAAAGAGCTTCGCGACAACGCCGATCTGGCTGACGAGGCAGAGGCACTAAGCGTACTGCGGAGCGTGCTCCACCAACTCCGCGACCGGCTGACGCCTGAAGAAGCCATTGAGCTTGGCGCTCAGCTCCCGACCATCGTTCGCGGTGTCTACTACGAAGGCTGGCGGCCAACGCGGACACCTGAAAAGGTGCGCTCCAAGGAGAAATTCCTCGACGAAATCACCATTAAGCTTCTCCCGCGCCGCGTGCCTCCCGAGATCGCCGTCAGAGATGTCTTTGCGCTCATCGCTCATCATTGCGATCCTGGCGAGATTTCAGATGTGATCGCTCAGCTTCCCTCGGACATTAAGGAGCTCTGGCCAGCGACGTCTCGCACATTCCGGCAGCAGCAGTAATCGCGCGGTACCGACACACCTTAACTGCTCATGAGATGGAGCAGCTTAAATGGGTAGTGTTTGCTGATCGCTCAATGGTCCCGTTTCAACCATCAAGTAGCTTTGAGACGGTGCGAGCGAATACGATCATGTGAGCACTGGGAAGGCAGGGCCCCGGCAAGCATGAATTGGGATGCTTAGATGCGCCGAGCGCGCGGGCTTGCCAAGCTCAATTGCATTCCGCGCAGCAAAAAGCCCGCCTTGGGTAAAATCGGATTTGGCTAACGTGGCGGTGGGCAACGTCTCTTCCTCTCCAACGAGATGTAATTGCATTGCGTGGGCACCTGGCCTGCGAAGGGTCGCAAGTGGGAATCAAGGCGCGTTGCTCGGGGGAGCCGTCAATAGGTGGCTTTCGACACCGCCTTTCTGCCTCCTGCTCAACCAAAGTCGAGCTTGAACATGCTTGGAGGGAAGCGAACAAGTAACCTGAAATGACACCATAAGCAGGTTTCAGCTCGCCGAAATGGGATACACCAAGCACGCATTCGACCAACATTCTAAACTGAGAGTGTTGCTCAAGGAGCCGCTGGTCCACTTTTTGGCACTCGGCCTCATTATCTTTGCCGTCTACCACGTGCTCAACAGTGCCGATCAGCCCAAGCCGGACAAGATCGTCGTAACGCGTGCGCGGATCGAACAGCTCTCAGGTCTCTTCGCCAAGACGTGGCAGCGCCCGCCCACCGCGGCTGAGCTCAAGGGTCTTATCGATGATTATGTAAAGGAGGAGATCTTGTACCGGGAGGCGCTGGCCCTCGGTCTGGATACCGATGACACCGTGATCCGCCGGCGGATGCGGCAAAAAATGGAATTCTTGAGTGATGCGATGATTGGTTCGCTCACTCCGTCCGACAAGGATCTTCAGGCATATCTGAAGGACAACCGGAATAAGTTTGCAATCGAGCCTCAGATTGCCTTTGAGCAGGTCTTCCTCAATCCGGCGCGCCGCGGCGATCGCATTGAGGAGGATGCGGCATCCCTTCTCGAAGCCTTGAATACTGATGCGGCCGCCGATGCCACCACGCTCGGCGATTCCTCGCTGCTGCCCTACGAGCTGGGTCCCACCAGCCCGACCGAGATTAGCCGTACCTTTGGACCCCAGTTTGCCAAGGCCATTAATGAGATGGCGCCGGGGCCTTGGACAGGACCGGTGAAGTCCACATTCGGGACACATCTGGTTCGCATCAGCAAACGCGAACCAGGACGCATTCCTGCGTTGAGCGAAGTGCGCGGCGCCGTAAAGCGCGAATGGACGCAAGCGCAGCGCAAGAAACGGGAGGCCGAACGTTTCACCGAGCTTTTGAAGCGCTATGAGGTTTCCATAGAGCGCCAACCCAACGCGGCTGAAAGACAAGAGGCAAGTGAATGATGCGGCTTGTCCTTGCTCTGGTCTTTGCAGTTCAATCATTTGCACTCGCGCCCGCGGCAGCACATGAGCTGCGTCCAGGCTTTCTCGATATGCGCGAGACGGCGCCTGACGAATTCGCCGTCGTCTGGAAGGTGCCTGCACGTGGAGACGCCCGGCTCGCCCTTCATGTGCGCCTTCCCGACACGTGCAAGCCGAACGGCGAACCGGTTCGCGCCATCGAGGGCGCTGCGTTCTTCGAACGTTGGTCGGTAACGTGCCCTGGTGGCATCCAGGGTCACGACATCACGGTCGATGGCCTGCGCACCACGTTGACGGATGCGTTGGTGCGCATCGCATACCTAAGCGGAACAACGCAGACGTCACGTCTCACGCCGGAAGTGCCTGCCGTCACGGTGTCCGGCGTGCAAACCAAATTGGAGGTGTCTGGAACCTATTTTTGGCTCGGCGTTGATCACATCTTGAGCGGTTTTGATCATCTGCTCTTCGTATTGGCACTTATGCTGCTGATCCGCGATGTCTGGATGCTGTTCAAGACGGTGACGGCGTTCACCGTCGCCCACAGCATTACACTTGCTGGGGCGACTCTCGGTTACTTCAGTCTGGCGCCAGGCCCGGTTGAGGCCGCCATTGCACTGAGCATAGCCATTGTGGCGAGTGAACTTGCCAAGTCGCAATCAGGCGGAGGGGGGCTGGGGCAGAGTTATCCCTGGGTGATCGCATTTGCCTTCGGGCTCTTGCATGGGTTCGGGTTTGCCGGTGCACTCCAGGAGATCGGGCTCCCCCAAAGTGATGTCCCGCTGGCGCTGTTGATGTTCAACCTGGGCGTCGAAGCGGGCCAGCTCATCTTCGTAGTTGCCGTCCTAATCGCCTTTAAGGTGATCAGCACGATCGCCTCTATCCCTATGGCGCGCGTACGCCTTATTGGGGCGTACATGATCGGCACGATTGCCTCTTACTGGTTCATCTCGCGCCTCAGCACATTTTGAATGCTCAACTCTCGCTGAATGTGTGTTGCGTGGTCGCGGACGCATCGTGCGCGCCGAGCGCGCGTCGGCTAATGCCGCAGACAAAAAACAAACGCCCAACCCCGGGGGGCGGGGTTGGGCGCAAATGCGCTTTCGCGCTGGGCGCCGAGAGGGAGTCCGACACCCAGATGGCATCATCGGCTAGACGGGGGGAGACTAGCGGTTTTGAGGTGATGCCATCTGGCCATTGAATAGCAAAGCGAGCTTGTCCTGAGGATGATACTTTAGCTTATGTCATCTAACATTCATAAAACTAAATACTAATCTTAGGTTTTTCGCGCGCTGCCAAATAAGATCTACAAATAGTGGCCGGAAGCAAAGTCGTTGTTT
>CAYOPW010000093.1:0-5583 GCA_964405975.1 uncultured Hyphomicrobium sp.
TTGTGACAGGCTGTCATATTCGCCAATTGCAAAGACAGCAAAATACGAATCACGGATGGATGATTTCGCATCGCAACCGTTGAAGCCTGGAGACCACTGCTCCCGGCCTTGGCGGTGACAGGTGCAGCGATCGCGTTGCCGTTATCCCTTGTTGGATCGTTGAGCCTTTGACCGATCTAATGAGGGAGCTTGATGATGAGCAGAGTAGTTGGGAAGGCGGCAGCGTGGCTGTCGATTCTCGTTGCAGGGGGATTAATTCTCGGCAGTAGCCCGATGGCTCAGGCCGCCGATCTCGGCGGCGACTGTTGTGCGGATCTGGAAGAGCGGATTGCCGAACTTGAGGCGACGACCGCTCGCAAGGGAAACCGCAAAGTTTCGCTGACCATCTACGGTAAGGTGAACCAGGCCGCCATGTATTGGGACGACGGCCAGGAGCAAAACACCTATCTCGTGACGAATGACTCGTCGCGCACGCGATTTGGCTTCAAGGGCAAAGCAAAAATCAGCGACGATTGGTCTGCCTACTACAAGATTGAGTTTGGCATTCGAAGCGCCAACTCCAAACGTTCCAATCAGTTTGACCCGACCGCATCAAATCGCAACCCCGACCTTCGCCATTCCGAGTGGGGGCTGAAGAGCAAGACGTGGGGTCAATTCGGGGTCGGTCTCCAGAAAAACATCACCAAAGACATTACGAAGAGCAACGTTGCCGGCACCGGTGACGTCGGCAAATATTCGGACGCCGAAGACTACGGCGGCGGCTTCTTCCTGGTCGCGAAGGGACAGCCTGTTTCGACATCCGGCACACAATGGCGCCGTTTGATCGCGCGGACAGGGGGCGCACCGGGCGAGGGCGAGCGTATCGAATCCGTCACCTACTACACACCTTCATGGCACGGCTTCAAGGTTGGTGCCGTTTGGGGTGGTGATGACGCTGGGGGCATTGGCATTCTCTACAGCAACAAAATTGGCTCTTGGAAGATTAAGGGCGGGGTTGCCTATCAGCAGAACACATCCAACGCGGACATTTCTGACTTGCACGGCTGCCCCGGCAGAAACGCCGACTCAGGATCCCCCGTTCCCAACGTAAGCGATGCGGACTGCGATGGCGTCGGTGGTTCGATCGCAGTCATGGATACGCATCATGGTCTGTATGCCCAATTTGCCGCCGGCAAGATGTGGGACGATACAATTAGGGCGCAGTCGAACTTCATCGGCACCAACGTCGACAACGAGTACTGGTTCTGGGCCATGGAAGCCGGCATCCAGCAGAAGTGGCATCCGCTTGGGTCCACGACCCTCTTTGGTCAGTACTACAAATATGAAGGTGGCGGCATCAATCAGACCGTTTCCGGTGGCGATCCGATCAACACGTTTGGTCCGGAAGACGCAAAAATCTTCAGCAGCGAGGTTGAATTCTGGGGCTTAGGTATCATGCAAAAGATCGACGCTGCGGATATGAAGCTCTATAGCCTCTATCGTCACTATGAGTTCGACTTGGTGCTGGCTGATGGCGGCGTCGTTCAGTCATCTGCTCCACTAGAGGACTTCGACGTCATCATGTCTGGCGCGGTCATCTACTACTAGCTTTCTCTCGTCATCTCTCGTCATCGTCTCTCGAACCGGAAGAGCCGTCCTTTTCCAAAGGGCGGCTCTTTTGCATTTTGAGGGCGAACGAGCGCCGCCGAGCACACTCATGCACCAGCCCCCCGGAGGGAGGGCAACATACGCGGCACCGTTCGAGCATCGAGGCGCCCGTCGAAAGGCTGTCTTTTCTCTGGGCCACTGCAGCGCGGGCGAGCGGCTGAGGAATTGGGGCGGCTTTTCGACTTTGGGGGATAGCCTATGATCTTCGCTGTGTGTTGCTGCTACGCAACATGGTTTTCAGAGCACACTCGTCGGACGATTCTTCACGCGGACTTAACCTGGCCTAAAACATCCTTGTTTTCATAGAGGGGAGACCGCATTTTGCGTGATGCAGGCAGAGGGCTATATTGTGGGGCGGGGTAGGTACGATGAGAAATAGTCTGGTCGCAGTGTTTGCATTGATGATGTCGGTTACCGCCGGCACGCATGCGCTTGCGTTCCAAGAGCAGAAGACAGGCACCGGGCCGGCTCCGTCGCAGAAGGCTGCTGACGCGCCTTCGGAGCCCGGGCTCAATCTTTCAGATGAGCTGGCGACCTCCAATGCGGAGAAGGGAACGGAAATCAGCATTCCTGGCTTGGGCAAACTTGGTGTCCTGCCGAAGATGGATTTTGGGCTGGAGCTGCTGTATGGAGCGGCTGAACAAAAACAGCCCGACGGACCAATCGAGGCGGTCCCAACGCCTGATGACCTCATGATTCGCGGTACGGTTAAGCATCGCTTCTAACATAGCTCCGCTCCCGACCTCGTATTGTTGCCCGCGCCACGCTATTGTGTGGGGTGGTTGCGTAAGTTTTTAAGGGAGGAAACCGTTATGGATACGCGTACGATTGTCGTCGCGGCTGTAGTCGTGATCATCGCCATCGTCGCCTACATGATGCTGGTCGACAACAAGAAGCCTGCCCCCGAAACCGCGGCGCCCCCGGCGGCGACCGCCCCGGTAACTGAAACGGCACCACCAGCAGCTGCACCCCCAGCAGCAGAGGCGCCCGCGTCCGAGCCAGCTGCTCCCGCGACGGAGCCCAGCGACGCGCCTGCTACGACGCCATAGTCCGAGGACGGGTAACCGTCCCAACTTAGACGGCGTCACCGCGGCGGCCGAGATATCGGCGCCCCAGTGCGCAACATGGCGGCAGCGTCGAAGGGTGTTGTGACAGGAAAGCGGTTCTTCAGTCTAGCGGCCGCGGGCGTTCATGTTTTTACCGCCCTGGGGGCGGTATGCGGGCTCCTGGCAGCGTTGGCCGCATTTGATGGCGCGTGGCAGCGAATGTTCGCCTGGCTAGGCTTTGCACTCCTTATCGACGGGATCGATGGCAGTTTTGCGCGTCTTGCCCGCGCAGACGAACGGCTTCCGCGCTTTAGCGGGGAGCGGCTCGATCTGGTTATCGACTATGTGACCTATGTTTTCGTTCCAGCCCTGGCGCTTGTTCATGCAGGATTTCTAAATGGAACACTGGGACTGGTGTTTGCAGCACTGATCTTGCTGTCGTCGCTTTTTCACTTCGCCGACTTGGCCAGCAAGGGTGAGGACTACAGCTTCGTCGGTTTTCCCGCTGTTTGGAATGTCGTTGCGTTCTACATTTTCGTCCTCGCGACACCTCCGTGGGTGACTTACCTGATTGTCTCCAGTGGCGTTGTTCTCACGTTCGCGCCGATGCGCTGGGTGCACCCGCTTCGCGTGGCGCGGCTGCGGTTGGCAACATTGATGGTAACGCTCATTTGGGCCGTGGCCGCGATCATGGCCGTATGGCAGGGTTTTCCGCCAAGTCCCTGGGTACAGGTCGTGCTTGTGGCGGTTGCGGCCTATCTCGTTGGATTGACGCTCGAGGGATTTCTGCGCAAGCGGTCGAAGATCTAAGCCGTCCTTTTGGCAATGCGCGACAACAATGCGCCGCCTTTCGTCGATTTCTTGGCTCGTCGTCCAACCTTGGGAAGAATGACGATCTCACCTTTCATCGCCGACTCGTGCAGTTCCGCAAATTCTTCATGGGCGCGCAGGCCGATTGAGTCGAATCATCCTGGGTGCAAATCGCGCTGCTAGGGAGGTCGTCTTCGAATGACGTGCTGATCTTGAAAAGATTCTCGTACCCAAAGCACGTCGCGTTATCGCGCTTCGGAGGTCCTAAACCAATTGCTCGCTCGGACTGGTGAACCCGGAGCTGGTCTTTCCTCAGCAAGATAGATACGACTGACCCAGCCGCTCCTGCCGCGATGGTTTATTGGACACCAGTATGTGACACACGCGCCGACGATTCTGACACCGCGCCCATTGGGCGGGATCACACCGATTACAGCGAAATCAGTCGATGGCCCTTTGCGGATATTAAGAACGTCATAGACCTCGACACCGGCAACTCTAAATGACGGCTCTTCAACTGAGAATTTCTCAACGTTGGGCTTTGCCTGTGGTGGCCGGCTTGCGCGCTCAGGCTTTGGCGGAGGAGCGGCGGGCATTGGCGGCAGCGCGGGGACAGCACGCAGCGAGGCAGCAACCGGGGCGGTCCGACGTATCGGTGAGAAACGCTCAGTAGCGGGCTTCTGTGGTTCGGGCTTTGCCGATCCCAAGGCGTACGGCTGCGGTTCAGGTTTTGGGGCAGGCGCCGAGCGGGATGCAATAGTTGCGGTTCCCGTCTTGCCGTCGTCGCGGCGCCACAAGATGCGCCGGCCAGCTTTGCGAAGACGCAAGCATTGCAGCTTGCCTTCGAACCACCGTTGCCACTTGTGACAGAGCCGGTTCTTTGAAACCCACCAGCGTCCGCTATCGGCGCGGGCACCGAGATAGTTTGCCACCATGCCTCCGGCCCGGCCTGTAACCTGGCCATCTTGCGAGTAGCGAACGGGCAGCTTCGTTCCAAGCGGTGTGTCGATGTGAAGGATGGAACCGGAGACAGTGTCCTTGATGCCCTGGTTCGACAAACGCACCGGCTCCGCACCGGCCGCCGTAGCAGCCAGAATGAAGCCAATGGCAATCAAGTGTCGAACCATGCAGCAGTCCCCCACTGAAGAGTCTCTAAGCTTATTCGCTGGTTGCCGCAATTGGGTTTTGCGACAGGACTGTGGCAGCAACACGGAGGTTCTGAATACCGACGGTCAGCATGAGCTACAGCATTGACAGCACACGGATTTCTGGCTCGAAAGCGATTTGAGATTTCGAGCGAGTTCGCATATGCAGAGGGACGCAATCTGCGCTGGGTGGGCATTTCAAAATGATCGGATTTGAGCTGCGGATGGCACGGGTTCTCGTGTGGGCGGTTTCGCCAATCTTAACTGCGTCGACCGTGGGCAGCGCATGGTCCGGTGCGCGCAGCCTTACGCTGCTCGGGGAGCAGGGATAATGCGAGTGCGAACGCAGCCGAAAAACTCAACGTCGAAGTGGGCCCTTAAGTATCTGTCCTTCGCTTACGTGCTGCTTTTGGCGGCAAGTTTCGTCGCCCTGACATTGCTGGAAATTCTTCAAGGCACCGAGAGGACGGAGTTTGGGTGCTATTTGCAGACCACAATGATCACCGGGGCATACTGCAAAGGGTTCATGGGCGCAGGGGCTCTCGAGTTCTTATTGAATTTGCCTGTCCTTTTATTTTATGCGCCATTGCTTGGCGTATCTAGCCTCATTGAGGGGCCATTCGTTCTGCGCCCATTACTTCTCTTGGGGCTTGGCTTGGTGCTCTGGTCGCCCATCGTCTACGCGCTTTGGCAAGGGAGATACGGCAAACTCGTTCTCGCCGCGATCGTACTGGCCTTGATCGCGTGGGCGCTGGTGGCGACAGGCATGATTTTATGATGGCGCGCAGGTAAAATACGGCGACCGCAGGAGTCGCTGCCTATCCCGATTTCCCAGATCCCACCAAACGTGCTGGCCTCGCTATCTCTCTCGGCCTGATGTATTAGAATTCGCCTGAAAACCCGAGTAGCCGCCAATGGCACGGCCTGTTGTCAAT
>CAYOPW010000094.1:0-5514 GCA_964405975.1 uncultured Hyphomicrobium sp.
ACGCGGCCAAGGATGAAAAGGCAGATGACGTTGCCGATACGGATGCCGCTGACAAAGATGAAACGTCGGGCAACGTAGCCAATACCAAGAAGGATCTGAAGGCCGACAAAACTCCCGACACGGCGGACGCGGCCAAGGATGAGAAGGCGGGCGATATTGCCGATAAGAGCGATCCCGAAGATGACGATAAGGCTGACAATGCTGCTGATGGCGCAGACGCGGCAAAGGACGAGAACGCCGACGGAGCGACAAGCGTTTCAGATGCCGCGCTCGCGACGGCCGATCCAATTGTTGTGAGGATTCGCGAAAAGATTTCGGGTCTTGGAAGACGTGCAAGAGAAGAGGAGATCACGGCGCTCTTAGACTACTACGGCGATCCCGGCAGCTCCGCCATATGGGTCGCAGCCAGCGGTCTCACTGACAAGGGCAAGGCCGCGAGCAAGGAAATTCGCAAGGCGGATGAGTGGGGCCTCAGAGCAAGTGACTTTCAGTTGCCTCTGGTGAGCAGCGGCAATCTTTCGCCGGACGCAGTCGCCGATGCGGAAGTCAAGCTGGCGCTTGCCGTCTTGAAATACGCCCGTCATGCCCGCGGCGGGCGCGTGCATCCTCGTAGTATATCCAAGATCATGGACTACGCGCCGCCTCTCCTGGCGCCAAGTGTCGTCCTGACCGAGGTTGCCGCAACTGACGTGGTGGATGATTACCTGAGGTCGCTGCATCCCAAGCACGAGCAGTTTCATAAGCTGCGCGCCGTGCTGTTGAAGCTGCAGGGTGGACAAGAGGTTGAGCCACGGCCCAAGGTGGATCCCGCGCTCAATGTTGTCATACCACCTGGCCGCCTTTTGAGGATCGGCGTGGAAGACCCGCAGGTTGCGCTTCTGCGCAAGCGGCTCAAGGTTCCCGCCGAGGATCCTTCTCAAGCAAATGTTTTTGATGAAGAGGTTCGCGAGGCCGTCCTTGCGTTCCAGCGGTCAAAGCGTTTGCGTCCTGATGGGCTGGTTGGAAATGGGACGCGCGCAAGACTGAACGGCCGGCAAGCGCCCATCGTTGATCGCAGCCCTGGCAAGCAGGTTCAGCGCATCCTCATCAATATGGAGCGCTGGCGCTGGATGCCGGAGGATCTGGGTGAGTTTTACGTCTGGGACAACGTGCCAGAGTTCCTCACGCGCGTTGTGAAAAACGGCAAGATCATCCACACCGACAAGATCGTTGTTGGTCAGCCATCCTGGCCGACGCCGTCCTTTTCGGCCGATATGAAGACGATCGTCTTCCACCCAAGCTGGGGTGTGCCTGCCGGCATCAAGAGGAAGGAATTACTGCCGTTGCTGCGCAAGAGTTCGGGCGGCGGGTTTTTCTTATTCGGCGGCGGTTATACGAGCCAGGCTGTACTCGATGCGCATGATCTTCGCGTGACCTACAATGGCCGTCCGATCAACCCCAACAGTGTCGACTGGAATAGTGTCAACATCAACGCTTTTAGTTTCACGCAGCCGCCAGGACCGAAGAATGTGCTGGGGACCATAAAGTTCATGTTCCCCAACAAGCATTCTGTTTATATGCACGATACGCCGGAAAAGGAGCTTTTTGCTCGCTCGTTCCGCGGCGAAAGTCATGGCTGCATGCGCGTGGCGCAGCCGCGCCGGCTTGCTGAGATTCTACTCGCGCATGACAAAGGCTGGTCGGCAGCTCGCGTTCGCAGCATGTTTAGCGGGTACACGCGAAACGTGAGCCTCGATGCTCACATTCCGGTACACATCACATATCTAACGGCGCGCGTGGATGAGAATGGCCGGCTTAGGACCTATGGTGACCTTTACGGCCTGGACAGCCGGGTTGGCTCGGCGCTTTTTGGCAGATCGGTGCGATTTGGCACGCCTCGGTATGAAGATGCACCATCTGCTGGTTACAACGGACAACCGGTGCGCCCACGCGTCCGCAAGAAAAAGCAGGCCCCGTCGACGCTTGCCGATGCCATCCAAGGCTTGTTCTCGCCCTAACGACCGGCGAGTTCGCGAAGCTTAGCGCGTGCGTGTTGCCGATCAGCGGGGAAGTCGTGCGCGATCCACCAGTCTTCGAAGGCTGCGATCACGCGTCCGATCTGCGGTCCGGCGGGAATGCCAAGTTTGATGACATCTGCGCCCCGCACGGGTAACTCAGGCGCGCGCCAGCGCTGGGGCAGGCCCAGGTGCCAGGAGCGCTTTGCATCATCAGGTGGGTCGTTGGAGCGCGCCCATGCCATCAGCGCGCCATCAATGAAGGCCTGTGCGCAGTTGCGGTAGATAAAGGCCTGGGCGTCGCGTTCGTTGGATCCGGGGTCTAGGGCAGGATCGTGCACGCCGGCGCGCGCGAGCTGAGCCGTCTCTGCTGCGGAGAGACGTAGCCGGCTCTGCAAGCGTGTTGGAGCCCCAAGCTCCTTATCGCCCACAAGGGCTGCAAGCCGAAGCAAGGGATCAGGTTCACGGCGAAGCGCTGCTTCAATGTCAGCGAGACGTGCAAGCCGCTCAACGTTTGCCGGCCTTTCGATCCAAGGATTCAGAATTCCTGCTTCATTCATGATGCGAAGGGCTTCGACGGCGGCAGGCGCAGCCAAGAGCAACAGGAACTCGGCGCGCACGCGTTCGCCTGACAGATCCGTTAAACCGGCTTTTTCCGCAATGGCTGCAGCGAGGCCTTCGGCGTCGGGGACGCCATTTCCGTACTGTGCCGAGAACCGGAAAAAACGCAGGATGCGCAAGTAATCTTCGCGGATACGCGCGTGCGCATCACCAATAAAACGCACACGTCGTGCAGAAAGATCACCGTAGCCGCCAATCGGGTCGTGGACGGTCCCATCAGCGCTGCAGTAAAGTGCGTTCATCGTGAAATCACGCCGTAGCGCATCCTCACGCCAGTCGGAGGTGAAGGTAACGCGCGCGTGGCGGCCGAATGTCTCAATGTCGCGGCGCAAGGTCGTTACTTCGAAGGGTCTGTGATGGGCGACCACCGTAACGGTTCCATGCTCAATCCCCGTTGGGACGGCGTGCAGGCCGGCCTTTTTGGCAAGCCGCATTACCTCGTTGGGCAGCGCCGTCGTAGCAATGTCGATGTCCTTGACGAGCGTGCCCATCAGCGCATTGCGCACGGCGCCACCAACCGCGCGCGCTTCGGCGCCTTCAGAGACCAGGGCTGCGAAGACCGTGCGCGTGGCAGGTTCGGTCAGCCACGTCGCTCTGGCAAGGCTTGGTAAGTGGGCATCGTCACCTGCGCGGGCCATCACGCTTCCTCGCGTCTATTCGATGCGCCCAGGCTCAATGCGGCCGTCCCTAAAGACGGGCGGGACATAGACCTGCCCCGGCTTGCCGCCTGAGATCGAGCCGAAAGCAATGAGCGTAGCAATCACGAGCGCTGCGCCGGCAACGAACAGCCAGATTAGCGGCGCATCATCCAGGACGCGGGTCGCGCCCGGCTTTTCCTCGCGCGTCATGTAGACGTATGCGATGTAGATGACCGTTGGCAGCAAGAAAAGCAGGATGTTTTCAACGACAATGCGGATCATGGGGCAAACAACCTTTGGTGCATATTTTTCATGATACCAGCGGTGACGCCCCAAATGTACCTATCCTCAAACGGCATTGCATGGAACCGGCGCTTGCCTCCAAGCCATGTGCGCTCGTGCGTTTGGTGGTTTTGCGCGTCCATAAGAAACGTGAGGGGGACTTCGAATGCTTCGGCGACTTCCCTTGTATCTAGACTCAGATGAAAGCCCTCGCGCACAAGTCCAACCACGGGGAATACGCAAAAGCCCGTACCGGTAATATAAGTATCGAGGTAGCCGATGGGCTCCACAAAGCGCGCCTCAAGTCCGATTTCCTCTTGAGTCTCCCTCAGCGCCGTCGCAACGGGCCCATTATCGCGCGCCTCCATCTTGCCGCCGGGAAAGGCGATCTGACCGGCGTGGTTTGGCAAATCCTGGGTCCGCTGGGTGAATAGAACGCTAAGCTCGCGGCGTAGTACGATGGGCACTAGAACGGCAGCTGGCCGCGGAGCAGGCTGCCGAAGCTGTTGGGCGGCTAACTCCGGGTTGAGGTCGAAATCGCTTGGAGATCGAACCTTGGCCCCATCCGCATCACGCAAGGCCTTGTCCCCAGGCTCTTGATGCAGGCCACTCGATGCCCGCGCCCTAAGCGTGTCCTCGGTCAGTTGAACAGGCGCGGTCTGTACGTGTTGCATCATGCCATCATACTACCTTGACCGTCACAATCGATTAACTTTCAAGTAGAATCAGTGCCATATGGCGGACAACCACGATACGGTCAAACTCTCAAGCGAGGGTTTGCCGTCTTTGGAGCATTGATTCCAGGAGGGTTGCTTGCCGATGCCACGTCTGCTGCGCCTGATACTCGCTGGCCTCATGGGCCTTGCGATGATCTTTACCGCTTCTGCCGCGAGTGCAGCCTCTGACAGTGCATTTCTCGCTACGCTGAATCCAGCCCAGCAAGCGGCCTTCAAGCAGTGGCGGGCTGCCAAGGCAAAGCACGCACGGCAGCTCGATGCCTATTGGACCCAGGTTCTACGCAAGCGCAAGGCGCGGCGGCGCAAGAGGTCAAAGCGCATACCGTTTGCGCATAGCGACTACGTTTTGACGTTCCCACCCGCATTCAAGGGCCCCGGTCTCAACAAAGCTCTTGCGCAGCGCTGGGCGCGGTTCCAGGCCAATCGGGCTAAAAAAAAGCCGAAGCGCAAGTCGCGTTCGCAGCCTGGTATCGATGATTTTCTTGCGGCCGCAAAAAAACACTATGGCTTTGTGCCCACACGCATCTCCGAGCGCGAGTTCAAGCGGCGCTATGCGAGAGAGTCGCTGGCGCTTGGGCTGACCAAGGTGCAGGTGGTGCGCGTGTACGCGCTTGAGACCGGCGGCAATGGCACGGCCGATATGCAAGCTGGTATTCACCCAATTACGAAGAAAGGCCGGCCGATATCCTCAGCGCTTGGCTATGCCCAACTGCTTCACGCAAACACCATTGGCGAGCTCGTGAAGCATGGCAATACGTTCCTCAAGCGGTTGCAGAACATGCGCGCATCCACGCGCGATCCGAAGCGCGCCCAGGAGCTCGACAATAAGATCGCCGCACTAAAGCGCATGATGAGGAGTGCGCGGTCGGTTCCCAATGATTGGTACAAGCATGTTACCTTTGCGAAGACGTCGCGCGGCTATGGTATGCACGCGATCAATCTCGATGGCGACATCGGGCCGTGGTTGCAGTCGGTGAAGCTAAGGGGCCTTAAAGACTTTGCCGCGAGAAAGGGCGTCACGAACATGTCCGGCGAAGAGATCGAACTGATGAACCTTTCCGGTCCGGCGACCGGGTTGGAAATGATGAAGCCAGCCGGGTTGACAGCGCCAACAACCAATTTCTTTTCGCGCCGCGCCTACTACGTGAACAAAATGGTGATGAACAAGACCTCAGCGGAACTGCTAGCGGAGTTCACGCGCCGCATGAACAGAAGCTCCAAGAAGCCAGGCGCCCTTGAGTT
>CAYOPW010000095.1:0-5112 GCA_964405975.1 uncultured Hyphomicrobium sp.
CGCCGCCCATTCCAAACGCTCAGGCGTGCAGACGTGCGCTGGCGCAACTAATCCTAGCGGTGCTGGCACTCGATAGCTAAACGGCACGTGTTGGGCGTTGAGACGGATTAAGGCCTCTCAAGTCGAGGCCTTATTTTCAAAGTTCCCGAATTTTTGGACACTTCTACGCGGACGAGAACCTACGGGCCGATTGTTGATCCCGAGCCGCCGCCCGTATTATAGTTCTTGCTTGGCACATTTCTCCGCCGATAGGTCCAACAAGCAACGGCAATCCGCGGGAACGTAACGTATGGCACAGGTGGATCAATGGCCCGGCGTAAAGCGGTTGACGGTCGATGACCTCGTCAACGTCATGGGGGCCGGCATACGAGATTTCCGAGCTGCCCCACAATACGGGCTCGTCCTTGGTGGTTTTTTTGCTGCAGCGGGCTGGCTCGTCATCGCAGTGTTCGGGTATTTCGGTCTGCCGTTTCTCACCTACCCGCTGGCGTTGGGCTTTGCGCTGATTGCGCCATTCACTGCGGTTGGTTTTTATGTCGTTAGCGATCACTTGGAAAAGGGTGAGCCGCTTTCATGGGGCATTGTCTTTAGCGCAATCAGGGATGCCGCGCGCCGCGATCTTGGTTATATGGCATTCTTTACCGGATTTGCGCTTCTCCTGTGGCTGTACATCGCGGCCTTTCTGTTCGTCGGCTTCCTGGGTTTCGAAGGGTTCGGCCCCGACCTTCTCAACACGCTCTTTACAACGTCGGCCGGTCTTGTTTTCCTGCTGCTCGGCAACGTCATCGGCGCCCTAATCGCGTTTTTGGTATTCTCGATTTCAGTTGTTTCGTTCCCAATGCTCTATGAACGCGACGTAGATTTCGTGACGGCCATGGTGACAAGTGTCCGACTTGTTATGTCGAACCCGACCACCATGATTATCTGGTTTGTCATAATCGGCATCCTGATGGGCATCTCCCTGCTATCGGGGTTCTTAGGCCTGATCTTCGTGCTACCCGTCCTCGGCCATGCATCCTGGCATCTCTACCGGCGCGCGGTTGAGCCGGCGGTGGTAGGTGGGGCGGTTGCTGCATAGGGGGCGGGGGAACGAATAAGACCCGCCTAATCGTGGAATCGGTCCTGAAACCCTCATCCTCACCAACGAATCTAGACGAGGGCATATCCGCTTTGGGTCGTGTGCAGACGTGCGCTGGCGGACTGTTTGGGACGGGCCGGCGCAACAGGTAAGGGGACATAAGCTTCCCTCTCGTCAGTGCTGCCGCCGTCCATGCGAAGCATGGCTCCGCCATGACGCGAAAATGTTGGTGACGCCCCGGCGTAAGGATGCATCCGGGGGAACGGCGGCGGACAATGCTGTGCGTCAGTGTGGGGCGGCGAAGGCCGCATCCGCAATGACCAAAGAGATGGGCCGGACCCGCCCCGCTCCCCGTTTTCATTCCTTTGGGCATCAAAGCCGCGAGGCACTCCCGCGCACCTGAGCCCTTTAAATGAATGGAGTGTGAAGGGCAGCTTCAGTCTTTGTTCAATGCCACTCCTCTAATCTTAAGCCCATCAACTCATGGACGCGGATGGAGCGTGTCATGGCAGAGTTTTTTCGCAGCAGCTTGATCATCCTGATGGGCTTAACCGTGATTGCCGCCGGCGTACTCGTCGTCTTCTACGGCTAAGGCCCCGCACTTGTCCAAATGGCGGCTTCGCACTAGCTAAGGGGACCCTTCGCGAGGTCCCCTTTGTCGCTGTCTAGCCTGGACGATACCACCCGCAATGCCCTCCATCGCGCCGGCGCGTTGTTCACCGACCTGATGACGCCGACGGTGCGCCTTGGCGTAACGGGGCTGTCGCGTGCCGGCAAAACTGTCTTCATCACAGCGCTGATCAGAAATCTTGTCTCCGGCGGCCGCCTTCCCTTCTTCAGCCCGGAAGCGGAAGGACGCATCGAACGGGCGTATCTGGAGCCGCAACCCGACGACAGCGTGCCCCGCTTCGATTACGAAGCCCATCTGGAGACTCTAGGAGGCGATCCGCCGGCATGGCCCGAAAGCACGCGGCGCCTCAGCCAGCTTCGCGTTACGATCGAGTACCTATCCTCCAACCCGCTAGTGCGCGTGTTCGGCCCCTCGCGTCTTAATCTCGATATCGTGGACTACCCCGGCGAGTGGCTCATCGACTTAGCCCTGCTTCAGCAAAGCTTTGAGGCTTGGTCGGCTGAGGCAATATCCCAAGCACTGGACGCGCGGCATGCACCGCACGCCAAGCGGTGGCTTGACGTTCTCGACACCGTCGACCCTTACGCCCCCGAAGACGAACAAGTAGCGCTTGCAGGCTCACGACTTTTTCGTGACTACCTGACCGCGCTGCGCGCAAGCAGCCACGTGCGGCACACCAACGGCCCGGGCCGTTTTCTGATGCCGGGCGATCTGGAGGGCTCGCCGCTTCTCACGTTCTTTCCTCTCCCGCTCCAGCCGAAACGCTCAACGCCGCGCGGCTCATTTGCCGCCATGATGGCGCGCCGTTTCGAAAGCTATAAGACGCATGTCGTGCGTCCCTTCTTCCGCGATCACTTTGCCCGGCTCGACCGGCAGATTGTTCTGGTCGATCTCTTGGGGCCGTTGAATGAAGGAGGACCGGCGCTTGCCGACCTGCAGCACGCACTCGACAGCGTCCTTAGTGCCTTTCGCACCGGGGCCAGCAGTTGGCTCACCTCTCTTCTTGGACGGCGCATCGACAAAGTGCTGTTCGCCGCCACGAAGGCAGACCACATCCACTCATCAAGCCACGATCGCCTCGAAGCCATCTTGCGCCTCGTCACTGAACGCGCCATCGGACGCGCAACCAGCACTGGGTCCGAAGTGGGGGTGCAAGCACTTGCCGCTCTGCAGGCCACGCGCGAGGCAGAAGCGAAAGTCGGCCATGAACTGCTCCCCTGCATTGTCGGTGTGCCATTGCGAGGTGAGCGGGTTAGCGCAAAAGTGTTTGACGGCCAAAAAGATGCGGCCATCTTTCCCGGCGATTTGCCGCAAGATCCCCAAAAGGCATTGAGCCCGAAGGCCGGCCCGGCGGGGTTGCACTTCATCCGCTTTCGTCCGCCCCACCTCATGCCGCCGGGGGCCGACGGAGAAGCGGCACCTCTTCCCCATATTCGTCTTGATCGCGCCCTCGATTTCCTTCTTTCGGATTGGCTTACATGACCCAGCCCTCAAAATCCCGCCGCCCGCGCGCGTTCGCACCGGACGATCCCGCCATCAGCGCCGCCTCTGAACCCGTGCCGCAGGACGCAACGGACGAACCCGGGCTTTCGGCGCAAAACCCCAACGCATCGTCTCAAACCTTAAGACGCCCTACCGCCTTGGACTTGTCGCGCGGCATTCGGTGGGGCGGACTGCTGATAACAGGTGTGCTGGGCCTCATCGTGCTCTCAACGACGCTGTGGTTTACAAGCTTCGTCGAAGTGGCGCTGGCACGTCAGGACTGGGTTGGCTGGTTTGCACTAGGCCTGCTCGGTCTCGTTGCGCTTTCGGCCCTCGTCATCGTCTTGCGCGAGATTGTCGGGCTGTTTCGGTTGGCTAGGCTCGGCCGCCTCAAGCACGAGGTCACCGAGGCCTTGAGCGCACGTGACCTCAAGCGCGAACGTGCCGCTGTGCATGGTCTCACAAATATCTTATCGCAACGCGCAGACTTGCATTGGGCGCTTACGCGCTTTGGAGAGCACGAACGTGCCGTTCTGAAGCCTGGCGATCTCCTGGCGCTTGCCGATCGCGAGCTCATGATGCCGCTTGACCAGGAAGCCCGCCGCGTCGTGCTTACCGCCGCAAAGCGCGTCGGCATCGTGACAGCCATGAGCCCCATGGCTTGGATCGCCATGCTTTATGTGCTTGTCGAAAACGTGCGCACGTTGCGCGCGCTTGCCGGCCTCTACGGGGGCCGTCCCGGATCACTCGGCGCCTTGCGGCTGGCACGCATGGTTGTCGGGCACATTATCGCCACCGGCGGCGTTGCCCTGACCGACGATCTATTGGGGCAATTCCTGGGACAAGATCTGTTGCGGCGCCTATCGCGGCGGCTGGGCGAAGGTGCTTTTAATGGCGCGCTGACGGCACGCGTTGGCGCCGCCGCCGTTGAGGTATGCCGGCCCCTGCCATTCATCACCGCCCCGCCCATCAGGGCCCGCGACATGCTCGCTGAGCTTTTCCGGCGCTCAGACAATGTGCACAAGAGCAACGACTAGGCTGCGCACGCACGCGTCACGCATCCCGGGTCTCGTCATGGCGGCCTTGAATGGTTTAGATTGCATCTACTAATCCGCGCTCGCCCTTAAGGGGCGGGACGATGCGCGTGCCCAGCGCAATGCTTGGAGGGGGGAACCAGCCCGTGCTGCAGCAGTTACAAGAGCCAATGCTCGTAGAGGGCATCATGGCGACGCGCGCCCAGATCGATTTCCTGTGGCAGTTCTTTGTCACCGTCCACATTGCGATCTTCGCACTTTTGTTGATCTATGATGAGGCTGTCGAGAACCTCAACTTCATCGCGCGCGCCTTGGCTCTGGGTGGCGTCGGCCTCTTTGAGTGGATCAACGGCAAGGCGCTGACCAACACCTACCTCCTGCTCGATGCATTCCTCGAACAGTATCGCGCCCTCTACGGCCAAGCAGACCGCTTCGAGCCGGCCTTCTTCCAGCATTTTGTGCAAATGAGCTTTGCGGACCGGCCAGCCACTGTGCTGGTCACGCATACGACGGCCTTCGTGGTCATACTTCTTGCGCTCGTCTCCAGGGAATTCATCCAGTCACGCAAGAGAGGCCGTCCGCCAACGGACAGTATATAGCATTCCCGGTGGGACGCTGTATCGAACGGCGGTTTCTTCTTTTTGGGCTCATTTTGATGCGTGGGGGGACACCAATACACGTTCGCCAATGCGTCCTCTGCGGCGTGCCCTTCTAAAAGTGCGCTAATCACCCCGGCGCGCCAAACACGCATACAAAAATTGTCTGTACGGCACGTGGCAATGACGTCTCTATGCAGTCTCTCCGTCGAATGCGCAGGGCTTCGCACGCAACACCGCCGTCAATGGGTTCTTCTCGCATCACTAACAACGCCTTGCGGGGATAAGTTT
>CAYOPW010000096.1:0-4932 GCA_964405975.1 uncultured Hyphomicrobium sp.
TCCTTTCAGAAGGAGACTGGTGGTCTGCGCGTCATCGCGGGCATCCCTTAACAGCAATTCTTCCTTCTTGCGCTGTTTGTTGATCCACTCCTGCTTTCTTATGGCCCGGTTTGAGAACGCAAGCGCGGTTCCGAAGGAAAGAAACAGTAACGCCGCATTGGGGGTCATTCGGCCAAGGTAGCTCGCCATTATCGCAATTCTAGCTTCCATCAAGAGCTGTCCGAGGCCCAGATCGACACCAAATAAGTATTGGCCGAGCGTGAGTAGCGCAATCAAGCAAACCGTTATGCTGCAGGCTGCAGCAAGATAAGTGCGCTTATCTAAGTGCGACAACAATCCCAAGCCGCAAAGGAAGAACGCCAATGTCGTATCAAACGGCATCGGCGCAGATGCCGGCAGCACCCGCGCCAAGCTTGTTGTTCCGGTGTACCAACCCACCACAATGAGGAGCGCTACCGCGACGCAGGTAGCGCCGACAAGCAGAATGTACGAATGCGTCGAGCGCAAACGTGCGATACGCACATACTCCATCTTCCGTCCCTGATTGTTGTATACTGTCTTAGTACTGTCCTTTTAGGATACGCTACCGCCGTATTGGGGGAATTAAGTTCTCCATTGAAGTTTTGTGCAAAAGCGACCGCGACTCGTAACGAATCGGGCGCCGGTGCGGCACGACACAGTTGGAAAATTGGGCGCCTAGGATGAGGGGCATTCCCCATAAGTTAACTGCAGCCATGACGAATCCTGGTCGTGACAAAATACTTTCCCGTCATCATACTCTTGGCCGTCACCAACTCGACTAACCGCCTGCGGCGTTTTACTGGACGCGGACGATTATGAGCTCTACCCCTGAGTGCGTCACACGGTGGAATAATTTCTTGCCCTTCAATGAAGGCGACTGCGAAAAATTTTCGCAAGTTTTCGATCCCCGCTCAACTTGACGTTCTTAATTAGCGTGTATCCTTTTGATATTGGCGTCTTATGGAGTGCAGGCGATGGCCGTTGTTGACAGGGATACCAGTGCGCACTGGCAACCAATTCCAATAGTTCATAAGAGAGGTCGCTTCGGCCTCGCCGACTTCGCGCGGGACCGCAAGGGCAGCGCTGCCGTGAGGGTTGCCCTGATGGTGTTTGGTCCCATGATCCTCTTAGACGCCGCTATCGGCCTGCTATCCTGACCCATCGATTAGACTGCTTGTGGCCAGGAGAGATGTCGAGGCGTGGATTACGCAGCCCCCGCATACGTCGATGTCCGCTTTGGGTCAGAAGCAGACATTTGGACCTGGGTGAGAGATGTCCGCTAAGTACCAAAAGCGGACATTGTTGGATTGAAGCGGAACCCTATGCTCACCTGCAAACGATAGCCAAATGTCGGCTACCGCTTGAAGGAGGTTGCGATCGGAGGCGAGGCATCCGGCAGGCGGTGTACGATACGGACGGCGAACGATCCCACATCGTCCCAATGCACGAGCTGGCCACCCACCAGAGGACGAGAGGGGCCTTAGGTGGCGCCGACATCAGTGCGCGAACTGGGGTCTCGGCTCTTTAGCCTTGTGTCCGGGTTGAGAGTCGAAGTAGCTGACGGCCTTGTCCAGATCGGTCAATAACATTTCCGCAAGATCACGGCTGAAGCCCTCGCGCACCACAATCCGCAGCACCGCAAGATCGTCGACCTTGGGTGGCATCGTATAGGCAGGCACTTGCCAGCCTTGTTCACGAAGCTTGTCGGAGAGGTCGAATACGCTGTAGTGACGGGTAGCCTTGAGGGCGAAGGCGAACACAGGGATCGTGTCGCCTCGAGAGATCAGTTTGAACGGTCCCATCTTCTCAATATTTCCGGACAGGTACATGGCCGTCTCCTTAAGGCCCTTCATGATCCGTGTGTAGCCTTCCCGGCCCAGGCGCAGGAAGTTGTAGTACTGGCCAACGATCTGATTGCCGGGCCGTGAGAAATTGAGAGTAAAGGTAGGCATGTTGCCACCCAGGTAGTTGACGCGGAAGATGAGTTCATCGGGCAGATCCTCTTGCGATCTCCAGACAACCCAGCCCACGCCGGGGTATACCAAGCCGTACTTGTGTCCTGACGCGTTGATGGACTTGACGAGCGGCAGGCGAAAATCCCATTTCAATTCGGGCTGAAGAAACGGCGCAACGAACCCGCCTGACGCGGCGTCGATATGCATGGGAATGTCATGACCGGTCGCAGCGTTGTGCTTTTCCAGTGCTTTGTGAATAGCCTGGATCGGCTCATAGCCCCCTGTGTAGGTGACCCCGAGGATGGCCACGACACCGATGGTATTTTCATCGACCGCGTCTAGGACGCCTTTGGGAGTGATCGTATACTGATCAGGTTCCATCTCGATGTAGCGAGGTTCCACTTCCCAGTACCGCGCGAACTTTTCCCACACGACTTGCACGTTGTTGCCCATCACTATGTTCGGTTTATCGGTTGGCTTGCCTTTGGCTTTCAGTCGCGCGCGCCATCGCCACTTCAGCGCCATACCGGCCAACATCACCGCTTCCGAAGAGCCGATCGCGGACGCGCCCACGCCCGTGCTAGGGGCGTTGAACAGTCGGGAGACGATGTTCACACAACGCTCCTCGATCATGGCCGTGAATGGGTACTCGTCCTTGTCGATCATGTTCTTGTCGAAGGTCTCAGCCATGAGCTTCTCGGCCTCCGGCTCCATCCAAGTCGTGACGAACGTCGCCAGATTGAGCCGGGCATTGCCGTCTAGCATCAGTTCGTCATGGATGAGGTCGTAAACGGTATTGGGCCTGAGTTCCTCTTTGGCGAGCTCGAATTTTGGAACCGCGTGCTCCATTTGATAGCGCGCGTAAACAGGAGTCAGGTTGCTCCCTCGGTCGCTAAGGTTTTTGAGATTCTTTAGCTTGGTAACCATTAGTCGCCCCTTTGATTGAGTCCATCAGGCTCGATTTCGCCGAATCAAAGTCTGTTTAAATGCATGCTGTGGACCTTCCCAGAGCGCTGGCGCCGCGCTAGGGGGAGTTCACATCAATCCGATTTTTTCGCTCGATTTCCTTGCCCCTGAGATTGAAAGGTTCTTTCAGCACCTCGCCCAAGTAAAGGCGCTGCACAGTGACATCGATGACGATGGCGAGCGGATAGCCGAGCAACAACCCAAAGGGGCCGAAGAGTATGCCAAGTGCGACGACAGCAAACAGACCGACAGCAGGTGCCAGCGCCACTGCGCGGCCCGCTACAATCGGCATGATGAGATTGCCCTCAACCTGCTGAACCACGACAAATACGGCGAGTGTCCACAGCACCATCTCCAGGCTCTGCGTGGATGCGATCAACAAGGCGGGAACGGCGCCGATAACCGGCCCAATTATCGGCACGAACTCGGCCACACCGGCGATCAGCCCAAGGGCAAGCGCCGACGGTACGCCTACGATCGCAAGGCCCAACCCGACGAGCGTACCGACAATGATCATGGCTATGAGCTGGGCACCGAACCAGCGGCGAAGCGCATAGCCAGCGTCGTCCAATGTCGCGCTGACCTGCTCGCGCGTTGTCGGTGGGAATAGCTTGACGAAGCCCCGAATATAAACGTTCGGCGTAATGGCGATGTAGATGCCGGCAACGATCATAAGGACCAACGAGAGGACCGCGCCAAAGATGGTCGTTCCCCAAGAGAAGGCGCTCATCACAAGGTTGCCGATCGATGAATCCCGCAGCAGCTCGGGCATCGTCAAGAACGGTATCTGCTTAGAGAGGTCGTTCGCTGCATCGGGGAGCATCTCGGCAAGGGTGACGAAATGGCTGCTGATCGTCGAGCCGAACAGATATGAGACGATGCCCAACACTGCGATGGTGCTAAGACCGGCAACAAGGAGAGCCCATCGCTGGCCAATGGACGTGACCTGCGCAATGGGCTGGGCTATCGCGTGCAGCACCACGGCAATGAGAATGGAGCCGAACACCAGGATCAGGAGTTCAGAGAGTGTCCATAGCGCCGCCGCGAAGGCGGCTAAAGCAAAAAAGATGAGCACTCTGCGGACAAACACATTGTCCGGCATGAGTTGCGATGATGGGGAAGATGGCTTCTTTTCCATGGCCTAACAGGTTAGAGGGATTTTGGTTGTCACGATTGCATTTCTAAGAGGGGCTAGTGACGAGCCGGCCCGGAGTGGGTCAAGTGCAATCTTAGTTTAAACGCGCGTCACCCATGTATGGCGAAGCAGACCTGCATACGCTTGACCGCCCTGGCATCATGGCGCAGGCTGTTCATACTTCGCAACCAATAGGCAACGACGGGAATGATTGGCCTCCTGGCTCTGGCTCTGTTGCTAGTCTTCCTCAGCGTCGCAGTCCATGCTGTCGCCGTCGCACATTTAACAGGGCGGCTTAAAAAGAGCCCGCGCTTACAAGCCCTGAACATGTGGCGCTCGCATGTGCTGTTGCTGTTTATTGTTTTCACCGTCTTGCTCGCGTCACATCTGACGCAAGCGGTTTTCTGGGCGATAGCATATCTTGCAATAGGCGGCTTTCCCAATATGGAGGTCGCACTTTATTATTCGCTATCGAGCTACACGACCGTTGGCTACGCCGACGTGGTTCTGCCTGAGCATTTGCGCCTCTTGGGGCCACTTGAGTCAGCCACGGGCGTGCTCATGTTCGGCTGGTCGACAGGCTACATCTTCGCCTTTTTCGCGCGCATGCTCTCTATTAAGTCAGTGTGATTGAGGTGATCGTCGCATTCAGGCTGTATTAAGTGCTGCACAAGCGTCCTTTTGACTTGTGGGCCGATACTGCATGGGCGGCGGCCTTGCCTAGTGTATCGGCCAATGTCCGCTTTGGGTCATAAGCCGACATTTAAGGTTGGGCTAGCGATGTCCGCTTTACCACCCAGAGCGAACATTAAGGCCTTACCGATGCGCTGTCTCAGTGACCCAATGGAGCGGCTT
>CAYOPW010000097.1:0-4862 GCA_964405975.1 uncultured Hyphomicrobium sp.
CCAGCGGGATTGAGGGGAAGTCCGTTGCAGCGTCCTGATAGGTGCGGTAGCCGACGCGTTGCCCAGTCAACAGCTGCCAATAGTTCACCCAGTAGAGGCAGATGCCGCAGTCACCGTCGTAAACCAGAGTCGCTTGCGTCTCAGACATTGGGGGGGTTTCTTACAAGGGAAGTGGGTTGAGTCAAAAGGAAGCTACACATGCGCGGCCTACGCTTTGCCAGACCCATAGAGAGCAGAATATCAAAAAAAAGCTTCACCTGAATAAATCTGTATACGCTCCTAAATTTTTGAATCTTGATAGGCATGAAATGCCATGTTAGCTGCGACGTTTGCCGTCACACAGGTAGAACCAAGTGACCAAACGCTTCTTCTCAGTCCTGTTTGCTTGTTGTCTTGTCTCAGCATCGGCTGAGGCGGGGAACGTTCGGCTATTAAAGAACACACCAAAGGGATGTCAGAGTGCTGGGCTCGTCAGAGCCTACATTGAGAACGAGCTTCCGATCTTCAATCCGAAATATATTCTCGGCGCTGAACTTTTGGCTGAACTCAAAACCAAAGCGGCGAAGTTGGGTGCAAACCGCATCGTTGTTCGGGATGCCATTAACGAGAAAAACATTACTTATCACCGTGGGTTACATACCCAGACTTGGCGGGCGTCCACCTACGTCGCCGAGGCTTTCCGGTGTGGGGGAGCCCGGTGATGATTGGAAAACGCGCCGGACTTCCTTTCATCCGTTCCGTTCTAATTGTCTGGGGGCTCCTTTTGCAGCAGGGCTGCTCTGGCGGCTTGAATTCAGATCTTGTCGAGAACCCTGCGAGCCTTGCCGTCAAGATTGTCGATACTGAGCCCACTCAAGGATGCACCTACGTGGGCGAGGTCCTCTCACTGTCTCAACATCTAACCAGACACTTTGATCCGCTGGGCGTCGCGGAAGTCAGCAAAAAAGAGCAAGCCAAGCACCTGCGCAGCTATGCGGCCGGCAAAGGCGCCAATGTTGTCGTCGTTGTGCATAATAACTACGCGGATCCCCAGCTCAAACTTCAGGCCAACACGCTGTATCGGTGCTAGCAAATGCTCGCTTGGGCGACTTGGGGGGAGTTATGGGAAAGTGCAGTGCGATTTTCTTCGCTCCGCTATTCTGTTTGGGCTTAAGCGCCTGCTCAATGGCAAGCCTTGACCAGTATGGGTCACAGGTCACAGTCCTTGAAAATCCACCCCAAAACTGCGAGGAAATTTCCGGGATCTTTCTTGGCCGCGGACCTGCTGAGCAGTACGCCATGAACAATCTACGAAATATTGTTGGCGAAAAAGGCGGAACGCATGTTGTTATTACCGGCGGGACGCAATTGATGCAGGGCTTCCTTCCTGTTGGCGGAAACTCGCTGACCATAAAGGGCCTTGGCTACAAATGCGGGGGAACAGCGAGCGGTTAGCGTGAGCGGGCGAATGACGATTGTTGTGCGCCAAGGGAGCCATCCCCCAACTTGCTGAACCAACCAGAATTCCAAGATCCCCCGCAGAAACTCTCAAAGCATCTGGTACTTGACCCAGCGCCGCTTCGGCGCAATCTGCCGCGCAGCCTAGTTTGCAAACTCTCACGATAAGGACCGCGTCGGGTTAATGGCCGGTGCGCTGATCAATAGCTTGCGGCTTGCCCGCGCCGGCCTCGTGCTGGCCCAGCACGGCGTGCGCTTTGTGCCCAAAGGTGCCGGCGCGCCGCCAGAGGTTAAGCTGATGCTGGCCCTCAGCGCGCCGATCCGCCTCATCGCCGCACCGTTCCATGCCGGCGAGCCTAAGGAGACGCGTGTTGCGACTGCTTTGACGCGGCTGGGCCCCAGCTACATTAAGCTCGGCCAGTTCTTAGCGACGCGTGCCGATGTCATCGGACCGGAGCTGGCCCAAGATCTCTCCCACCTGCAGGACAAGCTGCCACCCTTCTCTCAGGAAGAAGCGCGCGCGGCGGTGGAGCAGGCGCTCGGTGGTAAGCTTGATGACCACTTCGTCGAGTTTGGCCCTGCTGTTGCCGCCGCGTCAATTGCACAAGTGCACAAGGCCGTCGTGGAAGACGACGGTCAACGCCGCAACGTTGCAGTAAAGATCCTGCGGCCCGGAATTGAGAGGCGCTTTCGGCGTGACCTCGACAGCTACTATTTCGCGGCCGGGCAGATTGAGCGTTTTCATCCCCCCTCACGCCGCCTTAAGCCTGTTGCGGTCATCGACACTTTGAAGCGTACCACCGAGATCGAGATGGACTTGCGCCTCGAAGCCGCGGCCATGTCAGAGATGGCCGAGAACATTAAAGCCGATCCCGATGACGATTTTCGTGTGCCTGACGTCGATTGGAAGCGCACGTCCCGCCGCGTTTTGACCGTCGAGTGGATCGACGGGATTCCCATCGCTGATCACTCACGCCTCGACGCGGCTGGCTTCGATCGCAAGGCGCTCGGCCTCACCGTGATGCGCTCGTTCCTCAAGCACGCTATGCGTGATGGCTTCTTTCATGCCGACATGCATCAAGGCAATCTATTCGTCGATGACGCGGGCAAGATCGTCGCCGTGGATTTCGGCATCATGGGCCGGCTCGGCACCAAAGAGCGCCGCTTCCTCGCCGAGATTCTCTATGGTCTCATCACACGCGATTATCGCAGGGCGGCCGAAGTACATTTCTGGGCAGGCTATGTGCCGCCGCACCACCCCGTCGAAGTCTTCGCCCAGGCACTACGTGCCATTGGCGAACCAATACACGGGCGCACGGCCGAAGAGATTTCGATGGCCGATCTGTTGGGCCAGCTCTTCGCCTACACCGATGTCTTTGATATGCAGACGCGGCCGGAGCTCATCTTGCTGCAGAAGACGATGGTCGTGGTCGAGGGCGTGGCGCGCGGACTTGACCCCAGCCTGAACATGTGGACCGCTGCCGAGCCCATCGCGCGCAAATGGATCGAAGAAAACCTTGGGGCCATCGGGCGGTTGCGCCAAGCTGGCGAAGGAGCCTCGACCATCGGAAAGGTGCTGGCCGATGTCCCATCGCTGCTGACGCAGATGCAGCAAACGGCGGTTGCGCTTTCCGAGATGGCACGTTCTGGGTTTAAGCTCGACGAGGAAACGGTGCGGGAGCTTGCTCGTGAAGAGGCGCGCCATAAGAGATGGGGCCGCATTGCTCTTTGGGTTGGCGCGCTCAGCCTCGCGGTTCTGGCGGCAACGTCATTGGGTTGGCTGAACTAGCAAAAACAACGGAACCTACGCAACACATTGAAAAATCACTATTTTTATAGCGGTCGCGTCGCGTGTGGCCATCCGACTTGACGTCTGGGCGCACGCCTCGTGATAACCCTATCGGCGCATCCGCCAAAGGTCAGGCACCATGCCACCCAAATACGTTATCGATCCTGCAAGAATTGCGACTGTGCTCACAAGCTGCGGGCGCTTCGACTTGCTCGAACAAACTGTCGCGTCGTTCCTGGACTTCTTCGACGCAAGCAAGATCGTTATCGCGGAAGACTCAGAGGACGCGGCCGGCGCGGCATCTTTCGCGGAAAAATTTCCCGTTGCCGATGTGCGGGTCAACCATCCTAAGCTCGGACAGCTGCGCTCGATTGATAAAGTCTACGCGACGCTGGAGACACCATACGCGCTGCACTTGGAAGACGATTGGGGGTTCAGCCGAACTCTTGACCTCGACAGCGTGATCAATTTTTTGGAAGAGCGGCCGGATATCTCCGTCGTCTGCATCGCTCATCGCGTCTATAATCCCCGATATGCGAAAGGTGCGCATGAATCAAGACATGGCGATATCGACTATCTTATCTGGGATCTCGACGCGCACCCCAAGTGGTTTTCTTATTCCTTCAACCCGTCCATCGCGCGGATGGATTTCTGGCGGCAGTTCGGCCCCTTCGAACGCTACGTCACCGAAGAAGAGCTGAGTCACTTTTGCAAGGAGCGCGGAATGCGTATTGCGATGGTCACGCCGGGAATAGCCGACCACATTGGGGACGATCGCCATGCGCCCGATCCCTTCCAACCAAAACGCGCAAAGACGCTGATCTCCCGCCTAAGGAGATCCGTCGCAAAGCGATGGGCAAATCTCAATAGCAGGGAATCAAGCTGAGTGCCTCTTAGCTGCTGCATCATCACTCAGGACGAAGGGGACCGTATTGAGCGATGCATTCTAGCTGCGCGCGAGGTCGTCGATGAGATCGTCATCGTCGATTCAGGGTCTACCGACGATACGGTCGCCAAGGCCAAGTCATTAGGCGCAAAAGTCTTTTTCAACGCCTGGGACGGATATGGCCCACAAAAGCGATACGCGGAGGATTGCGCCGCTCATGACTGGATTTTGAATCTCGATGCCGACGAAGTCATCACAGGCGACCTTGCTGAAGAGATCAAAGCACTAGTGCGCTCGCCCGATACGTTGCTTCCCGCCTATAGGTTCCGGCAAGTAACCGTTTATCCAGGCCATGATCGTCCGCGTCTTTGGGCCGACTTCCACAACTATGTGCGCTTATACGATCGCCGGAAGGTGCGATTCCGCACAAGCCGCGTACACGATACCGTTGACACGGGAAATCATCCCGTCGGTCAGCTCAACGGAATCGCGTTGCACTATTCGTGGCGCTCTCTTGATCACGTGCGCAACAAGCTCGACCGTTACACGGACCTGCAAGCCAAAGAGCTAAAAAAACCGCTCCACCAAATCTTGATGCGGCTGCCGTTCGAGTACCCGGTTCTGTTCTTCAGATACTACGTTCTCAGGCGCAACTTTACGGGCGGCTTGTTTGGCCTGCGCATTTCTCATGTGATCGCCAACGCACGCTTTAAGCGGCTGCTTAAGATTTGGAACCACCAGTCGTCTTGA
>CAYOPW010000098.1:0-4639 GCA_964405975.1 uncultured Hyphomicrobium sp.
AAAGTGCTTGAGATCGACCCATCGAACCAACATGCGAAGGCGGCTCTCAAGCGCTGGGCCGTCGAACCCTGAGCAGCGTTTGCGGGTCTATGGGGACCAACAGATCGCCCAGATCCCTACGAGCGGGCCCGTCTCTCATTCGCCTTAAGGCGACTGTTGGTTCTCTACGTGGCAAGTGCTCAAGTGCTCAAGTGCTCATTAGATGCTGGCGCGGCCGAGGTGCGTTGCCGCCATGATCTCGCGTCGGTTCGCGCCGGGCGCGCATGCAATGGACCGGTGTCAGAATCTTTAACCGGCCGACCCGATTGCGCTGCGTGAGTGCTAAGTGTCAAAAGTAGAGATCAGAGTAGTCCAGCCGAATGCTTGGCGGACTATATGATTGCCCTGAATCAGGGCCGGCCATATGCGCTACTTCGACTGCGATTTGTCCTCAAGACCAAATCGCTTAATCATGCGGTACGCGTTGCGCTCGCTGATGCCCAAGATGTTTGCGATACGGCCGCGGTGGCCGTGGTGCATTCCCAATAGTCTCGACAGATAATTTTCCTTAATCTCGTCGAGAGTTGGCTCATGGTCGAATCTCAACTCGCATTGCGGTGAAGACAGCGTTGTGTTCTTTGATTCGTTCTCGGGAGTTAGGCCAAGGTCGGCGATCTCGATGAGAGGCCTGTTGCCTGAAATGAGAATGGCGCGCTCGATTACATTTCTGAGTTCTCGGATGTTGCCAGGCCAGCTGTATTCAGAAAGAGCCTCGACTGCAGCTTCCGATAGCTGCTTGGTTATCTGTCGCTGGAATGTTCGGGACTTCAAAAAGTGTTCCGCGAGCAGGGGGATGTCTTCGCGGCGTTCGCGCAGTGATGGTACCCGGATGACGACCCCCGCAAGTCGAAAATAGAGATCGCGGCGGAAGGCACCATCCTCGCTGAAGGTTTTCAGATCGCGGTTCGTTGCAGCCAGAATTCGGCTGTCGCTGACCAAACTCTGAGTCCCACCCAGCCGCCTATATTCTCCCGTGTCAAGCAAGCGAAGCAACTTGGCCTGGAGCGAGGCTGAAAGTTCACCAATTTCATCGATAAAAATGGTCCCGCCTTCTGCGACTTCGATTAGGCCCTGCTTGCGCTTGTCAGCGCCGGTAAACGCGCCCTTCTCGTGGCCAAAGAGTTCAGATTCGAAAAGGTTTTCCTGCAGGGTACAGCAGTCTATGGATACAAATGCATTTTGCGATCTCGCTGACAGCTGATGGATGCTCTGAGCGACCAGCTCTTTGCCGACTCCGCTCTCTCCTTCGATCAGAATCGTCGTATCACTGGGGGCAACGAGTTCTATGAGTTTCACGAGCTCTTTGAAAGCGTTGCTTGATCCGACCATAATGCGGGCAATGGCGGGGGTTAGCTGACTGCGGCAATATTCGTATTTGCGCCTAAGAGAATCGGCGGACAGCGTGCGGGTGACTGCAAGTTCAAGCTCTGCCGGATTGACCGGCTTTGCCAGGTATTCAGCCGCACCGGCGCGCATGGCAGCTACCGCATGCTTGATTGAACTATATGCGGTAAGCACGATTACCGGGCATTGAGCGGAGAGTTCCGGCAGACATTCGAATCCATCGGCATCCGGAAGGCGAATGTCGAGAAGTGCGAGAGACGGATCCACTCCCGCGAGCGCCGTTTTCGCCTGTCCCCAGGTGTGCGCGCTAGTGACGGAATAGTCCATCGCCTCGAGCTGCTCTGCAATGAGCCGACAAAGTGTCCGGTCGTCTTCGACCAGTAGGATATGTTTGCTGCGTTTGCTCATGCCGCCTCAGTCGTGGATTCCGCCCACGGGAGCGTAACCACGAAGCTCGAATACTCGCCGAGCTTGCTCGATACTGTGATGTGGCCACCGTGTCGACGCAAGATCTCCCGGCAAATTGGCAGGCCGAGACCCGTTCCGTGAACACCATCTGCTCGCCGGCTCCAGAACGGCTGGAAGATACGCTGCAGGTCGTTGCTTGCAATACCCACGCCTGTGTCTTCAAATTGGAGCAGAATGTTCTCGTCCTGGATTCTTCCGCTGATGCGCAGAGTTCCGCCTCCAGGCATGGCATGGAAGGCGTTTTGGACAAGATTGAGCACCAGCATTCGCATATCGCCGTCGGAGGTGATGACACGGAGTGATCCTTTTAGGTCAAGTTGGATATCGGTGTTTACGCGCTCGGCCTCTGCACTCAGAAGAGAAACAACCTCCGGAATGATCTCCTCGAGCGATACGAGTTCGGGTAGCTCAGCTGGAGGTGTGCTGAGCTTCAACAGCCGATCCGTGACCTGAATGCAGCGATCGACCTCGTCGTCCATCAAAGTGAGGCGCTCCAGGAAATTCTGCTTGATCTCTCCCGGCGCTTTGTGCCGCATGGTCTGTAGGCTCAAGTGTATCGAAGATAAGGGATTGCGGATCTCATGCGCGACACCGGCTGCCAATTGGCCGATTTCCGAAAGCCGCTGCTCTTGGGAATGATGGATATCGATACTGAGGTCGCGGATGGCTTCGACGACGCAGCGTTTGCGCTTACCTTGGTAATTGACGTCGAGGGGGGCTGCTGAAACCTCAACGAGGAGTTCGCTACCGTCATCACGTTTGTGGGTGTGCCGACACGTCAAAGGCTTGCGACTTCTGGTGAGCTCGTACAGAGGGCAAGTAACGAGTGTCGGAGCACATGGTTCTGTGCGCCCGTGACTCGAGGCATAACATGGTCGGCCGATCACCTGATCCGGTCGCAGGCCCTGCTGGTCGCAAAATGCTTTGTTTGTCTTTAGGACGTTGAAGTCGGCCTCGATGACGCGAATGCCATCAGGAACGGCGTCTATCATTGATTGGAGAAAATCTTCGCGCTGGGCAAGTTCAGTCCGTTGGGCGCTCAAACGTTGGCTCATCACACGAAACGTTTGTCCAAGCTCGGCCAGTTCATCACGTCCGCCAGTAGCCACCTCAACGTCAAAGCGGCCGTCGGAGAGGTCGAGACTCGCTTTTTTCAATGCGTGAACTGGTGCAAGGACGGAGCGCCGGATCACCCAGCCGATCGCTGCCGTCCCAGCCAGGAGAACCATCACGCCGGAGCCGGTTAGCGCCAGGGCCATCGCCAACGCGTCACGCCTAATCTCTGCTGCATCATAGTCGACAACGAGGATGCCATTTATGGGATTGGTGGCGACATCACCGTGGCACTTTGTACAAGGCTTCCTGTTGGCGACCGGATTGACGCTGCGAAGAACACTACCGACCTTCGGGTCGCTGACAAAGGCTGCGGCAGTGCTACCGCCAGCCATTACGTCGCAGCCGGGGCAGAATTCGTCGGAGGCAAGGTCGAACCGCCTGCTAAGCTGTGCGGCCGGCGAGGCAAAGCGTACTTCGCCTCGCGGGTTCAGTATCATCACGCCGCTCACGGCTTTCTTTTGGCCCAGACGCTCGACAATATCCTGAAGCCCTTCAAGGTCGCGTTTGAGCATGGCGTTTTCGAGCGCAACCTGAAGCAGGCCATTGAGCTCGGCCGACGTTGTGGCTCGTTCTGCGATCAACCTGTTGCGGTAGTAGCCGACAAAAAGGATGAGAAAAGCTAGCGAAATCGCAGTCAAACTCGCTGCAAGCGCAAAGAACAACTTCCGTGACAAGCGTCCTGCGAGCCATTGGTTCAGATGCGCGATCATTGTGATGCCAGCCTGATCAGTAGCTTCTCCGCAGGCAGATCGGTCGGATCAATCCAGGCAACACGTGCGCATGCTTCTGGTGCTTCGTCAAAAAAGATCGAGAGCGGGATAAGCACAGGATGGCGACTGCTGCACTGGACGAATTCCGAAAACCAAGTGGACCGCTCACTTTTTGACTTTGTCGCAAGCAGCGCCTCAGCGTTATGCAGAACGAGACCCTGGTCGGCACTGGCATCGGCCGCCACTTGATTCAATCGGGCTAGCGGCAGTTCGGCGGCACGCCATCCCAGCTGCGCCATGTGCGCGGCGCGGAAATCACAAAACGCAAGGTCAAATTCATCAGCAATCACACCCACAACGTCCGGACGATATGTCTGCAAAGCGATGAGGTAATTGCCACGCCAGGCATGCGCATCCAGCATTTGGCCGATGGGCGCCATCCAGTCGTACGAAAGTGAGCCCACAGTCGTCATGGTTGCACCTCAAAAAGGTTGCGATGGTGTCGGCCGGCAGCGTAGCCCCCGGCATCGTCCCGTGCCTAATGTGAGTTCAGCAGTTCAATAGTAGAAAATTCCGCAAGCGTCACATTGACTTAAAACAAGATAGCTGGCTCTGGAACGCGCTTATGTTTGACGCCTCAATGCAACGGCATCGGCGTCGCAAGAGTTAACGCACGGCCCGCGTCCGGTACACGAGGTTGGGTCGACTTTGCAACGCGGCGCATGTTCTGCTGTGAGGCTACCCGTATGGCGTCATGCGAGCACATCTCCATAGCGGCGCGCGCACAACAGGTTGTGGCATCAATGCGCGGCGATCCAGTTGTACCCTCTCGGACTCCGGCAGGATCTAGGCAGGTGCCGCAGTCTTACGAATAACCGGCGCCAACGCGGCTGCGCGGCCGAGAGAGCGCCGGGCAGCCTGAACGAGTCCGCGCCGGCCTCACCGACAGGCACCCATCGCGC
>CAYOPW010000099.1:0-4341 GCA_964405975.1 uncultured Hyphomicrobium sp.
CTACGAATCTGGGGGTCGGGGGTTCGAATCCTCCCCGGTGCGCCAATTAGTTCACTCAGCCCGATTCCCTCTCCCCACATTCCTGCCGCAGCCAGCGCTCCAGCACCGCGATTACGTGAGCGTGTTCGTCATCGCTAAGCGCGCGTCCGCTCGGAATGTTGTGCCACTTCTCAAGGCACGAGCGGCAGCACGTGGCTGTCGCGTGCTGAGCCACGAATACGGGGTGTCCGCGAAACGGTGTCTGCTTGCCATCGTTTTTCGGATGAGCGGGCGCCAAGCGTTTTTCGATGAAGTCGTGCGCGTGCTGTAGAATGAGCGGCAGGCCTTTTTGGACGAGGTAGGCGCGATCATGGGCGCGTAGATGAAAGCGGCTGCGGAAGGGCGATCGTTCCAGCCGCACAAAGATTTCATCGATCGAAGTCATGCGGCGCCATCTCCAAAGACAACGTGGCGCTAAGATTAGGCATGAACGCGGGGCCAAGTGACCTTTTGGGCGATCTTGCGTCCACCTTGTCCGAGTTTTCCACCATCGCACACCGTCCTCTGGGATCGCTTTTGTGCCTTGGAGGCAGACCCGGCAGGGCGTCGTCGCGCCCCACATTCCAGTAACTGTTTTGCTGCCGGCTTGACTGTGACAAGGGTCGTCATTATTTTTGCAGTTGCAAATCATTTGCAACAAGAAAAGCCCAGTTGCGACGCTGGCTGGCCCTATCGGGCCACATGCGGGGGTCCCTTGGAGGTGGAATGCTGAGCTCAAGGCAGGGAAATTTTGTGCGGTTCGCGTGCGCGGTCCTGGGTTCGGTCCTGGCGGCCGCGCTCATCGTTTCGCCGTTGCATTCGGCAATGGCCGAGGAGGCCAAAAAGCCCTTTCGCGTGGTGACGACGTTCACCGTCATACAGGACATCGCTCAAAATGTTGCCGGAGACGCTGCCATCGTGGAGTCGATTACCAAGCCAGGTGCTGAGATTCATAATTACCAACCCACGCCCCGCGATATCGTCAAGGCACAATCAGCCGACCTGGTGATCTGGAACGGTATGAATCTGGAACGGTGGTTCGAGAAGTTCTTCAACAACGTTGAGGATGTACCAAGCTTCGTCGTAAGCGAGGGCATCGAGCCCATGAGCATCGGCGATGGCCCCTATACGGGCAAGCCCAATCCGCATGCTTGGATGTCGCCAGCGAACGCCGTCATCTATGTTGACAACATCCGCAAGGCTTTGGTGAAGCACGATCCTGACAACGCCGAGACCTACAACGCCAACGCTGCGGCCTATACGGCCAAAATCAAGGCGATGGACGCGCCTTTACGAAATCGACTGGATGCAATTCCCAAAGAGCAGCGCTACCTTGTGACCAGTGAGGGTGCGTTCAGCTATCTCGCCCGCGACTACGGTATGAGCGAACTCTATCTTTGGCCAATCAACGCCGATCAAATGGGCACTCCACGTCAAGTTCGCCACGTTATTGATGAGGTCCGCAAGAACAAGGTCCCTGTCGTATTTAGCGAAAGCACTGTTTCTGATAAGCCCGCGCGACAGGTCGCCAAAGAGACCGGCGCACGTTACGGTGGTGTGCTGTACGTGGATTCGTTGAGTGAGGCGGGCGGTCCTGTGCCATCCTTTCTGGATTTGCTGCAGGTGACGGTCGCCACTATCGCCAAGGGTTTTGCTAAATGAGTCTTGTTGCTACGAGGGAACAGAGATCAAGCGTTGCGAGGGCAAACTTTGCCCCGTCATTATCGGTGCGCGGTGTCACAGTTGCCTACCCCAACGGTGTCGTCGCCCTTCAGGATGCCTCTTTCGATTTAGGTCCCGGTACAATCTGTGGCCTTGTTGGTGTCAACGGCAGCGGCAAATCCACCTTGTTCAAGGCTATTATGGGCTTCGTCACTCCGCGCCACGGTGAGGTGCGTATCGGCGGACTGCCAGCAGCTGAAGCGCTCAAACGCGGGTATGTTGCTTACGTCCCGCAGAGTGAGGAAGTCGACTGGAATTTCCCCGTCCTCGTTGAGGACGTGGTGATGATGGGCCGCTATGGCCACATGAACTTCCTTCGCATTCCTTCCGCTGAGGATAAGCGCAAAGTCGGTGAAGCGCTGGAGCGCGTCGGCATGAGTGCCTATCGGCACCACCAGATTGGTGAGCTGTCCGGTGGTCAAAAAAAGCGTGTCTTCTTGGCTCGCGCTCTCGCGCAAGAGGGCCGCATAATTTTGCTTGATGAGCCGTTCACCGGTGTCGACGTTAAGACAGAGGTTGCCATCGTCGATCTCCTGCGCCAACTGCGCGACAGCGGTCACCTGATGCTTGTCTCCACCCATAACCTGGGTAGCGTGCCAGATTTCTGCGATAACGTCGTTCTGCTCAATCGCATCGTGTTGGATGCGGGCTTAACCGCACAGACCTTCACGCAGAAGAACCTGGAACTCGCATTTGGTGGCGTCTTGCGCCACTTCCGTCTTGAAGGTGGCGAGTTGCACGCCGATGAAGACCGGCGCCGGGTCACCGTGCTTTCCGATGATGAGCGTCCAGTCGTCTTTTATGGCGACGAACGTAGCGACGAGGAACCGCTGCGCCGCAATAATCGCGAGGACGAAACGTGAGCGAGCTCCTCGTTCCATTCGCTTACGATTATATGCTGAAAGCGATGTTCGTCAGCGCGCTCGTCGGCGGCGTGTGCGCCTTCCTCTCCGCTTACCTCATGCTTAAGGGTTGGTCGCTTATGGGTGATGCGTTGGGCCACGCGGTCGTTCCTGGCGTCGCTGGCGCGTATCTTCTGAAGGTGCCCTATGCTACGGGAGCGTTTTTCGCCGGCCTGCTCGCTGCGATCGGAATGCTGGTCGTCAAGCAACGCACGCGCTTGCGCGAGGATGCCATCATAGGGCTCGTTTTTACGTCGTTCTTTGCAGCTGGCCTATTGATGGCCTCCATCAACCCGACGGCAGTCAACATTCAGACGATCGCGCTCGGCAATATCCTAGGCATTTCTGATGAGGACGTCTTGCAGGTTGTGATCATCGCTGGTGTCTCGCTGGCGATTCTCACACTCAAGTGGCGTGACCTAATGGTCGTGTTCTTCAACGAAAGCCATGCACGCACTGTCGGGCTGAATCCTTGGGTGTTGAAGATCTTATTCTTCACGCTGTTGGCAGCGTGCGCCGTTGCGGCATTGCAGACCGTCGGCGCATGTCTCGTCATCGCTATGGTCGTTACTCCGGGTGCGACAGCCTACCTGCTTACCGATCGCTTCGGGCGCCTGATCGTCCTCAGCGTTACGCTCGGAGTGACAACGAGCTTTGTGGGCGCATACATCAGTTACTTTCTGGATGGCGCTACAGGAGGCGTGATCGTCACGTTGCAGACGTTGCTATTCCTTGCCGCCTTCTTTTTCGCTCCCAAACATGGGCGTATCGCAGCACGGCGCCGGGCAGCCGCACCCTCGGAGCCCGTACTATGATGGACGTGTGGGAGTTTGTCGCGGAACCGCTCAGTTACGGCTTCATGCAGCGAGCGCTTGCAGCAGCCGTCTTCATTGGCGCAGTGTGTTCGGTACTATCCTGTTATCTGGTTCTCAAAGGTTGGGCGTTGATGGGAGACGCGGTTTCACACGCCGTGCTTCCAGGCATCGTGATCGCCTATGTGCTCGGGCTGCCGTTAGCCGTAGGCGCCTTTGCCGCCGGCCTGTTGTGCGCGATGCTAACGGGCTACCTGAAGGACAACAGCCGCGTTAAAGAGGATACGGTCATGGGCATCGTGTTCTCCGGTATGTTTGGTTTTGGGCTAGTGCTCTTCACGAAGGTAGAGACCGATCAGCACCTCAACCATATTCTGTTTGGCAACATGCTAGGCATCACAGGACGCGATCTTATCGAGATCGGTATCGTCGCGGGAGGTGTGCTCTTGGTAGTGCTCGCCAAACGCCGCGATCTTCTGCTCTATTGTTTCGACCCTCAACATGCCCGTGCAATCGGGCTGCCTCTGGGCGTTATTCACTATGCGCTATTGGTGTTGCTGGCGCTGACCATTGTCGCGTCCTTAAAGGCCGTCGGCATTATTCTTGTCGTCGCCATGCTAGTTGCGCCGGGCGCCATCGCCTATCTGCTGACCGACAGGTTTGAACGCATGCTGCTGATCGCCGCTGCGGTTGCAATCGGCTCCAGTGTCTTGGGCACAATTGTTAGCTTTCACATCGACGGAGCCACGGGCCCGTGCGTCGTGCTCTTACAAGCTTTCGTGTTTTTGCTGGCGTTTTTCTTTGCGCCACGCCGCGGCGTCTTTGCTGTCCGCCGATCGTGACCAGTCGACTGGCTGGAAGCCATGTGCAAGCTTGAGCTTACACCT
>CAYOPW010000100.1:0-4212 GCA_964405975.1 uncultured Hyphomicrobium sp.
AACCCATTCTATGTGCAACCGACCTGGATCTGTGCGAAATCATGGCCGCAACAGACTTGAGCCGCGTGGGAACTTGTACGACTCGTGAAAAGGCCCGCCCGGCCGAATACGTCGAAAGGTATGAAGCTCGATCCAAAGAAATTTCGGTAAGGCCGCCAAGACGGAGAGCGGCAAGAGTAAATAGAGCGCGAACTTTGCTGAGCTGCTACACAATACCTCGGAATAAATCGGAGATGAAACCAATGGCCAAATGGCGCGCGGTTAAACGGCTAGGCAAATCGGGCTACGTCGATCTTGAAGCGGTCGCGGCAGCCATGCCCCATGATACTAAGCACGGCTACACGCAGCTGCTTTTTGCTGGCGGTCACAAGCTTACGGTAGAGGGCAACCCGAAGGACTTCGTCGCAGACGATGGCTTCTAGGAAGCCGCGCAATTGCTGCGAAAGTATCGCGGCAGTCTGACCGAGGAACTATCCAAGCTATGTGGCACGATGAGCCTAAGGATGACGCTTGTCAGCGTTGCCGCGCTATAACCATCAGTCGAATTTGCTCCGCGTGCGTAAAGGCTAGCATCGCGCCGACCGCCAGGACGCATATTTCGCGTTAAGGCCTTGTAAGCTGAGTTTGGTTGAGGTCGCCGGATAAAAAGACTTGATATCTAATACGTGCTATAATGTTTATTATGGAGAATGCACAACTCTATAAGTGCATTATTCGGCAGGCGATCAGAACTCTTTTGCCAAGTGTATCCTATGAACTCAGGTTTGATCAAATTGGCGATGTGTTTCCGCCGGGGATGGTTGGCGATAGCGCCCACCGGAAGACCCTCCTGGACGTTTTCACATTTGCCGAGGATGCTGGATGCATCGCGACCCAGGATGACAAGCTGAAAGCTTTCGTTTTTCGCAGACCAAAGTAGAACGCCCGAAGTCTAACCATTAATGCAACCCCCGTGACTCTATCGGACGTATCGCGGTGTTTGATGCCAACCTCACTGCGCGAGCCGAGAAGTAGCTGCGGATTTTGCGGTCCAACGAAAATATGAAGTGGGATCAATCATGCCTCTCATCTTGGTAGAGCAGCTAGGTACGCTCGACGATGATCGAGATGGCGTCCTCTCCCCCATGATTGACGGCGCGGACACCATAAGCATTTCGGTATCGGGTCATGCTCTCGAGGATGTCGACCCGCCAGCGCATGTCGATGGTCATATGGAGAGGTTCAACGAATACCGGAGACAATTTGAACAAATCGCCAGCGACAAATATGACAAGAGGGCTCATCGAGCAGGATGGAACTGTATGCATCAGAGGCAGAGACCTGCCTGGCAACGGGCACGAGCGCTCGGGAAAGATTTATTGGCGGGCCCATGAAGGGGGCAGACCCTATTGATTCGCGCAACGAACGCCCGAGGACATAACGATGCTCAATTTCCCCAACGCAAGCCGGAGCTACGATGCCACGAGACGCTGTATTCGCTTCTGGGGGTATGATGGCGCGTTGGAGGTCTCCTTTTTTATCGAGGACAGCGCGCTTTTCCGAGTCGCGCCGGGGACCCCTCGCAATGAATCCTCGTTACTAAAGATGTTCGATGATAATCGCGAACGCATATTCCTGACGGCCCGCAAAGTATATGGGGGTCGTCGGAGGGATGCATACAAGCTCATCGCATCCGATTTCTGACAGGCTACAGCCCAGCTCCGCATCCGAGCTCGGACGTCGGTGCTGGGCCGAAGCCGAGGTGCTAGCGATACGCCCGCACGACATCTCCCGGCGAGAGCGCCATGGCTTGGATTGCGCTTCGCAGAGCGGTGCTTTGACTTCCAAGAGAGCATCCGCGCCCGTGCCAACAAGCTCTCGCGTGGCCTCGACGGCGACGTCCTAACGCAACGGCGCAGCGTGGTCGAACAGATGCTCAACAAACGAGATTTATAGAAAGATGGGCCGGATACCTGGTAAGAAGGTGACGGAAGATCGTGACGCCGCCCCTCTAACAGCAAGGACGCACACGAGTGGAACATCCAAAGGCGACGACCGACAACGTACTCGTGCCTCGCGCACGTAAAGGCGCTGAGCTGACGCCGAAAGAATATGAAATGAAGATCGCTTGCCTTGAGACCAAGGTGGAAGAGCTGGTGGCGCGGCTCAGGGAGGCCGGGCTGGAGTAAGCGGTCGCTAAAAAGAGACGGCGCGGTAGCACGCACCGTGCTGCCTTTGCCTAGGTCCGCTGGAAGCAGGGCGTGATTGAGAGTGTCCTCAAGTGACAATCTTCAGGCCGTCGGGGAGTTGCGCGAAGAGTGTGCGGATTGTTTTCTCAAATAACAATTGGGGAGAGCGGCTAGAAAGTCGGCTGGCAGTTCAAAACGAAATCGTCTTCGTCCGAAGCGCGGAAAAGCGATGTCCGCTTTCCCCCCCGAATGCGGACATTGGATTGTGCTGGCGGGATTTCGGCTAAGTGCCAAATGCCGGCATGAACGGATTGGGCCGCTCATCTTCTTGGCGGAGAACGCCCGCCATCGGTTAGCCAGCCAAGGGCACGTTTGCGGATCCCAGCATGGACTGACAGCGCACTATCAGCCTGCGACGCTCGTCGAGGTCCACGATGGATTCGAGACTGCCCACCATGACTTCGGCAATGGCGTCGAGGACATTCTCAGCAGTGAGTTGGACCCCAGTCACCTTCGGGCAATTTTCGAACGTGGTAGCATAGTCATCCACGCAGTCCATGAGCACGAAGTGCAGCTGCTTCACATGAGGTGATAGGTAATGCTGCATGTAGACCTAATCCTTTATCCTGTTGGATCGGCGGCGTCCTCCGCCATCACTGCAATGAATTGAGCCGCGAGTGCACGTTGCGGCATTTGCAGGGTCGCCGCGATCAGTTCGGCAAACGCAATTGTTCGTCTTGCGCAGCGATTTCCGCACGCGCCAAGTCCGCAACAAATGCCTCGCACTCAGCGCGGGTCATCGAGCGAACATCATACCATTTGTCACCGTGCGAGATGACAACTGTGTCGGAGAGTGAAGCGCCACCGTTTGCGATGATCAAATCCGCTTCCGACTGGGTAATCTTAGCCGCTTTATGGTAGCGCATGCCGGGCGTATAGCACATCCGGCCGCTGTTAAGTGACCACATATCAGTAAACACAGCTACCGAAACACTAATTGCTCGACAGGTCCTGAATTAGAGCGCACAGTCTCGTCTATCACCGGTTTGTCTATCCCAGGCGCCGGTGCCTGAGAGACAGCGCTGTGCTCCCGCCTGCCAACAAGGAGGGAGCGATGTCTCCGTTTGAAAAAGCCCCTGAGGGCTTCACCCCTGAGACTCTGGAATTGCTCGATCGGGCGTTTACGGCCACTTGGTGCGAGCTGCAGTGGAGGAAGAGTTCGTCCACCTCCAAGGAGAACGAGCAGGCCACGCGCAAGGCGATAGTCAAGTCCATCATCGATCTGGCTGCAACCGGCATTCGTGAGCCGGCGCGGCTCAAATGACATGCGCTAAACAGCGCTGAACAAGCGAGACCGTGCACGCGCGCCATCGTGCACTTGCCCGACTGAGCCTTCGCGAACGAGATATGCGCTTTGGAATAATAGAGGGGGAAGCGGGGTCGCATACATCGGCTCGCTCGCACTTGCCGGGAGCTTAAGGTGCATGCGCCTAGCATTTCGGGACACCAATCGCCAGCGCCTGACCTCTCTTAATAAGCTTTGCTGGAGCAGCACGCGGTCGCTTTGAGGCACAGTTGGCCATGATCCGACCTTCAATCAAATTCTAACCACTGGAGCAAGAGTTGACTCAATTCAGATCCGCGCTTCTCGTGATAGCGCTTGGCATACTTGGTGCGGGGCTTTCGGTTACCTCCTTACTCATGAGCCAGACAGACGCCGCCCGTAACGGCGTCGGCTTCTTGATTGCCAATCAACTGCCTATCCTTATCGTCGTTTCCGCGATGGGATTTGGTGCGGGAGCTCTGGTGGCCATAGCGTGGTTAGTTACACAGCGGCTCTTTGGCCCGGATGTCCCTCGGGCTTGACGCGCCGTCCCGGATGCTCCTTACACGCCGCGAGTTCGCCGGACGTCAGCGGTATATGGTATACGCCGAAGGGCTAGAGATCGCGTCCAAGAGAAGTTTCTGAGGCGGGTCGCCTAGGGCGGTTCCAATCTTTGCGAATGCTCACGTTGCTGTTCATGTGAATGTCCGCTTTGGGTCA
>CAYOPW010000101.1:0-4102 GCA_964405975.1 uncultured Hyphomicrobium sp.
GGTTCACCAGCGGTCGCAACCGCTGCAACGGTTGACGTTGCACCGGGTCCCGGCGCACTTCGCGCGGCGATTGAACAGGCCGCTGCCGGCGACGTCCTGAGGCTGAGGCCGGGAACTTATGCCGGTCAGATTACCATTTCCCGACCTCTGACGCTGGATGGTGGAGGAAAGGCAACAGTCAACGGCACGGGAGAAGGTAGTACGATTACCGTCAGGGCCCCAAATGTCACGCTGCGTGGTTTGACGGTGACCGGATCGGGTCTTTTGCTGGAAACCCAGGACTCCGGGATCTTCCTTTCGAAAGAAGCAACCGGTGCAACGGTAACCAATAATCGCGTGATCGATAATTTGATCGGCATCTATATCTGGGGCGCGCGCGATGCCGTTGTGGCGTCCAATACTGTCGTCGGACGGCGTGATTTGCATATGAGCGAACGCGGCAACGGTGTCCAGGTTTGGAACGCGCCTGGCGCTCGGGTTGACGGAAATGACATCCGCTATGGTCGCGACGGTATATTTGTCACCACCAGCAAGGAGAACATTTTCAAGAATAATCGCTTCCGCGATCTGCGTTTCGGTGTGCACTACATGTACACGAATAAGAGTCGTGTCGAAGGCAATGTCTCTGAGCGCAACCATATCGGTTACGCCATTATGTACTCGACGGCGATTGAAGTCACAGGCAATCGCTCCGAAGACGATCGGGATCGCGGCATTCTCTTCAACTTCGCCAACAACGTAACTGTCCAAGACAACGTTGTTACAGGCGGGCCTGAGAAGTGCATATTTATTTACAATTCCAACAAGAACATCATAACGCGTAACTACCTTTCCCACTGTGCGATTGGCGTACAATTCACGGCGGGCTCGGAACGAAATGTCATCTTTCAAAATGCGTTTGTATCGAATCGCACGCAAGTGAAGTATGTTGGAACACGATGGCTTGATTGGTCGTCGAAAGGACAGGGCAACTACTGGAGCGACCACGCTGCTTTTGATCTCAATCGCGATGGTATCGCCGATCAGGTCTACAAGCCGAACGATCTGACCGACCAGATTATATGGCGGCATCCTGCGGCCAAACTGCTGTTGAACAGCCCGGCCTTTCAAATTCTAAAATGGGCGCAGTCCGCCTTTCCCGCACTCCATCCCGGGGGCGTCGTCGATAGCGCGCCACTGATGTCGGTGCCTAACACAATAAAACAAAAGCTGGAGAGTGGGTCATGACGGATGCGGCGTGCATCTCCGTTAAACGCGCCGTCAAGAGCTACGGCGATATTTGCGCGCTCCAAGGCATCGACTTGCAGATTGCGCCGGGCGAATGTGTGGCTCTTATCGGACATAACGGCGCCGGCAAGACCACACTCATAAAACTGATCCTAGGCCTCGCCCGGCCAACGTCTGGCACGATTGATGTTATGGGCCGATCACCAGGAACGGCCGGTTTTGACACTCTGCGCAGAGACATCGGGTTTTTGCCTGAGCATGCCGTTTTCCAGGGTTCACTCACGGGTCGCGAAACGCTTACCTTCTACGCTCGTTTAAAGAATGCCACCACACAGAACCTTGATCAGCTCTTCCAACAAGTGGATCTCATGGAGGCGGCTGGGCGCAAAGTTTCCACTTATTCAAAGGGCATGCGCCAACGGCTAGGTCTGGCTCAAGCGCTGATCGGGAATCCACGTATTCTGATGCTTGATGAGCCGACGACCGGCCTTGATCCAGATTCGCGTGCCCGCGTTTACGCGATCATCGAAGAGAAGAAGGCAGACGGTGTCGCGGTCCTTCTCTCTTCTCACGCTCTGACAGAACTTGAAGCCCGCGCCGATCGGGTTGCTATCCTTCATCGTGGGCGGCTGCGTGCGTGCGCCAGCATACCTGAGTTGCGAAAAAGCGCCGGACTTGTCCCTGAGCTCCACGTTCGAGCGGGCAAAGAGCAGATGTCGGCGCTTGCTCGCCATTTTGCACAACGCTTTGAGCGTGGCAGCTTCGTTAATGGTACCGCGGTGCTCACCTTACCCACGCAAGACAAGCTCATCATGCTCAAAGAGGTTTTGAATCTCGGAATCGCGATAGACGACATCAGTCTCACGGAACCAAATCTCGAACAAATCTTTGCCGCCTATACAGATAGGACCCAGGTGCAATGAAACAAATACTTATCATTGCTCTGAAGGAAGTACAGGACGGTATGCGAAATCGCTGGGTGGTCTTGATAACGCTGGCCATGGCCGCCTTCGCGCTCATCCTTGCACTCCTTGGGAGCTTGCCAACCGGAATGACCAAGATAAGCCCGCTCGCCGTCACCGTTGTCAGCCTTGCCTCACTTAGCGTTTTTTTTATTCCGCTCATTGCACTGCTATTGACCTATGACAGCATCGTGGGAGAGGCGGAACGTGGCACGCTCATCTTGCTGCTGTCTTACCCGGTTGCACGTTGGCAGGTGATCGCGGGCAAGTTCTGCGGTGCTCTGGTTCTGCTTTCTTTAGCGGTTTTGCTCGGCTATGGCAGCGCCGGTATCGCCATCGGACTCACCGCAGAAACCGCATTTTCCCACCAAGCATGGAGCAGTTTCACAAAGCTTCTCCTGTCGTCCGTGTTGTTGGGTGCGGTATTCTTATCCCTTGGTTTTCTGATCTCATCATCGCTCCGAGAACGCGGCACAGCCGCCGCAGCAGCAATTGGAGTCTGGCTTTGCTTCGTACTTCTTTACGACATGGGGCTTCTTGGGCTCATAGCAAGTGACGCTGGTAAGGCCATCGGAACGGGTCAGCTGATCGGCATTCTTTTGGCAAGCCCCACCGACTCGTATCGCCTGCTCAATTTGGTTGGCAGTAGTGAGACAGCGATACTTTCCGGTATGGCGGGGCTTAGCCTTGAGAAGCAGATCCCGGCAATCGCTCCCATTGCTGTGATGGTTGCTTGGGTAGTGTTGCCACTTGCTGGTGCGTGCGCTGTTTTTCAAAGGAGGCAGGTGTGATTTTCGCTCCGCGAGCCCGCTTTTTCTGCCTCGTTGTTGGTGTCGCGGTCCTGAGTGGCTGTGGCGATAAAGCGGTGCCGCCGGATCCGGTCGCGCTTACCCGCGAAGCAAGCGGTCACTACTGCCAAATGATCGTTGTCGATCATCCAGGACCAAAGGCTCAGGTGTTTGAGGTTGGCCGCAGCGAGCCTGTCTGGTTCTCATCCGTGCGTGACGCCTTGTTCTACCTCAGACTTCCAGGCGAGGCGCAACGGGTGTCAGCCACCTATGTCCACGACATGGGGAAAGCTTCAAGTTGGGAGCGCCCGCAAGACGACGGCATCTGGATTGAGGCGGCCGCGGCACTCTATGTCATTGGAAGTTCGCGGCGCGGCGGCATGGGAGCACGGGAGACCGTGCCCTTTGGTGAGAAAAGCGAAGCTGAGACATTCGCGCGCCGCTTTGGCGGCAGCGTTGTCGCCTTTGATGACATCCCCACCGATTATATTCTTGGCGATGCAGGCGATCAGGCGTCGAGCGCCAAGCAACCGCGTTGGCCCGAAGACAAAGGGGTTGGTTCGCGATCAATGCGAAGCAAAGATGCATCGAGATGAACACCAAAGTAACAAGGCGCCGCTTCATATCGATTGCCGCGGCCTTCGGCGGCGGCAGTTTGTTGGCGTGCTCGCGAGCCAATGCCGCGAACGCCTCGCCGAGCCGACCCCTGAGATGGCGCGGAAGCGCATTGGGAGCTGAAGCAGAAATCCTGCTCTATAACGGCGATCACGAAAGGGCCGAACACGCGCTTGTCGGCTGCCAGAAGGAAATAGCGCGGCTCGAAGCCTTGTTCAGCTTGTACAAGTCAGATTCGGCGATCAACACGCTTAATCGCGAGGGCTCACTCGATCATCCCGATAATGACGTCCTCAATCTTCTGTCCCGGGCCGCCTCTGTCAGCGCGCTTACCGCGGGCGCATTTGACATCACCATACAACCTCTCTGGTCCCTCTACGCATCCCATTTCTCCTCGACAAGCGCCGACCCTTCCGGGCCCCAAGAAAGCGAGATCGCGCAAACTTTGGCGTTAGTTGGATGGGACGGGGTGGAGCTGTCGGCCAAGCGCGTTCGCTTTGCACGAAGGGG
>CAYOPW010000102.1:0-4086 GCA_964405975.1 uncultured Hyphomicrobium sp.
CGTTCGTCCCAATCAGGATCTTGCCGTTGACGGCGGTCGGCGCCATCGTTTCGCTGTAGCCGAGTTCCGGATCGCCAACCTGCGCCTTCCACAACAAACTGCCGGACTTTGCATCGAGCGCCACCAGCTGTGCGTCGAGCGTGCCAAGAAAGACCTTGTCTCCCGCAACCGCGACACCACGATTGTTGGGACCGCAGCAGAAGGTCGTAACCGGCCCCATCTTGTGCTTGTAGTGCCAGTACATTTCGCCCGTTTTGGCATTAAGTGCATAGACGTGGCTAAACGAGGTCGTGACATACATCACACCGTCGACGACGATTGGGGTCGTCTCCATCGACTCTTTCACTTCCGTCTGGAAGATCCAGGCGGGGCGAAGTTTGGAGACGTTTGACGTATTGATCTGATCCGCAGGGTAGTAGCGGGTCTGACCGTAATTGCCATTCGTGTGTAGGAAGTTCTTCGAGTCTGATGCAGCCGCATTGAGTGCGTCCTGTGATACGGATTTTGCGGGAGCGTTTTGCGCGGTTGTCGTCGCGGCCTGATCGACTTCTTGAGACCACGAATTGTCAGCACCAATGAATGCGAAAGACGTAGCGATCGCACCAACCAATGCGCACGTCCGGTAAGTTGTTTGGGGCATAGTTTCCTCCACGTCCCTCTCGCTCTGATCGCAAGGGTTTGTCCCTTGCCGTTGTTTCAGCTGAGATAATGAGAGGGCGGACTAACCGTGCTCCTCCTGCGACATGCTGTCAACGCGCACGTGATAATGATTGCCGATCAGCGATAGAGGATTTGCTGATCGGCCGACGAAGAAGCATTGCCGATTGCTCCAACGTCGATGCTGGCTCAGGCTTAGCAGCGGAAAAGCCGGGCTTCTCAGGGGTAAACTAAAGTACCATTCCCGTTGCAGCATCACACGCCTGTGTAGTGTTGCCGCAAGTGGCGGCGAGCGAGCATGGGTAACACTTCATGATGCTCATCGTATCTCCTGTTGTGCGTGGCAATTGCCACGAAATCAAAACTCAAAAAACTGGAGATGATCATGACCCACACTCTTGCTTCCCTCGTTCTCGCACTGACGTTTGTCGCCGGTGCCACCGCTGCTCACGCTGACAGCTTTGCGGTACACGGCTATCAGGGCACGCAGTACGGCAGCAGGTAGGCCGGCTGCCAGCCAATGTTGCAACGGCCGCAGGACATTTTTTTGCGGTCGATTTCTACATCCCCCAAACGCCCTCTGTCCTATGATGTGAATGTGCTGTTGCGCAGCGGGCCGTGAGCAATTTGGCTGCACACCACGACGACACCGTAATATCGTTGTCGCACGTGCGCATGTGAGCCGATTTCCCGATCTAGACCAAACCCAATGCTAAACCCTTAGGGCCGTGCCGAACCACTGGTCCCGCAGCGAAACACCGCCACAGGAAAACACCCCCTTCGCCTGAGGTGCTCTTGGGGCTTGTTCAGCGCGCTTTTTGGCTCATTGCCGTCTTGTCATCTGTTTGTGTTTGCTCGAGGCTTGACGGAACGGCTCTGGAACCCCAGAAAGCACCCTGTTTCCTGGTATCGGGGCATAGCTCAGCCTGGTAGAGCACTTGCTTTGGGAGCAAGAAGTCGCGAGTTCGAATCCCGCTGCCCCGACCAATAGGCAACTTCACGCTAGCGAGGAGCACATGGTTGCGCGCATCTATAGACCTTCAAAGACGGCCATGCAGTCGGGCGAGGCGCGCACAAAAGAGTGGGTGCTCGAATTTGCGCCCGATAGTCCGCGCGAAATCGACCCGCTGATGGGTTGGACGAGCACACGCGACATGCGCTCTCAGGTTCGCCTCGAATTCGACACCAAGGATGAGGCCATTGATTACGCCGAGCGCAGCGGGCTCGCCTACACAGTATTTGAGCCGCAACCTCGCCGGGCAATCATCAGATCATATGCAGATAATTTCCGCTTCGGCCGCATCGGCAGGTGGACCCACTGAGGACCAGCTTCCAGCACTAGGGAGCCCGTCCTTTCCCTGATACCTAGGCGCTGCACCCCGTAATCAGCTGAAGAGCTTGATGGTCTTCGTGACCGTATTCCACACGCCCCAGAAGAAGGGGATGCCGACGGCGAGCCAGGCCAGCAGCGCCGCGAAGCTGAAGCCGCCGAAGCCGATGCCGTGCGAGCCGGTTAACATGTCGTGGGGACCTTCCATGCCCTCCAAGTCCACTTTCATCAAGTGCCTGTCGTGCACAGGCGTGATCAGCGCGTTCGCAATGAGGCCGATGACGAGGAAGCCAACGAGGATGTACATGGTCTGGTCGTAGACTTGGGCTTTAGGAATGCCCGCTGCGAGCTGCACGTCGCGGATGTAGCCAATCACCATCGGGCCGAGGACGCCGGCCGTCGACCATGCAGTCAGGAGCCGGCCGTGGATGGCGCCGACGTACTTCGTACCGAAGATGTCGGCGAGGTAGGCCGGGACCGTGGCAAACCCGCCGCCGTACATCGACAGAATGACGCAGAAGGCGGCGACGAAGAGCGCGAGTGCGCCCATGTGCGCGAACGTCGGTGCCAGACCGTACAACGCCATGCCGAGCGCAAAGAAGACGAAGTAGGTTCGCTTGCGACCAATGTAGTCCGACAGCGAGGCCCAGAAGAAGCGCCCGCCGGCGTTGAACAGGGACAACAGGCCGACGAAGCCGCCCGCGATCGCTGCAATGCTGATTCTTTGTGCTTCGCTGAGGGCCTCGAAGGAAAGTTGCGGCAAACCGATCAGGGAGCCGGCGAAGATCTCCTGCAGCATCGGCGAGGCCATGGCGAGGACGCCGATGCCCGCTGAAACGTTCATGCACAAGACGATCCAGATGAACCAGAACTGCGGCGTCTTGTGCGCGTCCTGAAGATGCACGTTGCCGCTCGTGATCATGGCGTGCGAGTTGGACGGAGGGGTCCAGCCTTCGGGCTGCCAGCCTTCCGGTGGCAGGCGGTAGCCGAAGGCGCCCGCCGTCATAGCGGCGATGTAGATGGCGCCGATGACCATGAAGGTCTGCCACACGCCGACCGAGGTGGCGGTGCGGAAGCCATCGAAGTGCAGCTGCCAATGGCCCAGCGAGGGAAGGTCGACGTTGATGAAGTTGCCGCCGTTCATGAGGATCACGGCGAGGGGTGAGCCGATCATGGCGCCGCCGCCGAAGCCCATGATGGCCATGCCGGTCGCCATGCCGCGCCGGTCGGGAAACCATTTGATGAGCGTCGAGACCGGTGAGATGTAGCCGAGGCCCAGGCCGATGCCGCCGATGACCCCGAGGCCGAGCCAGATCACCCACAGCTGGTGGGTCAGCATGCCGACGCCGGAGATGACGAATCCGCCGCCCCAACAGAGCGCCGCGACGAAGCCCGCCTTGCGGGGTCCTGCACGCTCCAGCCAGCCGCCGAACACGGCGGCCGACAGCCCGAGAAAGACGATGCCTAGTGTGAAGATGATGAGAAGGTCGGTGACGCGCCAGTCGCACGTGGTTGTGAACAGCGACTGCAGCATCGTCATGTCGGGGCAGGTCACCGGCTGCTCGATCCCGATCGCCTGCGCCATGGGCAGCCAGAATACGCTGAGCCCGTAGACCATGCCGATGCACAGGTGGATGGCGACCGCAGCTGGCGGCACCAGCCATCTGTTAAAACCGGGCTTGGCGATAATCCGCTCGCGCGTAAGAAGTCCCGGAGCCGCATCACCGACACTTACACTGTTGGCCGTCATTGTACGCTTCTCCCCTGTCCCCTTAGGTCTTGCCGCCTTTTTGAGTGCCCGCCACTGCCACTCATCACGACAACAGCAGCGGTCGGAAGCTCTTTGCCATTGATGTTTAACTCTTTTGGCACGGTAATAGTGTCACGATCAACGAATCTTAGGACGCAAGGCGCTTTGTTTGGGTGCAATCGCGGCATACAAACACCGAGGTAGGCAGGGGAAGACCAACTTGCCTTTGGCGGATCGAGCGCGTATCGGAGGGGTTGGCTGGAAGGTGCGCGGTACGGCCAGGACATTGTGGTCCCGTAGCTCAGCTGGATAGAGCATCTGCCTTCTAAGCAGAGGGTCGCAGGTTCGA
>CAYOPW010000103.1:0-3980 GCA_964405975.1 uncultured Hyphomicrobium sp.
AGCTCTTTTATGAGGGACACAAGCCGGCCGTGAACGTTGGCATGAGTGTTTCACGCGTCGGTGGCCAGACACAGGCCCCTGTCATGAAGCGTCTCGCGGAAACCTTAAAGCTCGAATATGCCCAGTTCCTCGAGCTCGAGGTCTTTACGCGCTTTGGCGCGATGGTCGACGAACGAACGAGGCGGACGATCGAACACGGGCGTCGCATCCGCGCCATTTTGGCTCAACCGGAGCACGGGCCACTTTCTCTTGCTGAGCAGGTGGCTTTGCTTCTTGCGGTCGATAGAGGAAAGCTCGATAAACTCCCGTTTGGCCTCATCGAGCAATTTAAAAGTGGCATCGGTGGCCGGCTTGCGGAGCGGTGCCCCCGTACCATAGCCAAGATTGAACAGAGCGGTGACTTCGACCACGAAGAACAACAGGATCTTGTCGGCGTAATCGATGGGTTCGTGGCCGAAATAGCGCCAGGGTTGCCGGACGGTGCTTGAGATGGAGCAGTTGCCACGCCTGCAGGCGCGAATCTCCAGTCTGCAAGAGCTACGCGACCTCATCCGGGCTTTGCGCGCGCTTGCCGCCTCGCATCTACAAGAGGCACAGGGGGCGCTTACGGGCATACGAAAATACGTGGAGGTCGTTGAAGATGCCATCGCCGAGGGGACGGCGCTGCTTCCCGAGATCGCGCGCCAGGCGACGACTTCGGAGCTGTTTGGCAGAAGTGTGTTGATCGTCGTCTGTTCGGAACACGGCTTTGTGGGAGCTTTCAACGAACGCCTGCTCGACCGTGCTGCGACGGAGCGCAAGGAGGGCCAGGATGTCGTGATCATTGGACGTCGTGGCGCCATACTCGCGGCAGAAAAAGGTCTTGAGGTTGATCGCAGCTTTCCCATGGCAACGCATGTGGGTGGTATTCTCGGCATCACGCGCCGGGTTGCAGAGTATTTGGTGACCGTTTCCGCGGTGAATGTCGTATTTGGTGGCTACCGGCGGGGCGGAAATTTTGAAGTGAAATCCAAAAGCGTCCTGCCCTTGGACCCCGCGCTCTTGATCGGATCTGAATCTGGTAATCGGCCACTGCATCATTTGGCGCCGGATGTGCTCTTGCAACGGCTTGCAGGCGAATACCTTTTCGCCGAGATCACCCGTGCGGTTATGGAGTCATTAGCTAGCGAGAACGGCGCGCGGCTTCAGGTAATGGAGTCGGCAGACCACAACATCGGCGACAAGTTGGAGAGTTTGCGCCGCTCGGAGAATGCGCTGCGCCAAGAGGCCATCACGTCGGAATTGCTCGACGTCGTCACGGGCTCGGAGGCTATTCTCAAGAGCGTGAACCGCTGATCTTCAGCTATCAATGATCAGACTACCAAGGTCAAATGTGCCCCAACGCCTTTTGTGGACAGAGAGTCACGTAGCCGGCCAATCCTGGCTCGTAACAAGCCAATCATAGGAGCCTTTTGCCTGCTCGCGCGAAAGGACTCCCATCTTTTTTTGCCGTCGATCACACTCGCCTATGCGGGCGAGAGCGCGCTTGTGTGCGATTTCATGAACTCAATAATCTGACGGCGTACGAAGCGGGCCTAGCGGGAACCGTCTTCGCTCCCATAAGGGGACGTCTATTAGCCGACCAGCATACGGCCGAGTAGACCTAGGGTGAATCCCGCGACTGCACCAAGAGCTGGGGCCCATCGTCGTTCCAAACGCGCTTGGGGTGCAATATCCTGGAATATGAGATAGAGGATACCGCCTGCGGCAAACAACATGACCGAGCCCATCAGCGGCGGTCGCTCGGCAAGATAAACGTGGCCAAGCACTGCGGCCAACGGGCCGAGAGGCACAAGCGCCAAAAATGACTGAAGAATCTTTGCGGAGGAGTGCCGACCGCTGGCCAACAGTTCGCGATAGGCATTGAAACCTTCTGGCAAGTTTTGAAGACCTATTAGAATGGCCAGAAGCGGAGCCGTCTGGTCCCCGGTCGCAAACATCGCGCCAAGCGCCAACACCTCGGGAATAAAGTCAGAGACCATGGCAATGAGCTGTGCGGCTGCCCCTCCGTGCTGCGCTATCAGGCGGTCCAGCCAAAAGAACGCGAGCCCGCCAGCGCCGATTGCTGCAACTGACCAGCCGGGAGACAAGTAAGAGATTCCCTGCGGTACGAGGACGAATGAGACTGCCGCAAGGAGAATTCCGCCCCCAAAGGCGATCACACTGTGACGGAGCTCTTGTTCCAGCCAATGGGGGCGGATGTGTTCGCTCCGCGCAACGATTGCACCGAGCGGAATCATCGCGCCCGCTAGGGTTGCGTAGAATAATGCGTATTCGAGTTGCGCCATGACAGAGCTTTTGACCATCTTCCGCCGTCAGACGCACGCGCAGACTTTGTAACTACGCAAGATGCATGCTCTCGTCTTTGGCTCGACAATAGTCTTTCCTCCATTCAAGTCAGTCGACTCATAAAGCAACCGCTGGATTCGTGAACCCATGAACCATAAGAACGAGAAGGTCTCCTACTATTTAACGTCGCTAGTGCCCACAACACGACTGAACGATACGGCGGCTCAGGTGCTCCAAATGCTACCTGGGCGGCAATTCGACAGCGTCAACTCGGTGTTTGTCCTTGACGAGGGGAGAAAACTCATCGGCATTGCGCCGCTTTCCGATCTCTTTTCTGCTCCTCAAAATGCAAGGTTGAAAGACATCATGAGCGCCGAACCGCCTGTTGTGCGCCCTGATACCGACCGTGAGGACGCCGCATCTCTTGCGATCAGAGAAGACCTTGCAGCTGTTCCAGTGGTGGATAGTGAAGGCCACTTCTTAGGCGTGTTTCCACCGCGCGCAATCATGGGAGTCCTGCGTGAGGAGCATCTTGAAGATCTGCACCACATGGCCGGTATCTGGCACCACTCGGAAGCGGCTCGACGAGCCCTCCTTGCACCGATATTGAATCGAGTCCGTTACCGCCTTCCATGGCTCGTGATGGGGCTGATAGGCAGTATGATTGCGACCAGCCTAGTTGCTCAATTCGAGCAGACGCTCCAGGCCCATATCGCCATTGCATTCTTCATTCCTGCCATCGTGTACCTGGCCGATGCCGTTGGCACGCAATCGGAGGCCGTAGCCGTTCGCGGACTTTCGTTAACTGAGGCCGGTATCGGGCGCCTTTTGCTGGGGGAGCTATCCACCGGCGCTCTCATCGGCTTGGCCATCGCTATTTTAGCGGGGCTGTATGCCGTCGCTGTATTTGGTCAACTGGATCTCGCCGTAACCGTGGGTATATCCCTTTTGTGCGCCTGTGCCGTGGCAACGACTATTGGCTTATTTCTACCTTGGCTCTTTGCACGTTCGGGCTGGGATCCGGCGCTCGCGAGCGGACCAGTGGCTACGATAATTCAGGATGTTCTCAGCTTAATGATCTATTTCGGCGTCGCCTCAATGATCATTTAGAGCACTGTTGAAGATATCGGTGCAACTGCCGCGAATGACAGTGATCGCAAACGTTGTGCCTGGCGCTGGAGAATTAGCGTTTCCAGATTGGCAATCTTATCTCGCCTGCTTGTTGCGATGAGAAGCCTGTATCAGTGCAGTCTCTGGCAAGTCCGCCCTCGCTTCGCGCGGTCGATTTCGCAATCGACATGATGGCTCCAAATTCAGGCAATTCGTTCGTGCTGCTCCATGTTCAACACATTGAATCCATCGACCCCGCCAGCGTGTCGGAGGCAATGCCCGCCAATTGGTTGCATGAGGCAACTCACTACGCTTCGACCCGCTGACAGAAGAGTTCGAGAATTTCCCTGGCAACCGTCAGAATGCCAACGTGCGTCAGGTGCTGGGCCGCAACGGTGAGGCCTGGGGTGCGGAATCCGGTACAGATCGGCTGGTGGTCGTCCGCTTCGACAAACTAACGCAGTAGCAGTAGATGAGGCGTCGTAGGACGTCGCGTGCGCCGCGCAACCGTTGTCAGGGTCTTTGAGCGCTCGATGTCCGCT
>CAYOPW010000104.1:0-3884 GCA_964405975.1 uncultured Hyphomicrobium sp.
GTGGTGGGCCCGGCAGGACTCGAACCTGCAACCAGACGGTTATGAGCCGCCGGCTCTAACCATTGAGCTACGGGCCCGCCAGCCTCGGGCGCGGCCTCTATACCAGAGTTAGGTCCGGTCCCGAAACGGCCGCATCCAGGCTGATAATCGGTCCAATACCCCCTATGCGGACTTATGAACAAGTTGGAGCCCAACATGCGTATTGGACCACCCATTCTCAGGCCAATGGCCGCCATGCTCGCCCTGGTCGCGGCTTCGCTGGCAGCACATGCCGATGACAAGGAGGTGCAACGCTCCATTACCGTCACCGCCAGCGGTTCTGTTGCAGCCGAACCCGACATGGCTCGCATCACAAGTGGCGTGACGAGTGAAGCTGATACGGCTGCCCAGGCCTTGTCGCGCAATTCGCAGTCCATGCAAGAGGTGATTGCAGGACTCAAGGAAGCCGGCATTGCGGCTGGGGACATTCAAACCTCGTCTTTCCGCGTTGAGCCTCGCTATACGCGTGCGCAGGAAGGCCAAACGTCATTCATCGATGGGTACCGAGTCACAAACCAGGTTCAGATCACCGCGCGTGATCTAGACCGACTGGGCGAGGTTCTGGATCAACTGGTCAAGCTTGGGGCCAATCAGATGGCTGGGTTGACTTTCGAGGTCAGCAAGGCAGAGAGCTTGCGCGACGAAGCCCGCAAGGAGGCGGTCGCCAATGCGCTGCGGCGCGCCGAGCTATACGCAGCTGCGGCGGGCGCTGAGGTTGGGGAGGTGCTGAGGATTTCAGAAGGCGCCGTTGGCGGAAGGCCGCGTCCGGTCGCAATGTCGATGCGGTCAGAAGCGGTGCCGGTCGAACGCGGAACCGAAATGTTGCAAGCCAATGTCACCATTACCTGGGCATTGGAGTAATTTCCGCTAGCCACCGGTCTCATTAGAGCCTGACCGCCTCCACCTTGCCCGAAAGGCAAGAGCTACCCGGCTGATACTCCCAATCGGCGAAGTTGCGCATTTCACCTTCGTGCCGCAGGCGCCACAAGCGGTCTAAGTCGATCGTTGCTGTGACCCATTGCGGCTCGTTGATTGTGCCCTCGGCCAGTACTCCGTCATCAGACATTATCTGCTCGGACGGCACATAGATCCCCGCAGCACCCGTATTGTGGTCGACGGCCGGCGACCACAGCGCATCGCCCACGGTTGGGCTCAGCACGGTTGCGATCTGGTTTTCAAGCGCGCGGGCACGTGCGCTGGTGCGAACGCGGTGATAGCCTGAAATGCGCTCGGTACAAGAGGGGATCAAGATCACTTCCGCTCCAGTTTCCGCCATTCCGCGCACGAGCAGCGGAAACTCGCTGTCATAGCAGATCGCAATACCTATCTTGCCGAGTGCGGTGTCGAAGACGCGGATGGGATGACCTGGTGTAATTCCCCAATCGCGTTCAAACGGCGTCATAATAAGTTTTTCCTGCACGCCCGCGCTGCCGTCCGGCGTGACAAGTTGAGCTGCATTGACGTATCGGCAATCGCCCTTTCGCAGCGGCCCGCTACCCACGAGAATGTGGACCTTGTACTTGGCTGCCAGGTCCTGATGAAACGCGACGCGCTCGCGCGCCAAATCCGCGACGCACTTTAGCGTCTCTTCAAGGTCGCCTGAGACCTCTGGCCCGAAGGCGGCCGCTTGTTCAATTGCGGCGTATTCGGGAAAGACGAGGAGCTCGCCACCCGTCGCCGCGCCGTCTTTGACCCATCGTTCGATCTTATGGCGCCAAGCCTCAATGGAGGCCGGCTGACCAATGGGATATTGGGCCGCTGCAATTTTGAGGGACTTGCGTTCGTTCATTGGGTTGGCACCTTCGTGCCGCCTATCGAGGGCCGCTAAAGAGCCTTCATCCAGAATTGCATGGGATGCTCTGTTTCTTGCCCCTGATCGACATCCTTCCACGCGTAGCTGGCGACAATGCCATCGACGGGCGCATATCCCAGCTTTCGCCAATATCCATCAAGCGGTCGGTAATCTGCCGGTTTCAGCGGGTGATCGTCGGGGCGCACGACGCGGCAGAATGTTGACGTTGTAAAACCGCCAAGCTTTCGAGCCTGCGCTTCCCGTCGGTCGAAAAACTTAGGGTAGAGGCCGTGCCCGCGATGGGATTTTAGCAGAACCGACTCGCCGCAGTAGAAGATCTTGCTCAAGTCGTAGCCGGCCTTCTCGAAAGGCTCGGCGAACTCATCGGCGTGCTCGATCATAGGCGCACCGGTGGAGGCACCGACGATCTCGTCCCCGTCGCGCGCAACCACGCAAACGGCACCGTTGGCAGCGGCAAACTTGGCTAGGTACGTCTCCTCGTACTCGATTGTGCCATCATAGAGATAGGGCCAGTCGCGAAAAACGATAATACGAAGCCTGGCGAGTGTGGGCAGAACCGGCTTGATTTCATCGCCAGTGAGCGACGTCACCTCGATAGCCATTTTTGAAAGTGCCTCCCGGGCGGGCTATTCGTTGATTGTTTTGGTGCTGACGCATTCGAATTTGTTATGGTCATCCATAATGATGACGCGCGGCTTGTGCGTCTTGGCCTCTTCCTCTGTCATAGCCGAATAAGCGCAGATTATGATTTTGTCGCCCACGCAGGCCTTGCGCGCAGCCGCACCGTTCAGGCCGACTTCACCAGAGCCCGCCTCGCCCTCGATGACGTAGGTGGTGAAGCGCTCGCCGTTGTCGATGTTGTAGATTTCGACCCTCTCATTGACGAGGAGGCCCGCCGCCTTGATGAGGTCGGCAGCGATGCTGAGCGAGCCTTCGTAATGAAGGTCGCAATCAGTAACTTTGGCCCGGTGCAGTTTGCACCTCAGCATAGTGACGAGCATTGCGCTTAAATTCCGTTAGCAGGCGAGCCGCTTGTGTCTCAGCCCGTGACCTGGGTGATCCAGTCGGTCAGGTTATAGTATGTGGTGACGCGGGCTATTTTCCCGTCCCGAATGGCAAAAAACGTGCCCGCGGGCAACCTATAAGTTTGCCCCTTGGCTTCGGGAAGGCCGCTATCGGTCGCAAGATACTTGCCGTTGACGTTGAATTCGGCCGCGGCGCGGGCGCCGTCCTTGCTCACCATAACGGTGATGTCCTCCAGGCGCTCCTGATAGTGGTGCGTCATGCGCGCGTTAAAGGCACGGAATTTATCCTTGCCTAAGCGCCGCTCGCCCTGATTGACATCGTGAATGACATCATCGGTGAGATAGCTAATCATGCCGTCGCTGTCGCCAGCGTTGAAGGCGTCGAAATAGCGGCGGACGAGGGCTGCGGTCTCAATGCGGGTCTTGCTTTCAGGCTCGCTCATTGGGGCTCCATGGATGAGGGTGGGAGCGCTGCATAGCAAATCGCCGCGCAAGGTTCTATGGGGCCGGTAAACTGCGAACCATCAAGCTCGGTAGGCCCGGAATCCGAGCCACGCCAGCGCGGCCAACACAACAAACGCAATCCAACTCAGCCACAGTGGGATGGGGGTCGTGGCGATCATGACCGGCCATTCGGATACGGCGCGCGTCAACTGCAGGATGGCTGCTGCGGTGAAGATGGCGGCGGAGAGCAGTGAAAAGTTCCGGGCATCCATGGGAGTGGTTTTCCTCTGTTGGGATTGGAAGACATCGCATGACATATCGAGGCAACCTATCTTGCTCCTCATGGGGTGTGGTTGGCCTTGATGCAGCTCAAGGGGGTGAGCGGGTCTCCGCCTTTGACGTCATCCCGCTGAAGAGCGGGAACCACGCCAGTGGCCGCTTGTTCTTGGTCCGTCGTTGTTCTGCGACAGAGCTTCATGCGGTGTGCGTACCTTTGCTGTGACGTGTCGTAGATCCCGGCCGTCATGACGAAGTCATGCTCCGCATGAACGCCGGGATGACGT
>CAYOPW010000105.1:0-3876 GCA_964405975.1 uncultured Hyphomicrobium sp.
ATCTACGGCCTACTCACCACGCGAACTTGAGCGCGCATCGAGCACGTCCGCTTTAACTCCAAGAGCGGACATGCGGCCGGGCGCACAAAATGTCCGTTAAGTGCCAAGAGCGGGTATTCGCGTTAATCGACTAAGCGCCAATTGCAGAGCGTGTCCCTAACGGACCAAAGATTCCGCCTGCGCTGCGCAATCGAACGAACACGGAACCGTAGCTCGATTATTTGCGCTCCGCATCGCAGATGCAGACTGCTATTGGCACTAATCACTAATAGGCGAGGCAGCCGCTATATCAGAACAGCGGAAATTGCGCGCTTGGTTGTGCATCAAGGGGATGGGCAAGCCGTTGATAAATGGATTGGCGCTAACTTTGAATGGGGCCGGTAAGATCCCTTTGCGAGCAATTCTACAGCGGTACGAGTTCCTGGAAGTGGTCTACGGTCAGGTTCGGCTGTCAAGACGGTCATCAGAACGGCCGTGCACGAAATGACTGTCATTGCATTCGGGGCGGCAGTTCTCCCACCCTTGTACGCCGATGCTCTGAACATTTCGATCACACCCTTAAGTGCGGGCCTAAAAAGGCGACCATTCGCTTTTTCCGTAAGCAAGTTGGCGCCTGCGATCATCAATGTGAAATACCTAGTGGAGATGAATTCGATAGCCAGCAGATGCGCGCCATCGCGGTGATGCAAAGATCTTGGGCCGCGAAATAGGTGTATCGGAATCAGGGGAGTGCCACGTGGCGACAATGGCCGCGGCACGGAGTGGTGATGCCCGGGACGCGAGCATTGCGATCAATCAAGCCGCCGATTTCAATTGGCGAGGCCGTGCGGAAATAAGTACGGTCACGGGGTGGAGGTGCCCCCGCGACCGCAGTTTATCTGGATGTCGGTCTGGCTTAGCGGCCGTAGTGGGTGCTATGGCCGTGCACCGCAAAGGTGTCGGCGTTCGCTGAAATGGCACTTGTTCCGACGATGGACAGACCGATCAGTGTGGCGATGATGATATTGTTCATGCTGCGTCTCCTGGCTTCAAGTATCGAGGTTTCATAACCGGTACTTTGGGCGGATTGGCCGGCTGCACGCCTGGCGCTTCCAGTTCCTGTTATGGCGATGCGTGACCTTCAAAGGAAATATCGAGTGACTTCTGAATCGATAGAGGCGCGCTATGGAGCTGACCAAAAGGTCAAGGCTGGGTCAGCAGCTGCGAGAATTGCGAGGGATTTTAGGTCCTGATTTATCATGCGGACCTAGCGGCGCGATCAGGAATGGCACAGAAGCGGTAAGGGGCTCCGCAGATCATCCGGAGACCTATCTGCTAGACCGATCCTCCAGGTCACCGCCAACAAATTGGCTGAACCAAGATTGGCGCCGGAATCCGAAATGGAACCTCATCGCACGGAACCGGTCACGGATCCGTCTAGCTAAAAAAGGTTACTCGGCACCGATTCCAGTTGAGCTGCACCTGGAGCGAAAACGGCATTTGGACTAAGTTACGGTGGCTCTAAACTACAAGTTGGCGCATTAGCCCGATGAATGCGAGGAAGTGGGGCTTATAAATGGAAATGCATCAAGTGCGCTACTTCCTGGCGACGGCACGGGTTTTAAATTTTACCCGAGCAGCTGAGGAGTGTCATGTTGCGCAGCCATCGCTAACGCGCGCCATCAAGCAGCTAGAGCAGGAGTTCGGTGGCGAACTCTTTCGGCGCGAACGCAACCTTACCCACCTATCGGAGCTGGGCCACCGTATGCTGCCCTTGATGCAGCAGAGCTACGAAAGCGCAGCATCTGCAAAGGCGCTCGCGGCCTCGATTAAGAGTGGCTCCGTCACGCCGCTTTCGGTGGTGCTCGCGACATCGGTGAACATCTCGCTATTCATTCCATTTCTCACGGAGCTCCTACGCGTGTTCCCTGGTACGGAGCTCAGGTTTCTGAGAGGAACGTCGGCAGAGGTCACGGAGCACCTCAAGAATGGTGATGCCGACGTGGCAATTGCAGGCCCGCTTGAGAGCTGGGACCGGCTGGAAACTTGGCCACTATTCACCGAACCCTATCGACTCGCAGTCGGCAAGCATCACCCACTTTCCAAGTGTGCGAATGTCGGCATTGATCAGATTAGAAAAGAGCCCTTCTTGACGCGTACCTATTGCGAGCATCTAAATGCTGTGTCCAACTTTCTCAAGGATGTTCAGGGGAACGATGCTCCAAGCCACAAAGTTGTCTCGGAGCACGATCTCGAAGTATTACTCGAGTCTAATTTGGGTGTCAGCATCGCCCCACTGAGCGCCACGCAGTCAGCGACTGTTGGTTTCGTGTCCATCGTAGGTCTTGATCTCTGCCGCACGGTGCACGTTTATGCCGTCGCGGGGCGGCAGCGATCCACAGTGACGTCGACCTTGGTCAATATGCTGCGTGCTGCCGACTGGTCATCCTTTGACACCACCGGCACCACGGCGAGCAAAGCAATGAATTGTCGTACGAGCGCATAGACTTTGTCTTCGTCTCCCAGTGCCAACAAAATGTCATTGCTTCCCCAGCCGCACGGGCGGGCGATTACGGTTCTTGCGCTTGACCGATACGGCTTACGCGCCGATCAGGGTGATCTATACGTCTACCGGCCACGATACGCCTTTTACGGAAAAAATCTCGACACGACGAACTTCGTCGACACGGTACTGGCAGCCCCTACTCCGAAGTGACCGCCTTACGATCCTGAGGCCGTCGCAACGGCGTCGAGAAGATCGTTGATGTCCATGCGCTTCCTATAGTCGGGATCGATGAAGCGCGCCTTCACCAGCCCGTCGGTTCCGACGACGAAAGTCGCAGGAATGGGCAGCGTCCAACTTTCGTTGCCCTGAAAAGGACCAATATCCCAACCCGCGGCCTTCATGTAGCGCCGCTTTTCGTCACCGACATAGAAGGCTAGGTTGAGCATGAGAGCGTAGCCGTTATCGATGTCGGATAGGATTGGAAAATTCGCGTGAACGTTCTCTCTGAGTTCAGAAGTGAACACCCCAATCTCGGGCGTTATGGCGACGAGTGATGCACCGGCCGATTCTACCGCACTCTCAACCGCAGCCAGCGCACTCGCGTTAATCCTGCAATAGGGGCACCAATGCCCTCGGTGAAACGCGATAACCGCTGGTCCCCTTTCATGGAGTTCCGAGAGCGTTACGAGATGACCCCGCTGGTCAGGTAAAACGAACTCGGGCATCCGCTCACCCGGTTGAGGCGCTTGTGCGCCCGCACCGACTGCTTTGAGTCGGGCCACCATGTGATCAACTACGTCAGCAAACTCCGAGCTCATTGCCCGCACATCATCGGCCAGTGCCTGCAATCGGGAGGCGAGGGGTGCATCCATTTTGCGGCATCGCTCAGTGCTCTCTTCCAGGCGGTCGGCCAGGGATCTTTCTGTCATTGTTAAGGTCCGCATTCGAAAATTTAGCGGTGAGGTCGCCCAAAATGCGTCGATCTACGAGGCATTTCAACCTCCGGCTAGGGTCCTCATTTAAGCGAATAAGCTACCGCGACACACGGCCCCTGGTGGCTTTGTGCAATACTGTTTCGACAGTATGACCGCTTTGGCTCAAAAGCAGACATTCGGGCATGCGTTGGACATGTCCGCTTTACCCCCAACAGCGGACATTCTACGAACTGCTCGGTAGGCGCTTCGATTCAACGGAAGCTCTCGCCCCCCCTCCCCCCAAACACCCTTAAACTTCCGCCGCCCATTCCAAATGCCCGGGGGTGCAGACGTGCGCTGGCGGACTGTACGGAGTGGGCGGGCGCACCAGGTCAGGGGACATAAGCTGCCACCCCAGTCAATGCTGCCGCCGTCCATGCGAAGCATGGCTCCGCCATGACGCGAAAATGTTGGTGA
>CAYOPW010000106.1:0-3754 GCA_964405975.1 uncultured Hyphomicrobium sp.
CCACCAGTCATCAAGCGCCATGGCCGCCATTACAGACTTCGCGCCGATCGCACGAAACGGCTCAGGGGGGAGCGGGAGCGAGCGGCGGTTCACGAACCATAGATCGGTGAGTTCCGTCTTTCGCCCCAGAATGAGATCGCGAATGATACGGCCATTCATATGGGTCATAGCCACGCCGTGCCCCGTGCATCCGAGCGAATAGACGGCACTTCCCCCGTGAAGGACTCCGATCTGTGGCGTGGAATTTAGCGTTACAGAAAATGCACCACCCCAACGATGCGCAATGCGAATTCCTCGAAGCGGCGGAAATGTCTCGCCAATGAAGCGCTCCAGGTGGCTCCAAGCCTTCGGACTGGCATCATTGTTCATGCGGCCGGCGAATGGAATGAATCCGGGGCCACCGCCCGCCAGAATCCTACTGTCCTGCGTCAGTCGATAGTAGTGCATGAAGTTGAGGCCGTCTTCGATCCCTTCTCTTCCAGCCCAACCAATTGCTGCGCGCTGATCCTCATTCAGCGGTTCTGTTACGACAATATAGGTAAAGGCCGGTAGCTGCTTGGATCGCATGCCGGGGATGAGATGCGTATAGGCATTGGTTGCAAAGACGATCTTCTCCGCCGACACGGTGCCGCGGTCGCTTGTCAGTCGAAATCGGCCGTTCTCACGTTGCACTTCTATTACGCGTGTGCCTTCGAACAAAAGTGCACCGTTCGCGCAAGCTAGGCGCCTTAAGGCATCCAGCCACTTCACGGGATTGAGGAGCCCGCAACCAGGTTCCCAGCTAGCGCCAAGAAAGACAGGTGAGCGAACGCGCGCGGCAAGCTGGTCGCGGTCTAGCCATTCAAAGCCGTCGATCCCAAGCGCCTGAAATAGTTCGATCTCGTCTTGAATTCGCGAGATATATGCAGGGGCGGTCGCGACCTTGAGGAAACCCGTCCGCTCGTAGTCGCAATCTATGGCGTGCTCGTCGATCATCGCTTCCAGTGCTGCGATGGCGCTTTCCATGTACTTGTGGGCGTCGCGCAGCCGGTCTTTGCCGTGCAGGGCCTTCATCAGCGAGACCGAGGCGCCGAAGAGAGTCATGACAAAGCCGGCATTGCGCCCACTGGCACCAAAGCCGGCCGTCTCAGCTTCAAGGATCGCGATCTGGAGCCCTGGCTCAGCCGCCTTGAGGTGGTAGGCGGCCGCCAACCCCGTGAAACCGCCACCGATCACGGCAACATCGACTTTGATGTCGCCTGAAAGGGCCGCAGAGACCTCTCTTGTTTCCCTGTCCGCCTGCCAGTAGCAGCTTTCGATGGCACCAGCGCTACCGTTCATCGCACCGCCTCGAACGGCCTTGATTAATTTGGGGAAGCCGGAAGCCGTACTTGTGCACACTTAGGGGGCGAATGCCAACGGCAACAGGGCAGAACAGCCGCTTCTAACAGAGGCTGTGTGCTGCCTGGGCCGGTACGGCGGAGAAAATTAGCGCTCTTATTCGCCGCTGGCGCGGATGGAAATGACTTACGCAGCGAGCTTCAGAGCAGCCGGGGCGGCATCGGCGGCCTTGCCGATTTCTCCGACCACGCGATCGATGAAAGCACGGGTCCTCTCCACCACAATGTGACGCTCCTTGTCGAGCGTAATCATGTGGTAGCTGTCCTCCAGCACGACCATGTCGACGGTGCCGGTGAGCTCTTGCTGCAGGTAAACCGCATTGCTGAGATCGGCGTAGTCGTCCTCGCGAGAGTGGATGATGATCGTCGGCTGCTTGATCTTCTTCATGATCGCTTTAGCCGCCCTTACCATTCTGCAGTGCTCCAGGACCATGGCGCCGGGGACACCTGAGGTACCCATCTCGGAACCATCGGAGCTCTCAAGGGCGGCACGGACGAACGTGCGAACACGCTCACACTTGATGCCAAGCGACTCAGCATCGGGGAAGTGCATCAGCTTGGCCAGCCAGTTGTGACGAACAAGCGAGAAAAGCTTGGTGTACCAGGGCATGGCCCAGCCGTTGATCTTCAGGGTGGGGGAGTAAAGAGCAACGCCCTGAACCTTATCGGGGTGGTTCGCAGCCAGATGCAAACCAACGATGCTGCCCAGGCAAAGCCCGCCAACGATGACCGTATCGCACTCTTTGCGGATCTCATCGAGCGCGACTTCGGCACTCTTGTACCAGTCCTGCCAGGTGGTCTCAGCGACGTCCTGCGTGCGGCCGCCGTGACCGGCGAGCTGCGGGCAGTGGACCGTGTAACCGGCTTTGGCGAGGCCCATGGCCGCAAACCGCATTTCTGCAGGGGTGCCACACAGGCCGTGGATCAAAAGCACGCCAACGTTGCCGCCGGGGATCCGAAATGTGTCTGTCTGTACCGTCATGTCCGCAACCCTTGGTCTGATCTGATGGGCTCAGAGTAGGGTCGCGTGCCGTTTGCCGCTGTTTCGCAGGGAACTCCGACTCGATTTTTTGCGCCTAAATATATTCCTTATATAACAGTGGGTTATAGCGAACACACGGACGCCCAGTATCGCGTGGGCCTACCTGGATTGCCTAGTCCACGTGCGGCGCCAGCCTGATTGCCCCGATTTGGGTGCGACAGGGGAAGGCATTAACGATAAATCCGGCGCGGCGCGCTGGTAGGCCGGGCCGAGGTCAGCAAATGGACGCTATTTGGCGTTTGGCGTGCCAGGGGTCGACACTCACATACAATCCGAAGCAGCCAAGCAAGGGAGGTGGAAGCGCGATGGCTTCGGGTACCTAAACGACAATCGGCACCACCAGCCGGGGCCGGGTTACGGTCTTGGCCCCAAATGGTGATGCCGAATTCTTCTCTGCGGTTCCTTGGGCTTGATCACCCAGGTGGGCCCCAAGACCCAGGAGCCGTAACCTCGCGCCGCCGGCCACTTCGGATACTTACAGTGGCAAGCCGGCTGTTAAGGTTAGCTCAGGCTCATATCGCCATTGTATGAGCCGAATTGGGCCGCTTCGCCATTCCCGTTTGTCGGCTGATTGGCAAACGCTTCAGCGTCGAGAACCGGAATAAGCTCGTTATTGTCCTTGGTCCGCTGCACCCGTCCATCGAACTCGGCGCCTTCAGAGATCGACAAAGTCTGGTGCACGATGTCACCATCGACCTTTGCCGATTCATGAAGCGCGACCGTTAACGCACGAATGGACCCGCTGACCCCGCCGCGTACATCAATCTTCTCGGCGCAAACCTTGCCCGTGACCGAGCCCTCTTTGCTGATCACGACCTGCTTTCCGTGTACGTCGCCCTGCACGTGGCCGTCCACTTGAATCTTGTTCTGAGAAATAATCGTGATCTTCTCGCCAAGAATGGTGAGATCATTGCCGATCACGGAGATACCTGATGCAGCCGCGTGATCTGCCTGACCGTTTTCGGGCCGAGTAGATGCGGTAGCTTTTGCCCCCGGCCGTACCTGAGAAGCTGTCTGAGGCTTTGGTTGAATTGACGGAGCCTTGTTGGTGTCGCTGCTAAACATTATACGCCTCCCGTACTATCCCGATTTCCAAAAGGATAATGAGTGATCCAATTTCCCTGCCCCAAGACACCATCGCAATTCCGCGGCGATATTTTGTCGAGATTTCAACTGCTCGATAGGCACAGAAGAGTCATTATCCGTATGCGGCAACAGCCGGATCGCCAAACTTCTCTTTGTTTCAATGTGTACCCGGCGCCGGCGAAGGCGGCTTGATACCAGCCTTGCAGCGTTAGAATTTTACGCTGCCCTTGAGCCCGACGCTTTGGAT
>CAYOPW010000107.1:0-3577 GCA_964405975.1 uncultured Hyphomicrobium sp.
ACAGTCCGTCCCCTTTAGCCACTCGGGCACCCCTCCAAGACTTCGGCCAGCGCCTAGGCGGCACAAGCTATAAACGAAATCGCCCCGCGCGTTGAAGCGGCAGGGCAATGCACCCGTGTTTATTGTGAAGCCGCCCCCGAAAGTCAATAGCGGCAGAATTTGCCTCGCTAAAGCGCGCCGGCGCGAATGCAGGGCCTAACAGCCCCATTTCTCACGGCAACATCACTCCGTCGTCACTGGCACTAGGGCGATGCGAAAATTGCTGTACTTCTTCTTGAGCGCCATGCCGACGACCACGATGCCCCACAGAGCACCAATGAAGCCACCGAGCACCGTACCCCCCGACTGGATCGTCTCCGCGGGCCAATTCGCCAGCGCTGCAAAGAAGCCGAAGACGCCGCCAGCAATTGCCCCAAGTAGAAAAGCACCCACCATGGTGCGCCAGGCCAGCAGCCACCACACGCTCATCACACGCCCCCACGTGGGCTCCAGCTCCTGCATCGTTGCCTCCCTGCGCCGCCAAACAAATGATTGCGCTCCAACCCAACTCGCAGTTTATCGGAGCACTCTTGATGGCCGTCGAGGCGGCCGATGGCAATTCTAAGCGCGCCCTTGGGCGAATAAAAGGACGCAAGCTATAATGGGCGCCCCACGCCAGCCAAAACGAGCCAAGTCAGGCGACGGCCGGTCCCAACGCGAAGACGGGATCGTCCGGCTCTTTGGCATACATGCTGTCGAGGCCGCACTCTTGAACCCGGACCGCAAGATCGACCGTCTGCTCATGACCGAAAACGCGGAGAACCGTCTGAGTGAGGTTCTTGCCCAGCGCCAGGTCGCGCCAGAACGTGTCCTTCCGCGCGCGCTCGATCGCATCCTTGGCCCGGACACCGTGCACCAAGGCGTGATGCTCGAAACCGAACCACTCGATGAGCTGGTCCTGGAAAACGTCGCCGGGCGCGCAGAGACGAATGGCCCGCTCATCGTCCTTGATCACGTCACCGACCCGCACAACGTTGGCGCTGTGCTGCGCTCAGGTGCTGTGTTTGGCGCCGCCGGACTCGTCATGACCCGCCGCCATAGCCCGCCGCTCGACGGCGTGCTCGCCAAGTCTGCCTCCGGTGCGCTTGAACACGTCCCGGTCGTTCTTGTTCAGAACCTGGCGCGCGCACTTGCCGAATTAAAGGACCTTGGTTTCGCGGTCCTGGGCCTCGATGAGAGGGGCGGATTGATCGACGATGAACCGCTTAGGGGACGCATCGCCCTGGTGTTGGGCGCCGAAGGAAAAGGTCTGCGCGAGCTGACGCGCACCACCTGCGACCGGCTTTGCCGTATCGCGACGCCAGGCCCTGTTACGAGCCTAAACGTGTCCAATGCCGCAGCCGTCGCGCTGCATCTGGCAGCTGCGCGACGGCGCACATCTTAAGCTTGGGCGTTCGTCTCTGCCGCGACTTACCAGTGGCGGCGATGACGCCGGTAATAGCGGCGCTTTTTACAGGCTTTGCGGCAACCGCCAACGGGATATCCCCAAGCCGGGTAGTAGGGCGGGTGCTGGTAATACACGCGGGGACCGCGCATCTGCCAAGCGGGCCGCCAATAGCGCGAATTGTAGTAAGGATAGTAGCCGCGCGGAATGTAGCGGTAGCCATAGGGGTCATACGTATACCCCCAACCTGCTGACGCGCCCCGCCAGCCGCCAGCCTCGGCCGGCGTCTGGCCAGCGAAGATGAACACGAACGCCACGCAAATCGCGGCAAGCGCACTTTTGAAGCGCATACTCATAACCCTCATACGAAGAAACCTTAGCGAACTGCCCTCGACCATGCCAAAGAAACGCTAACTAAACTCTAAGTTTAGTGCGGCATTTCAGGCGTTCGCGAAGACGCGGGAAGGCAGACTTCCGACCTCAGCCCCCCGGCGGGCAAGCGCGGCACACACCTAAGTTGCATCGACCGCGTTAACCGACCGGCTTGCAATGGCCTCAACATCAAGAACCGGGACCAGCTCGCTGGGGGTAGTAGACCGCCGCGCGCGCCCGTCAAACACCGCCCCTTGCGAAATCGATAACGTCTGGCTCACGATGTCACCGTCAACGTTTGCCGAGCCATGCAGCGCAACGGTGAGTGCCCGTATAGGGCCGCGTACTTCGCCGCACACGTCGACTTTTTCAGCATAAACCTCGCCGGTGACCGAGCCGCCCTTGCTGATCACTACCTGCTTGCCGTGGACATCGCCGATGACGTGACCAGCCACGTGAAGCTTGTTCTGGGAGACGATCTTGATCTGCTCGCCAAGGATAGTCAGATCGTTGCCGATTACGGAGCTGCCGGATGCCTCGGCGCGGTCAACCGGGAAGCCTTCGGGTCCAACGGACGCATGACCGTGCGGGACCGACCGCACGGGAACGGGTGGAGGTTTTGGAAAATTCGATTGTGACTTGTCTCGGTCGCTGCTGAACACGTTACACCTCCCCTGGTATCGCGCATTCGAATAAGACGAACTGTGACTGTGTAACCTTGCCTGAAGATTGGATTGCAGATCCGCGGTGGCATTTTGTTCGTGTGCGCAACTTTTTCGATGCATCCACAGGAGTTATTGGCGTTCTGCTTGCACTTGCCTTTTTGGGGCTGCGCCCGGCCTTACCTATCTGAGCGGAACCTTCATCTTTCGCCTAAGGTGGAGATTGCGCGCCTTTCAAGCCGGCACCGTTGCTTCCGGCTTCAGCCAAACGGGGGCCGAGGCCCGCACGGTGATGAAAAGGTAAGTCGATTGAGACAGTCTGGCATCTTTTGTAATTGCTTCCGCAGATATGGCGAACACCCAGAGCGCCGGCTGGGAAGTTGTCCAACAAAATAGGGAAATCGGAGTTTGAGAATGGTCCGTGCCGTTGTGTGCGTCTTATTGGCGTCTTGCCTTCTCGTTGCCGCTGCGAAGGCAGAGCCGACCACTTCGCGCGAAATAGTCGGATTCGGGTCAATTTCGGACTGCACCAAGTGGCAGCACGAAGGTTTGACGCAAGGCAAGAATTGGATTTTGGGTTATTGGTCCGGCCGCAACGCTGAAAACGGTGAAGCGCGCATGGCCACCAGACCGCTCGACGACAAAATGATCATCAATGAGGTGACGCTCGTGTGCAAAGCCGAGCCGTCTCTCAGCATCGCGAAGGCCGTCGATAAAGTCTATGAGCGATTCTCAGGAAAATAGCGCTCGTGCGCCGACCGCCGCCAGACGCCTGACACCGCATGGAAATGAAGAGCGCTATGATGGACTAAGCCGCTTACCAGCGGATATCACCGTTATAGTAAGGGACGCGGAAGCGAACGTGCCTGCGCTTGGTATTGACATCGACCCTTGAGGAGGGTGAGCGCACCTTCACGCGAGTTCTTCTATTGCCACTGGTTTCGACGCGCACGGTGGGCTCATTGGGCGCCAGGTCTGCCGGCGATACGCCGCTTCGTTGGGGGCCGCCAAGAATGGTTGGCGACAGCGTTGCGGAAGGGTATAAGCGCCCGCCTAACGAGCCTATGTTAGGTAAAGGCCGGCTTAGCTCAGTTGGTAGAGCACCTGATTTGTAATCAGG
>CAYOPW010000108.1:0-3386 GCA_964405975.1 uncultured Hyphomicrobium sp.
TTGAAACTGCGGTCCAGGTCACTTCATAGGACCCCGCCTGCAGGGCATCGACGGCGATCTTGGCAAAGTCCGCAAAGGACTTCGGCAACTCGCTGCTGATGGGAATATCTGTCTGATCTTCCACGCGCCGCACGTGAATCAGCGTCAAACGAAGGGGCTTTGAGAACTGAAGCTGAATTTCCGAAAGACCTGCAGATACTGTCTCACCGTTTTTTGGGACGCTTGCATTCATCTTCGCGTGAGCCCACGCGGCGGCCACTCCTGCCACGATTAGAATGCTAGCGAACGCCACCGACCTATTAGCGTGCATTCTCGACCTCCTCCTCGCTATGCCGTGTGGCCCCAACGGCCGATGCTTGCTCCCGGCGCAAACCAGCTTGCTTCACGAGTGCATAGACCGCCGGGATAACCACGAGCGTCAGCAATGTCGAAGACACCATCCCGCCGATCATCGGCACTGCGATGCGCTGCATGACCTCTGAACCGGTCCCTGTGTTCCAAAGAATGGGCATCAGGCCCGCCGTGATGGCGACAACCGTCATCATTTTTGGCCGCACGCGGTCAACTGCACCTTCCATGATGGCGGCGCGGACATCGGCCCTGCTCAGCGCGCGGCCCTCTTGTTGAGCTGCCGCGCGCCAGCCGTTAAGTGCGTGATCGAGATAGATCAGCATGACGACCCCCGTTTCAGCGGCAACGCCAGCCAAAGCGATGAAGCCGACGGCAACAGCGACCGAAAGATTGAAGCCCATGTACCAGATCAGCCAGAGGCCGCCGACCAATGCGAACGGCAACGAAAGCATGACGATGAGCGTCTCGGTCAAGCGACGGAAGTTGAGGTAGAGAAGCAGAAAAACGATCGCCAGAGTTAGCGGGACAACGAGCATCAGGCGCACTTTTGCCCGTTCGTAGTACTCGAACTGGCCACTCCAAATCGCGTAGTAACCGGCGGGAAAGTCAACGCTCGCTGCGACAGCTTTCTTCGCGTCGGCGACATAGGACCCCAAGTCGCGATCTCGTGCCTCGACAAATATGTAGGCTGCAAGTTGCGCATTCTCCGTACGAATGGCACCAGGTCCGCGTACAAGCTCCACTTTGGCCACCGAACCCAGGGGGATAGAAGCGCCGTTCGGCAATGGCACGAGAACGTCCTGTTTAATGGCCTGCGGATCGGAGCGTACGTCTCGCGGGTAACGGACGCTGACGGTGTACCGTTCGCGGCCTTCGACAACCGTCGTGACAGCTTGCGCGCCGAGCGCCGACGCAATCACCTCTTGCACGTCGCCTACCATGAGTCCGTATCGAGCGAGCTGCTCGCGGTCCGGGGTAATCTCCATGTAGTAACCGCCGATAATGCGTTCCGCGAAGGCGCTCGACGTGCCGGGAACGGTCTTAATGGCCACCTCGATCTGTCGCGCCAGACGCTCGATCTCCTTCAAGTCTCGGCCCAGTACCTTGACACCGATGGGGGTACGAATGCCGGTCGCCAGCATGTCGATGCGCGCCTTGATGGGCATTGTCCAGGCATTCGAGATGCCGGGGAACTGTAGCGCGCGGTCCATCTCGTTGATGAGTTTGTCGACCGTCATCCCGTCACGCCATTCGGCTTCCGGCTTCAGGTTGATGACGGTCTCAAACATCTCGGTAGGTGCGGGGTCAGTGGCCGTGGCGGCCCGTCCCGCCTTGCCCCATACACTTTCAACCTCGGGGAACGACTTGATGATCTTGTTTTGCGTTTGCAGAAGCTCTGCTGCTTTGGTGATGGAGAGCCCTGGGAGCGTCGTTGGCATATAGAACAGCGTGCCCTCGTTGAGGGTCGGCATGAACTCTGAGCCGAGCCGCTGTATCGGATAAATCGTTGCGACAAGAACGATGATTGCTATCGCAATCGTCAGAGTCTTTGCCTTAAGTACGCCCGTGATGACAGGGCGATAGATCCAGATCAGGAAGCGGTTCAGCGGGTTCTTGCGCTCCGGCACAATGCGACCGCGAACAAAAATCACCATCAGCGCTGGCACCAGTGTCACCGACAGAAACGCGGCAGCAGCCATGGCAAAGGTTTTGGTGAAAGCGAGCGGTTTAAAAAGTCGGCCTTCTTGCGCTTCCAGCGTGAAGATCGGCAAGAAAGAGACCGTGATAATGAGGAGCGAGAAAAAGAGGGCCGGTCCGACCTCACTTGCCGCCTCGATGAGAACCTCGACCCTAGGCTTGTCAGGTGGTGCGCGCTCCAGATGCTTGTGCGCATTCTCGATCATGACGATGGCGGCATCGACCATCGCGCCGATGGCGATCGCAATCCCGCCCAGACTCATGATGTTGGATGAGATCCCCAATTGGTACATGAAGATGTAGGCAATCAGGATTCCCATCGGCAGCGTCAGAATCGCAACAAGCGCACTTCTGGCGTGCAGCAAGAAAACAAAACAGACTAGCGCCACAATCGCGCTTTCCTCGATCAACGTCGTCTTCAGAGTGGCAATTGCCCGTTTGATCAGCTCGGACCGGTCATAAACGGTAACAATCTCCGTCCCCTCGGGAAGACTTGGCGCGACATCGGCAAGCTTCGCCTTGACGTTCTCGATAACCGACAGCGCATTCTCACCGAAACGCTGAACGGCGATACCAGTCACGGCCTCCCCCTCGCCATTAAGCTCGGCAACGCCACGCCGCTCGTCAGGGGCAAGTTCCACACGCGCCACGTCACGCAGCAGCACAGGCGCACCACCTTCTGCCTTAAGCACGATCTGCTCGATGTCCTTGATGCCGCGGAAATAGCCGCGTCCGCGCACCATGAACTCAGTCTCGGCAAGCTCAACCACGCGCCCGCCAACGTCCATGTTGGACATGCGGATCGCTTCGCGCACCTTTGAAAGTGAAATGTTGAAACTCTTCAGACGGCGGGGGTCGACGATCACCGTGTATTGGCGCACAAAGCCTCCAACGCTTGCCACCTCCGCCACGCCTTCAGCTTCAGCAACGGCAAACCGCACCTGCCAATCCTGTGTCGTGCGCAATTCAGCCAGCGTGCGTTTGGCTGCCATTACGGCGTACTGGTAGATCCAGCCCACGCCCGTCGCGTCGGGACCAAGCGTTGCCACGACTCCATTCGGCAACTCGCGTTGGGCTGCACTCAAGTATTCGAGCACACGCGATCGGGCCCAATAGATGTCCGTGCCGTCCTCGAAGATCACGTAGACGAAGCTGACACCGAAGAAGGAAAAGCCGCGCACAACGCGCGCTTTCGGCACGCTCAACAGCGCGGTCGCGAGGGGAAATGTCACCTGATCCTCAACCACCTGTGGCGCTTGGCCGGGGTACTCGGTGAAGACGATGACCTGCGTATCGGAGAGATCGGGAATCGCATCCAGCGGCACGTTGCGCACCGC
>CAYOPW010000109.1:0-3297 GCA_964405975.1 uncultured Hyphomicrobium sp.
TCCAACATCGGCGCCGAGTACCTCGTCAATCAGAAGGAGGGTGAAGACACCGACGCGGTTGCCGAACTGGTGATGGCCGAGGTCCGGCAAAAGTTCCGGCCGGAATTCCTCAACCGTCTCGATGACATCATTCTGTTCCACCGGCTGCAGCGTTCGGAAATGAGCAAGATCGTCGATATCCAGATGGAGCGCCTGCAAAAGCTTCTTGCCGACCGCAAGATAACGATCGACCTCAACGATCAGGCCCGTTCATGGCTTGCAAACCGCGGATACGATCCTGCCTATGGTGCGCGTCCCTTAAAGCGCGTCATTCAGCGGCACGTGCAAGACCCGCTGGCTGAACAAATCCTGGCTGGGCGCATCAAGGATGGGGAAACGGTGAAGATTACGGTTCGTGATGGCGACCTTGCGCTCAACGGCGAACCAGTGAAGGCGGCAGCCTAGCGACAAGAGTTCCGGTTGTTATTTGCTAGCCGTCTTGACGGGCGTGCGCCGCATCAGATCATCGATGCGCGCGCGCTCTTTCTGGAACTCGATCAACTCCCGGCCATCCAGCTTTCTCTCGCGCGGAACCGGAATTGAGAGCGGGTCGACGAAGCGCTTATTGATCAGGATTTCGTAATGCAAGTGCGGGCCGGATGCGAGACCTGTGGAGCCCACGTACCCAATGACGAGTCCCTGGCGTACCTTGGTCCCCTTCTTGATGCCCTTGGCGATGCGCAGCATGTGCCCATAGGCCGTGTGGTAGCCGTTGGCGTGGCGGATGCGAACGTAGTTGCCGTACTGGCCTTTGCGCCCGGCTTCCTCGATGACGCCGGTGCCGGCGGCAAGGATTGGTGTGCCAGATGCGGTTGCCCAATCGACACCGGAATGCATACGCCGCTCATTAAGCAGCGGGTGGAAGCGCATGCCGAAGCCTGAGGTCAAACGGACGTTGTCGCCGCGCACAGGCCGGCGCATGAGGAACTTTTTCGAATTGTTACCTTCATGGTCGTAGTAATCCACGTGGCCGTCGGGCGTTCGGAAGCGATAGAATCGGTACGTCTCGCCACCAGTCGTTATGGCGGTGTAGAGAAGCTCGCCCGGAGGTCCATTGGGTCCCACATCTTCCTTCATGTCGAAGAAGAGTTCGAGCGCATCACCCGGCCTTAGTTTGCGACGGAAGTCTGTCTCATAGGCGTGAACCTTCATGATCTTCATGATGGTTTCGGCGGACAAACTTTCGCGCAGGCCGGCATAGTAGACACTCGCGTAGACGCTGGAAGAGGATGCTTTATCGCTAAAGCCGAGTGCCGCGTTGATAATGTCTTGATCGAAGAAGGGTGAGCTGGACGCGACAAACTCACCTGCGGCGTTGCGTGTGACGGTGACCAGATGGTCATGGCCATTGGAAAAAATGCTGAAGCGGGCCGGTTCCATGCGATCCTGACGTGTGAGCGAGGGAACCAGCGTGATGCGCACCTCTTGGCCCTGTTTGAGGTTTGATGCCGGAAACGTTTTGCGCGCCGCTTCGATCATGGCGCGTGCTTGCCAGTTGTCTGCGCCAGCGCGCTTTAGGATGCGCCGCAGTGTGTCGCCACGTCCGACTTTTACAACCCGCGCTTCTCGTCCTTCGAGATCAGCAATGGTGTCGTCATTTTCCTGGTCTGGCTTGACGAGGATCGTCGTGTTGGACGGCACGGAATTGGCGGCAAAGTCTGCACCTATCGTGCCGAGCAAGGTTCCAGTCTGGGAGCCGTTTGCATCGGCTTCCGCGCCCGCGCGCACGCTCTCGGCTTCTGCCTCGGCTTCTTTGGCGCTTTTGACGAGCTCGGCCACATCCCGGTTGTCCAGCACCTGCCCGTCCTCTACCGGCAAGATGCCACCCAGGAGTTCGACGACGCGAACGACAACATTGCTTTGATCGTCTTCATCCGGATTGACTTTCTTGCCTTCACTTGCCGGCTTGGTGATCGCGTAAAGCTTCAGCGGATTGAAGGTTGGGATGTTGTCTTCGTAATCACTGGGTATAGGTGCTAGCCGCGCAACGATGCGCATGTATGGTTTTGCTTGGATATATTCGCGACCTGAACGTCGCATCTTCCGTGATTCATGGATGATGTAGCGTGTCGAAACCGTGCCGCTTGTAACCCGAAGCCGGTCGCTCTTAGGCGAAGCCCATCTCAGGCCTTCGTTGACGCGCAAGAACATCGTTCCCGTGCCGGAAAACACAGCGTCGCTCGTGGCTGTAAGCGCGGGCAGTAACCCGCCCTTGCTCGCCTGCTGGTCGGCAGAACCACAGATGACAACGAAAATGGCGATAGCTCCGACTGTGGCCGCAAGGCACGTGCTAACGAGCCAGCGGAAGCGGCCGCCTTCCCGCGATTCGGCGTGATCAGTCGCGTAGATGTCTTTAAGCATGCCCCTGGCGCGGCCGCGGCAGAGCTGGGAGAGCCCTGGCGGCTGTTCCGTCTGAGTGCGCGTCCCGAATCGCGCACGCGGAGCAAATAGGCGGCGGTCGACCACGAGTGTTTAGTTCTCCCCCCAATCCAGCTGACGCCAGCGCTTCGGCGTCGCAACCCCCGATTCATGCGGTTAGCGCACCACGATTTCACTCGGGAACGCAGTCTAATCGACAATACAACAAAATGCCGGAGGCTGGACGCCTCACGTCAACGCGCTGCGCAAAAGGCGAACTGCGCTACTGCACCAACAAAAACGGGCGGCCTGATGGCAAAACCGTCTAAACCCAGCGTTTCTAGGCCCTTGAATTGGGGCATGTGCAAGACCATATATAGTATCTGCGCCCAAAGGGTTGCCCCGAAACGTGGACGGTGCATGTTAAGTACGCTATCTGCGGGGCGGAGCCAATTTCGCGGGTGCGAATTCTTGCGTTGACTATGTTGACAAGCCATAGGGGTTGATATTATCTTTGGCGGCTTGACGGGGCATACGCTGCTTCGTCGCCCGTTTGGGCATTCGTCTCACGACACCTCGTGGTTCTTGACCGGGAAGGTCCGGAGGGAGCCTCGTCGTCTTCAAAGCCAGTCGATTTGGGCTGGTTAGGGGATCGGTGTCGCTGAGCTGCTCTTTGACAAGTGGAAATGAAGGAAGGGAAACGCAGGCGGCGGAGTCCTGGCGGATCCTCAAGTGTCGCGAAAGCGGTGCTGAGGATCAAAAAGAGACTCTGGCGATACTGCGTTTCAAAGCCATCACCATGATGCGCTTGCGCGATGGGGCAACCCAAAGCGTTGGCGCGTTTTAGTGTGAAGGTGCCCGTTACGCAGAGATCCTTGGAGTAATCCCTCCAAGCCGACC
>CAYOPW010000110.1:0-3291 GCA_964405975.1 uncultured Hyphomicrobium sp.
GCCCATAGATATCCAAAAATTCGCTTGCTTCCGTCGCGGCGGTGCCCGTCATGCCAGCAAGCTTTTCGTAGAGTCGGAAGTAGTTTTGAAACGTGATCGAGGCGAGCGTCTGATTTTCGGGCTGGATCTCGACCTGCTCCTTGGCCTCGAGCGCCTGGTGCAAACCTTCTGAGTAGCGCCGGCCTGGCATCATACGGCCCGTAAACTCGTCGATAATCATGACCTGGCCCGACTTAACAATGTAGTCGCGGTCACGCTGGAAGAGTTTGTGCGCCTTGAGCGCGGAATTGACGTGATGGACGAGCGCAACATTTTCAACGTCGTAAAGCGAGCCTTTCATCTGGCCAGTGTCCTGGAGCATTCTTTCGATTCGCTCGTTTCCGGAATCGGTAAGCGAGACTTGACGTTGCTTTTCGTCGAGCTCGAAGTCCTCTGCCGTCAGACGGGGGATGAAGCCGTCGAGAGTGTTATACAGCTCGGAGCGATCCTCCAGAGGCCCCGAAATGATGAGAGGCGTGCGCGCCTCGTCGATCAGGATCGAGTCGACCTCGTCGACAATCGCAAAGCAATGCCCGCGCTGGACCATCTCGTCCTTGTGCATCTTCATATTGTCGCGCAGGTAGTCGAAGCCAAGCTCGTTGTTGGTCGCGTAGGTAACGTCGCAGGCGTATTGCGCCTTGCGCTCTTCATCGTCGAGATCGTGCACGATGCAGCCCACGGTGAGACCCAAAAACTTGTAGATCTCACCCATCCACTCCGCGTCACGGGAGGCGAGATAGTCATTGACGGTGACGACATGCACGCCGTTTCCGGCTAGTGCATTTAGGTAAACCGGCAACGTGGCGACGAGCGTTTTGCCCTCGCCGGTCTTCATCTCGGCAATATTGCCCTCGTGCAGCACCATGCCGCCAATAAGCTGCACGTCGAAGTGGCGTTGGCCCAGCGTGCGCTTGGCGGCCTCGCGCACCGTGGCGAAGGCCGGTGCGAGAAGTTCGTCGAGATCTGCCCCTTCACGAAGCTGCCGGCGGAAGGTTTCGGTGCGCGCCTTTAGCTCCGCATCGCTCAGTGCAGCGGCTTCCGGTTCAAGCGCGTTGACGGCCTCGACGCGGGGACGATACCCCTTAACCCGGCGCTCGTTTGAGGAGCCGAATATTTTTGACGCGAACCCGCCAATCTTGGAACCGATAGTGGAGCCAAAAGTGGACCCGATGGTGGAAATGGAAAGCATGCAAATCGTTCCTATCGACCCAGCGGGCACACAGTGAGCGCCCTGTGCGGCAAAACCATGCCTACCTCAGAAAGCCTTAGCATAGGCCGGAAACGGACCGACCCCCCGCCTGAGGGGAATTGTGGTCCTGCGTGGAAGCGCCGCTGGTAATCTGAATTCTGCCGGCGGGCGAGAGATAAGGACCGCACCATAGGGTTGTCAACGCACTGAGAGCAGGCTATGCGCGGCTTTTGGCCCGGCAACGTTGACCAAATGTCGAATTCTTAACTTGGCAGAGGTGAGCGGGACCACTATCCATAGGCCCCCAAACGACCACCGCCCGCGCCCTGGCCTCCACAAACGTATTACTGGAAGCGCGGATTGTGATGCTCCCACATCAGCATCCGCCCACTCCTCAAACATAAAGGACGTATCCCGTGTTCCCCAAAAAGCGCTCGTTCGTGGCTGCTGCCATCCTCGCCATTGCCGCGTTAGGCGCGAGCTCGGCCCTGAGTATTGCCCAAGATGACAAGGTCATTGCCAAGGTCAACGGCAAGACCATCACCGAAACAGACTTGCGTTTCGCCGACGCCGAGATCGGATCCCAGCTCGGCGAAATCCCCGAAGACGTCAAACGCCGGGCGCTAGCCGAATATCTCATCGATAACGCGCTCTTCGCTGAAGCCGCGATCGCTGCCAAGATTGATTCGGATCCGGTCTTTGAAGAACAGTTGCAATATGTCCGGCGGCGGCTGTTGAGAGAGCAATACTTCGAAAAGAAACTGAAGCCACAAGTCAGCGAAGCCGACGCCAAAAAGATCTACGATGAGCGCGTAGCCCAGCTTAAGCCTGAGCCCGAGGTCGCGGCGCGCCACATACTGGTCGACAACGAGGAGAAGGCGAAGGAATTACTTGCGAAGATCAACGCCGGCGGTGACTTCGCTGCACTCGCAAAAGAGAACTCTTCCGATACGGGCTCCAAGGACAATGGAGGCTTGCTCGGCTATTTTGGGCCTGGCCAGATGGTACCCGAGTTCGAGGCCGTTGCCTTCAAGATGATAAAGGGCCAGGTCTCCGAGCCCGTAAAGACAAAATTCGGCTGGCACATCATCAAGCTGGAAGACCGCCGCCGCAAACCCCCGCCAACGTTCGATCAGGTCAAGGAGACGATTATTAATTCGTTGGCCGTACGTAAAGCTCAAGCAGAGGCCGGAGTCTTGCGCAAGAAGGCCGAAGTGGAATACGTCGACGTCGAAATCAAGAAACAGGTTGAAGAGCAGGCAAAGAAGAAGGCTGATGAGGCCAAGAAGAATGCTCCCGAGTCTGGGGCGGCACCCAAGCAGTAGCGCCACATGCCGCCTCAAACTTTTGCATCGGGCCGCTTGATCTGAGCGGCCCGATCTGTTTCGTGTGGCAGATTGTGTCGCCCACTTTGTGGAGACCTGCCATGGGCAAAACCACTTTTGTCTCGCCGTTTGCTCCCAAAGAGCTTCCCGACGTTCCACCGATTGCGGGCGTCCGATTAGCAACGGCTGCGGCTGGTATTCGCTATAGAGGCCGCACCGATCTGCTGCTGGCGGTCCTTGATCATGGGACGGTGGCGGCCGGCGTCCTAACGCAATCCAAGACGCGTTCCGCCCCTGTGGAATGGTGCGCCAAGCAACTTGAGAACGGTTGCGCCCGGGCGCTCGTTGTGAACGCCGGGAACGCCAATGCTTTTACGGGAATGAAGGGTCACACGGCGGTCGAGGTCACGGCCAAGGCTGCTGCCGAAGCCGTCGGCTGCCCGGCAGCCGAGGTATTCTTGGCCTCAACGGGCGTCATTGGCGAGCCCATGGACGCCGGCCGCTTCGCGCATCTTCTGGACCAGCTCGCACAAGATGCCGTCCCTGACGGGTGGCAAGCGGCGGCGCAGGCCATCATGACGACGGACACCTACCCCAAGCTGGCTACGCGCTCCGCCAAAATTGGTGACACGCAAATTACCCTCAACGGCATCTGTAAAGGGTCCGGCATGATCCAGCCTGACATGGCGACCATGCTGTGCTTCGTCTTCACGGACGCCTCGATCGGGCAGCCCGCAT
>CAYOPW010000111.1:0-3284 GCA_964405975.1 uncultured Hyphomicrobium sp.
TGGCACTTAGCGGACATAACGTAATTGGCGAAAAGGCGATTCTAAAGTCGCAATGACGGTCTATAAGCTTGTCCTACTCTTCTTGGGGGACACCCACATCGTGATGACAGCACGAAATACCGTCTGATTGTCCGTATCCATGACACTCACTGTGACCGGTAATTCCGTCGCCGCACCAAACTGCGGTATAGGCTTTATTTCCGCCACCGCTTTCAGGTCGGTTTCAGCCTTCTTGATGTATTCCACCGTCATGCCCTTCGGAATCCACCGATAGGTAGAAGGAACTGTCACGTCAGAAATAGTTCCGCCTGCAAGCTCAGCCATATTGCACATAGCGATAGCGTGGACCGTCCCAATGTGATTGAGAACTGCGCGCCGCTTTTTGATGTGCACCTCACAATAGCCAGGGCGCAGTTCTACGAACGCGGGGCGTATGCTGCCGAAGTAAGGCGCTTTCCAGCAAACCAATCGGGAGAATGCCCATTTTCCGGCTGGTTTGTTGGACAGACGTTCCCAAATGGATAACGTGAAATTCGGTTGATTCATCGGAACCGTTCTTGTCAGTGATTTCGCCATGCCGGCCTTCATGATCTTCGTTGTCATCATCCACTTCTCCGTGGCTATAAGGACCGCACACTCTTGGGCCGCCCAATGTTCACGCGAGGGGGATACGATGATGCGGACTGCTCAGCTGTAGCTGTTCCGCAGGGAACACATCCGGAGAGAGTGGCAATCAGCTCGTGATGCGCTCGACCGCACGTCCGCTTTCGCGGGCAAAGCGGACAACGGTGACAGAACACGCAAGTTCATTGAGGTGAGCCAGGCTGGCTGCGCCTCGTCATTGGTTGGGGCTTTTGCTGCATCGCCTTTCGGCCCCCAAGCAGAGCGCGCAAAGGCCCTTGGGCAAGGGATCGCCGATAGCTACGGATATCGTCTACCCCCATCGTCGGCATCTCGGTCCCTTGCGCTTCAGCCTTGACGGTGACCGTTGGTCCCAGTTGGAGCGTCGTTCCCAAACCTGCGTAGAGGTAGCGGTCGGCGAATGCTTCCTTGAAGATGGCAAAGGCGCGTTCGCCGGTGCAGTGGGCGGGCGCAATAAAGCGGACCTTCCAGGACTCTCGCAGAGCGGTGGCGATGCGGCGGATCTCCTCGACTGTTGCGGGCAGCAGATGCAGGCCCCCAATGACAAGATGTATCGGTTTGTTGAGTGTCGTCTTGGTGACCTCAACGATCTTTTCAATCTTGGGATGACCACACCCGACCACGAGAACCAGGCCATCGGGCGTATCAAACGCAAGCGAGAGTTCCTTGACCTCCAAATCAACGCCCCATAGGCCCCTCAACAGGATGAGATGAAAGCCCGGGGCGACCTCTGTGTTCTCTGTCACCCATGTAAAGTTGGCCTCTGGCCACGCGCTGCCAAATCTCAGCGTCTCAGGCGGTTTGCCATCGAAGTAGCGCATATCCGCCGGGAGGGCATTGTTGCGTTTGTAAAAGCTTCCTGGCAGCGCTGCGCCGAAGACACCGAAGTTCTCTTGCGGCACGAAAATCTTCAAACCCGGATTCACGGACAACAAGTGGTTTAGCCCACCCATATGGTCACCATGGCGGTGAGAGACGACGGCGAAATCGAGGTCGGTCAGGTCGACGCGCTTGGCCTTCACGTTCTGTGCAAAGATGTCGGAGTTGTTGCCGGTATCAAAGAGGATGCGCTTGCCGCCGTATTCAATGAGCGCGGCAAACCCCCAGTCTTTTTTCATCGTCGGTGACTTGCCGAAGGCATCGTAGAGAATGGTAATCTCTGCCTTGTGCGCTTTGGATGTTGCCGGTGGCGCATCCGCCGCAGCCCATGCGGACGACGCCGACAACGTGGTGGAGACCAGGCAGCTCCAACTCAAAAGGGTCCTCATTCCCACGGGCCTTCTCCCATTCGGCACGTTGCTTCTCGACGGCGAGTGGCGAGACAGACTTTACCTGATCCTTCTAATAACGGGGACAGTCAAGTCCACGGGGACTCGACCCACGAATGTCCGCTTTCGGGGGTAAAGCGGACATCTCTCACGCATATTCCAATGTCTGCTCTTGACCCAAAGCGGACATTCACCTGAACCGAAATCAGGCTTTTGCAACAAGAAGGCGGCTCTGGGCGAGCCGCCTCAGAACCGTGCCTGATCGCCTAATTTGCGCCGTGCTACCGAGCTGATTGATTGGCCAAGACGGGCTCACTCAGTTGTTCAGAGTTTACCCAGCCTAAAAGCAGTCCTTGCGCACATGCTCTCCAACCAATTCCTTCAATCGTTCAACATTCTTAATCTCTTGCTTTTTAAGCTCAGTCCAGAACGCTTTAACGTGAGGGGCATCTTTGGCATTCGCGATGTATTGATCATAACGCCAAACACCATCTAGCCGTTTGCTAAGCTCATGTATCATGTCGTGGTCGTGATTTCTTATGAGTTCTGTCTCACCATAATGTTCCGTTGCTTTCTCCTGCTTCGAAGACATGCGCAGCTCTCCTCTTACTGAATGGTGCCAAGCTTATGAGAACACCCGTCTCACAACGGGCGCTCATCAAGATAACAAGCCGGCCACCACTTAGTTGCTGACGTTACCCTTAACGTCGACAGCGACCGGCACGGTCTTGCCGTCCTTCATCGCACTGCCGACCCATTTGCCGGTTTCATCCTTCACCAACTCAGAAACGTTCGTGTAGCCCCGCTGCATCAGGAGGTTACGCGCATCTATCATCGTGAAGGGTTTTGCGGTGGCAGGGGTCTGCTCCGGGGGCTGCTGTGGCGTCCCCGTTGGGCCCATTGGTGGCATCATTTCGCTGGCAAGAGCGGGAAGGGCGAGACCGGCGGCAAGAACGGCGGCCAGGCAAAGCATACGGGTCATTTGAAAACTCCTGATACTTTCAGTTTGCGTGGATGGGGCCCGTCGCGTAGCGGGCGCGTTAGGTCGGTGCTATCGGACGATGAGCACCATCTCCTTGATCGGCGTCAGGCCAATGGCCTGATTTTACTGATTTTCACGCAAGCTTTACTCGCCGTGTTCACGATGAGATCCCCAAGGCCAATGTGAGTAGCGGCGATACAGATGGACGTATCGCCATGATAAGGTATTATTATCATAAGGTCACGTATTTGCTACTTTTGTTGATCGGCTGGAGCCGCTATATGCAGAACAGTTAGGCGAACAAACGGTTCGCCATTACTTCAACAGGAGGAAGTCATGAAGGTTTGGACAAAGCCCGCAGTTCGTGAGCAGGAAGTTGGCCTTGAGGTCAC
>CAYOPW010000112.1:0-3272 GCA_964405975.1 uncultured Hyphomicrobium sp.
CTTGCCATGGACTGAATGCGGCCTTCAAGCGCTTTGACGAGTTCGTCCATCGAACCGCTGCCTTCACGCGTGCACATAGCAATGACCGGAATGCGGGCAAGCACATTTTTGACGCGATGGTCGAGCTCACGCATGAGAAGCTTGATGTGCTCCTCGGCCTCCCTCCGCTCGGTAATATCAAGGGACGCGCCAAGAAGATGCGTTGGCTTGCCCTCCGCGTCGCGCAGAACAATCTTGGACGTCCTCAGGTAGCGCGTTGCCCCCTCGCGTGTCCGGATTGGTTCTTCGGCGATATCCCGCACCACGTCGCTGGCAAGAACTTCACGGTCGACGGCCGTGAAGAAGTCGGCCTGCTCTTTGGGAAAGAAATCATAATCGGTCTTGCCGATGAACTCGTTACGCGAATAACCAAGCAGCTGCTCACCCACTCGGTTGAACCGCACAAAACGCAGGTCGCTCGCGCGCTTTAAGAACACCATTGCTGGCAAGTTTTCTATAACCTGGTCGAACAACCGGTTGGTGTCTTCGCGCTCCGTGATGTCGTTAATGGCAAGCAGAACGATTTCGGACCGCTGCTCGCAACCAGCAATCTTTCGGGCGTTTATGAGCAAGCTGCGCTTTCCGAGCACCTTAAAATCGTGATCGACACGAAAGCCCTCCACACCCCGCTGCTGCGAGAGCATCTTACCAAGCAGATGGTGCAGACCCGGTATGTCCCATTGCCTATCCCCGAGTTCAAACAAAGACTTTCCGTGCATCTCGCTCATCGTCACCTGGAAAGCCTGCAGAAACGCCTGATTGACGTGCACGACGTGAAACCGTGCGTCCAGAATCACTATGGGATCAAAGGCGGTTTCAGCTAGCTCGGACAGCAGGGCAATGATCTCGGCAGCGGCGGGAATTTGCTGGTCACCGCAGCGCGTGCTGCCCGGTCGATTTTGAAGTTCATTCACGCCCGCCACGCCTCACACCATATTGCACCGCTTCCCCTATCTGGCGGCTCCACTGCCTTACGGCAAAGTCTCCAACGGCTCAACTTCATTCATTCGTTATTGCACCAAAGCGCACCTTCATGCGGTCACTGTCGGCTAGTACGAGAAATCCAAGCACGCTGACCCCACAATGGCTGAACGCGCATGAGCAATCGGTGCTCGACCCCTGGTCCGCTTTGGCTCGAAAGCGGCTTAAGCAATATCGAATGCCCGGTGCGGTTTCTTCCTGCAAAAACGGTCGTCTTGCCGCCAAGCAAGCCGCGGCGCGACGTGCCAATAGCGGGCATGCCGCGCCTGCAATTCCTAGCGTCTTAACCCTGCTCTGGCGACTGCCTTGCAGTACGCTTGGCGATTGATGAGGGTGAGATTGCTTCGCACACTTTTTGGACTGCTCAAGGCTATCTTAAATGGTTCGCACGTGCATCGTGATCGCCGCAATGCTTCTCGCCGGGACAGCAATGTACTTCGGTACCGCACATTTGCCGCGGCTCCTTAACGATCTTCGCAGGACGACGATAGACCGGTCACCCATGCCGGACTCAACGCCTTCGGGCCCGGCTGATGGCCCATCAACGCGAACGGCAAAGACGTCCAACGCTACAGTTGAGCATGCCGCGCAAGGAGAAGCTCCCGCGACACAGCTCGACGTCACGCGAATTTCACGAGATGGACCGTCTGTGTTTGCTGGACGCACCACGCCCTACCAAACTCTGACCCTTATGGAGAACGGCAAGCCTGTTGCAACGGTAAAAGCGGACGCCAACGGGGATTGGGTTCTCGTCACCGAGCACAGATTTGCGCAAGCCGACCCTCAGATCAGTTTCCGCGCCGGTGCACAAACCGCGCTAGCGGGAACCCCGCCCCCAACCTTGGCATCAAAAATGCCCGGCGAAAAACAACATGCGAACGCCGACGGCACCTTGCCTAACCCAGCGACAGCGGTGATGAGGCGCTTTGAGGGATTGGTAAACGCAGCCCGTGAGGAATCTAAGGGAAGACAAGCAAATCAGCACAGTGCCAATGGCGGTTCTGAGAACCATCCCGCCGGCGCTAGCGTCGCCGAACATGGACACGATGCCCCCTCCAGCACTGGCCCCCAACTTCACGCAAGGGCGCAAGGCGGCACTGCAGCGGTCGTGCCCGCCGTAGCTGAGCACGCAGCATCGATTCCTGTCCCCCTGACTTTTGTCTATGATGAGGCCACGCTGACGCCAAAAGGCCGCCGCGCCGCCGCGCTTCTTTTGGAGTACCTGCAGCTCAAGGAATTCAGCGCCGTTACACTGACCGGCCACGCCGACGAACGCGGGACACATGAGTACAATTTGGATCTATCCAAGCAACGCTTGGATACAATAGAGCGTTTCCTGCGCGATGGCGGCTACGAGGGGCAGTTGGAAATGATTCCGAAGGGTGAGCTTGAACCCTTCTCCGCCGTCGATCGAACGAAGTATGGGCGCGATGAACTCTGGCAACTCGATCGCAGGGTCGAACTCCGCGGCGCACACTAAGGCGCGCGCCTATTCTCATTCGTGCAACCTTCCGCGCATCGCTGATGTGACGGCACCTGCATCGCCCGGCATGACGCAGGCGCTCACATAAGGCTCGATAGGGGCCCGCGCCTATTCCGCCGCCTCTACCACCTCTTCGGCATCATCCCAAAGCTCGCGAGCAGTTGCGACCGGGCAATCGTCATCAGTGTTGAGACTCTCAAGGCTCACGCCCTCTTGCAGGGCTTCCTCGGCCTCTGCTTCGTCGCAATCGGCAAGCGCCATGTAGGCACCAATGAAGCGTTGTTCCCATTGTTCCTTCGTGATCATTGGTGTCCCTCCATTGTGCTACTGCTTAGCACCTCAGCTTACATAGACAGGCTTTACCCGCGCGGGCGACACCACTCGTGCACCGCTCAAGACGCTTTGAGGCCAAGAGCTGAATCTCTCGATGACGGGGCACCAGCGCAAGCCACCTCGATATGCTTTCCACAGTTCCTGCATGGGCAACGCCTCCATTGGCCTAGTCTGAGCCTGGCCGAAGCCCAAAATCCCATCCCGGTTTGCAAGGGACCTGATTTCCCGCCCTGTTGATTTTATTGGTGCTCGCTACTTCGGCGACCGCCTCTGGCCCCTTGCCAGCGGCAACGCCAGCCGGTTGGCTGTGGTGGCGCAATCGGGTATAAGCGCCCGGCTGACCGGCCGTTTGCCCGTCATAGGGGCCCGTAGCTCAGTGGTAGAGCACCTGACTTTTAATCAGGGTGTCGATGGTTCGATCCCATCCGGGCCTACC
>CAYOPW010000113.1:0-3035 GCA_964405975.1 uncultured Hyphomicrobium sp.
CTGGTAGCGACGGACGCTTGGCACCCTCAGGTGAATGGGGTGGTGCGCACATATGAGCGTCTGGCCCAAGAGCTGCAAAAGCTTCGTATCGAGCTGTCCATACTGGCGCCAAATGAGTTCCACACCGTTGCCTGCCCAACGTATCCCGAAATTCGCCTAGCCGTCCCTGGCTGGCGGCATCTGGCGCAGCGCTTTGAAGCACTGAAACCGGACGCCGTGCACATCGCAACAGAGGGTCCGATCGGATGGATGGCGCGTCGGTATTGCCGCAGCCGCTCCCTTCCTTTCACCACGAGTTTTCATACGCGGTTCCCTGAGTACCTGGAGCGGCGTTTCAAATTCCCCACCCGCTGGACAAGGGCCATCCTGCGCCGTTTTCATAACGCCGGACGTGGCCTCATGGTTGCAACACCAAGCCTCGGACGCGAATTGGCACAGCAAGGCTTTGAGCGCGTGATGCCATGGACGCGCGGGGTGGATATCAATCTTTTCCATCCCCGCCCGGTGCGCCACTTCGGCCAAGGGTCCGTTTTTCTCTATGTCGGTCGCATTGCGACAGAAAAGAGCATCGAGTCCTTCCTCAAGCTCGATCTGCCTGGGCGCAAGGTCGTCGTGGGCGCCGGGCCCGATCTGGCCGAACTTTGCGTGCGCTACCCTGACGTGCTCTTCACCGGCAAGAAGACGGGCGAAGAGCTGGCGGAGTGTTATGCCTCCGCCGACGTCTTTGTCTTCCCCAGCCGGACCGACACGTTTGGGATGGTTCTGCTCGAAGCCATGGCATCGGGCCTGCCTATTGCTGCCTTTCCTGCAACAGGGCCAATAGACATCGTGAGGCCTGGCGAGACCGGCGTGCTGTCGGAGGACTTACGCGCAGCCGCGCTTGCCGCACACAAGCTCAACCGCGAGCGCGTGCGCGCCAGGGCAGCCGATTTTAGCTGGGAGAATGCGGCCCGCTTGTTTGTCGGCAACATCACTTCAGCCTGTATGGGCGAACAAAAGCGCGCGCAGAAGATGGCAGCAATCGGCTTGACGGAAAATTCACGCAGGCCTTGGCGGCCTCAACCCGCGGCGAAGAATTCACCGCGCGTTTGAGCTAAAGGCGAACCATTCGTAAAAGGGGCTCACCCGCCTTTCTTATCGGCGGCGAATTCGGCCTCCAGCGCCTTTTCCATCGCGACGAGATCTTCTGGTAGCGGCATGCCAAATGCCTTGAGCTCGTTTAGCTTCTCCATCAGCTGCAAGTAGAGCTCGTGGCGATCCTCAGGCTCGTTCTGCATGCGAGTCATCAAGATACCGAGCTCTGCTTTCACGTCGTCAAAGGCCATTGCGATTCCTTTCGGGGCTGAGTCGCCGAATTGCATTAGAGTTTACATGGGAACGGGCCGGCGCACAGCGTCTTAAAGACGGGCCAGCAGCCCATAGTTGATATGCTTCCTGAAGGGCCCCGGGAATTGGCGGGCGCGCTGCCGCGCCAGCGCCTAAGTTTGACGGCCAGATAGCTCGCATGAAGGACCTCTTGCGATCCCTCCTCCTCGCTATTGCCCCCATGGCCGTGGCGCTGACCTGCGTTACCCTGGCGAACACCACAATAGCCGCCGAAGGCGACGAGGTGACAATCGTCCTCGTCGGCGATGTCGGACTCAATCGGAACAATCAGAGGGTCGAAGCGCGCGGCGTGCGCAAATTCGGCTTCCAGACCTGGGATCAAACGACGGAGCTGATCGCCAAGGACGTCAACGGTGATCTCAACTTCATGAACGTGGAGACAGTTATCACCGACCGCAACGATCTGCGCCGCGACACCAAGGGACAACGGGGCCCGTATAATTTTCGCACTCATCCCGCGGGCCTGCGCCACCTCGTAACAAGCGGCTTCAATCTGCTCTCGCTCGCCAACAATCACTCCATGGACTACGGCGTCCCCGGACTGAAAGAAACGCTGAAGCACGTTCGCGCGCTGGAGGATGAGAATTTGGCGGTGGCGACGGGGGTCGGCATGAACCGTGATGAGGCCGGGCGGCCGAAGGCGGTCAAGGTCAAGAATTCCGAAATCGCGTTTGCATCCATAGGCATCGTCACAAACAACCTGGAGCGCCATCGCGCCGGGCCAGCCAAGCCGGGCCAGATTGCTTACCGGTTCGACGATGATTTTGCGCAGATCCGCAAAAGGCTGGTGGCGACGCCGGGCGACTATCGCATTCTATCCATACACTACGGCATCGAAGGCCAGGTGCGCACGGACTCCCGCCAGTTTGCTGATTGGCGCCGCAAAGCCGCCCAGCGCGATGGGATCGATCTCATCGTCGGCCATCACGCGCACGTCGTGCGCGGCGTGGAACTCGCCGGAGACTCATTGATCTTTTATGGGCTGGGGAATTTTCTGCACCACGGCACCGCCAATATGACGCAGAAGGGCATTTGCCGTGACTACGGTCTGATGGCGCGCGTGCACTTACGCAAAAGTTCGGACGGCCGACTGGTCCTGCGTGCGGTGGAAGCCATCCCTGTCACCGATACGCACTTCCGGCCGCGGCGCTTGAAGGGCCCAAAAGGAACGGCGCGTATTCACGTGCTGAATTACTTGGCGGGTACGCTCGATAGCACCAAGGACGGCACCCGCGGCGTGCGCTTCACCCCCCAGGGCGATGGCAGTGGTCTTTACTGCCTGCCTGGAGCGGAGAAGGAGGGCGGCCGGATCGGTGCGCTCTGCCAGCACTATGCGCCAGCCCCGCCGGTCCCGTCATCGCTGCGCGGAGCGATTACGGCTTCGTGCCGCCGGTAATTAACGGCGAGCCGAACGGCGCGACGTCTCTCTCTTGGAAACCATTCCCGAGGAGACAAGAGCCCGCACGCAGCGCTTTGACAGCCGGTGGCCGTTGGCGCGCATGCACTTTCTGACACCAGCGCTGCCAACGGGATGCTGGCTGCAGTAGGAGAGGTAGTCACCGGCACAGTTGGCCCGGACGCTGGCGCTGACGGCGCCGGCCTGGGCGGTGGAAAGAGCGATCGTGCCCACGGCGAGGGCGGCGATGAGG
>CAYOPW010000114.1:0-3017 GCA_964405975.1 uncultured Hyphomicrobium sp.
CATTGCGACTTTAGAATCGCCTTTTCGCCAATTACGTTATGTCCGCTAAGTGCCAAAAGCGGACATTGGCCGGCTGACCTACCGCAAAGTTGGGAGGCTCAATTACTGACCTGGCGACGAACTCATTCGGCTGCCTTCACATACGTGTCCAGCGGCGGGCAGGTGCACGCCAAATTGCGGTCCCCGTAGACGTTGTCGACGCGATTGACGGGCGGCCAATACTTGTCGACCCGGAAAGCACCCGCTGGGAAACACGCCGCGTTGCGAGAGTAGGGGCGGTTCCACTCACCGACGAGATCCTCAACTGTATGCGGCGCGTTCTTCAAGGCGTTGTTTTCCTTGTCTGCGCGACCGTCCTCAATGGCGCGCGCCTCTTCGCGGATCGCGAGCATCGCATCGCAGAATCGATCGAGTTCCGCCTTGGTCTCCGACTCGGTGGGCTCAATCATAAATGTGCCCATCACCGGCCAGCTCATCGTCGGCGGATGAAAACCACAGTCGATGAGCCGCTTTGCGATATCATCGACCGTGACACCGGCGCGCTCGTTTAGCGGGCGCGTGTCGATGATGCATTCGTGCGCAACGCGGCCATTCCTGCCCGTGTAGAGCACCTCGTAGGCGCCCTTCAGCCGCTCGGCGATGTAGTTGGCATTGAGGATGGCAACGCGCGTCGCTTGCGCCAGGCCCTCGCCCCCCATCATCAGACAATAGCTCCACGAGATCGCAAGGATTGACGTCGACCCAAATGGCGCTGCGGAAACTGCGCGCTCGCCACCCGTCTCGGGATTGCCCGGCAGGAATTGGACAAGGTGTGACTTGACGCCGATCGGTCCCATACCCGGTCCCCCGCCACCGTGAGGGATACAAAACGTTTTGTGCAAATTGATATGACTGACGTCAGCACCCATGTCGCCCGGTCTCGCAAGCCCCACCAGGGCATTGAGATTGGCGCCGTCGAGATAGACCTGACCACCGTTCGCGTGCGTAATGTTGCAAATCTCCTTGACCGTCTCCTCAAACACGCCGTGGGTCGACGGGTATGTGATCATGCACGCCGCAAGCCTTTTCGCGTTTGCCTCCGCCTTGGCTCGAAAATCCTCAACGTCGATGTTGCCTTCCGCGTCCGTCCCGACCACCTCGACTTTCAAGCCGCACATCGTTGCCGATGCGGGATTGGTTCCGTGCGCTGAGGAAGGGATCAGGCAGACGTCCCTGTGCGCTTGCCCGCGACTCGTGTGGTAAGCGCGAATGGCAAGCAGGCCTGCGTACTCTCCCTGAGCGCCTGAGTTGGGCTGCATCGAGATCGCGGCATAGCCCGTTATCTGGCAGAGCTTATTTGAGAGGTCCTCAATCATCTCCGCATAACCGAGCGCCTGATCGGCGGGCGCGAAGGGGTGAAGTTCTGAGAACTCCGGCCAGGTGATGGGGAGCATTTCCGCCGTGGCATTGAGCTTCATCGTGCAGGAGCCCAGTGGGATCATCGCCCGGTCGAGTGCAAGGTCGCGATCTGCCAACCGGCGCATATAGCGCGTCATCTCGCTTTCGGCCCGGTTCATATGGAACACCGGGTGGGTCAGATACGTCGATCGACGCAAGAGCGGTTTGGGGAGGCGGTAGACGGGATAGTCGTCCTTGTAGCGCAGATCGTAACCGCCGAATGCGCGCCAGACAGCTTCCAGCGTTGCCGGCCGTGTGCGCTCGTCGACTGTTATTCCTATGCGGTCGCCCCCGACTTTGCGCAGATTGATTCCATTGTCGACGGCGTTCTTCATGATCAGCCCTTGATAGGGGCCGACCTCGACAGTGATCGTGTCGAAGTAAGCCTCAGGGTGCATCTTGAAGCCGAGCGATGCGAGCCCGTCGGCGAGTCGCGCCGCCTTGCGGTGCACGCGCTCGGCGATAGCCTTTAACCCCTTGGGTCCGTGGAACACCGCGTACATGGAGGCGATGACCGCGGGCAGAACCTGAGCCGTGCAGATGTTCGACGTGGCACCCTCGCGACGGATGTGCTGCTCGCGAGTTTGTAGCGCGAGGCGATAGGCGCGATTGCCCCGAACGTCGATTGAAACGCCTACGAGCCGCCCGGGAAGTGCTCGCTTGTAGGCATCCTTGGCCGCGATGTAGGCGGCATGCGGTCCGCCATAACCCATCGGCATGCCGAACCTTTGCATCGAGCCGACCGCGATGTCGGCGCCCATCTCGCCCGGAGGTTTCAGTAGCGTCAAGGCCATGGGGTCGGCCGCGACAATCGCCAGAGCCCTAACGGCGTGAAGCTTCGCAATGACGGAAGAGTAGTCGTGAAACGTGCCCGAGACGCCCGGATACTGGAAGAGGGCCCCGAACACTTTCTCCGGCTTAAGTTCTGTAAATGGGTCGCCAACGATGATTGTCCAGCTTAGCGGTTCCGCGCGGGTTTTCATGACAGCGATCGTCTGCGGCAGACAATTCTGATCGACGAAAAACGTGACCGCCTTTGACTTCGTGACGCGATGCGCCATTGTCATGGCTTCGGCCGCCGCGGTCGCTTCATCCAGCAAAGATGCGTTGGCAATGTCGAGGCCGGTCAAGTCGCAAACAAGCGTCTGAAAATTGAGCAGCGCTTCGAGTCGGCCCTGGCTGATCTCCGGCTGATAGGGCGTGTAGGCGGTATACCATGCTGGGTTCTCGAGAATGTTGCGCTGGATCGCCGGTGGCATGATCGTGCCGTGATAGCCCTGGCCGATGAGTGAGGTCAGGACGCGATTCTTGTTGGCGATATCGCGCAGATTGTCGAGCGCACCGCGTTCCGACAGTGGGCTGCCAAAGTCCAGTGGTTCCGCCTGTCTGATCCCCGTTGGCAGTGTCTCCTCAACGAGATGTTCGAGGCTCTTGGCGCCGACGACCCGAAGCATCTCCGCCATTTCTTCAGGCGAGGGTCCGATATGCCGGCGGTTGGCAAAGTCGTAAGGCTCATATCGTTGGTCGGCCATCCCAATCTTCCTTTAGCCGACGAGCGTCTTGTAGGCGGCTTCGTCCAT
>CAYOPW010000115.1:0-2983 GCA_964405975.1 uncultured Hyphomicrobium sp.
TGCGTTACCATCGGCTCGTCGATATGCTGATGATATGAGGCTAATCGTCAACGCTTACGCCAATCGGTTAATCGGCGGACTAGAGGTCTTCAATCTCCCTCATCGATGCAGAACGCTAAGGCATGCCTGGCTGAACTAGCGGGAAAGCATCTTCAAACGGCGTGCGATAGATATGGAAATTTTTCTCGCACTCATTGGAGCCACAGCGCTGCTGGTCGCGATTCCGGGCCCCAATGTTGCGATGATCGTCGCCACCAGCCTTAGTCGAGGCGCGCGCTTCGGGCTCCTTACCGTGGCTGGCACAACTTTGGGAGTGGCCGCGCAGCTCATCGTACTCGTCATCGGACTTAGCGCCTTGATTGATGCCGTGGCCGCCATATTGGAGTGGCTGCGATGGGCAGGGGTCGCCTATCTGCTGTTTTTGGGCCTGCGCGCGTGGAACGCTCCCGCAGACGATCTTTTGACGATTGGAGCCGATCAGAGCCCCGGGGACGTTATGTTCTGGGGAGGTTTTGGCGTTGCGCTCGTCAATCCAAAGACGCTCCTTTTTAATTCTGCATTTCTTCCGCAGTTCGTTCATGCTGACGCTGGCCTTAGCATCGGCGCTCAATTCTTCCTGGTAAGTGCAATTTTTCTTAGCGTTTTAGCGTTGGGAGATTGTGCATGGGCCCTACTTGCCGCGCGCGCACGCGCACTTATCAGCCGCTATAGAACTCTTCGCAATAAACTGACGAGTGTCATTTTTCTCGGTGCCGGGGCCGCACTCGCGCTCTCACGCCGCTAGCGAGAGTCTTAACACACTCACACGGCGTGATCGCAGCCGGTCACAATGCAAATGCGTGACGAGCGCAGACGGTGCGCATTCGGGGCGATGGCCAATCGATGGAGCCTTTACGACTTACGTCTGATTGCTGATCTCGAGTTCTAGCGCCAACATGCTGGCGGATCGGCGGTATGGAGGTTTGTTATGGCTTCAAATGGCCCAATTTTGCTCTGCGCCTGCGTGGTCCTTGCGTTTGCCGCGCCGAAAGCGGTTGCTCAAATACCGCCACCGCCTGACGGTGAGAAATCGCTATCCACGGCCTATACCGGCAAGACCTATTCACCGTACGCCCGGCGAGGGTTTCCGAGCCGGCCGCTGTGGGGTGACACGCATCTCCACACTGCCATGTCGATGGATGCCGGCGCGTTTGGCAACCGCCTCGGGGTTCGCGAGGCCTATCAGTTTGCGCGCGGTGATGAAGTGACGTCATCGACGGGCTTGCCGGTGAAGCTGTCGCGGCCGCTCGACTTTCTCGTCGTTGCCGACCACTCCGACAACATGGGCTTCTTCCCCGATCTTTTTGCCGGCGCGCCACACATCCTTTCTGACCCCAAAGGTAAGGAGTGGTATGACCGCATTCAGGCTGGGGAGGGCGTCGACGTTGCACTCGAGCTCATCGGCTTGTTCTCGCAAGGCAACTTTCCTGAAGCCCTGATGTACACGCCTGACTCCAGGCCATACAAGTCGGCTTGGAAACAAACGGTCGAGGCCGCGGAAGAGTATAATGAACCCGGGCAGTTCACAGCCTTCATCGGCTATGAATGGACATCCCTCGATAAGGGCAACAATCTCCACCGCGTCGTCATCTACCGCGACAATGCCGATAAGGCGCTGCAAATGGTTCCTTACACCACCGTGGCGCCGCAAGGCAGCACCGATCCGCTTGACCTCTATAAATGGCTGACCACCTTTGAGGACAAGACCGGCGGTGACGTACTTGCAATTGCCCATAACGGCAATCTGTCGAACGGCGTGATGTTTCCGATCGACACCCAGTTCACCGGCCGCAAACTTGATGGCACGTATGTAACCCAGCGTGCAAATTGGGAGCCTCTTTACGAGGCCACCCAGATCAAGGGTGATGGTGAAGCGCATCCCTATCTTTCGCCGGAGGATGAGTTTGCAAACTATGAGACCTGGGATATCGGCAATCTTGATGCCTCCCAAGCTAAGACGGACGACATGCTCGCTGGGGAATACGCGCGCGAGGCTCTCAAGCGCGGCCTGGTTCTTGAAGAGCGTCTGGGCACGAACCCTTACAAATTTGGCATGATCGGTTCGACCGACAGCCACACCTCGCTGGCCACGGCCCAGGAAGATAATTTCTTCGGGAAGCATTCCGGTGCCGAACCAAGTCCGGAGCGCATGAGCCATCCCTTCATGGAGACGGATGTTGGCACGATCTATGGGTGGCAACAGGTCTCTTCAGGGCTTGCAGCCGTGTGGGCACCGGAGAACACGCGTGACTCCATTTTCGACGCTATGGAGCGCAAGGAGGTTTACGGCACGACGGGTAGCCGCATGGCTGTGCGCTTCTTTGGTGGCTGGAACTACACCGACGAGGATCTGAACAGCCGCACACCGGCCTTTGCCGGGTATACGAAAGGCGTGCCGATGGGCGGAGACTTGGCCGCAAAGCCTGACGATGCCGATGCGCCGAGTTTCATGGTCTATGCGTTGCGGGATCCTGTTGGCGCAAATCTCGATCGCATCCAGATTATCAAGGGATGGCTCGATAAGGACGGCAAAACGCAAGAAAACGTCTATGATGTTGCGTGGTCTGGAGACCGCAAGCCGGGCCCAAACGGCAAGGTGCCGCCCGTTGGCAATACGGTGGATGCGCAGAAGGCCAACTTTACTAACACCATTGGCGCATCCGAGTTGGGCGCGGTGTGGACTGATCCGGATTTCAACCCGGCACAGAAAGCATTCTATTATGCGCGTGTGATTGAAATTCCCACACCACGTTGGTCGACCTATGACGCGTTCCGCTTTGGCATCGACATTCCCGAAGGTGCACCGGTGTCGACCCAGGAACGCGCTTACACGTCGCCTATCTGGTACACGCCGAAGGGCTAGAGTTCGCTACCAGTTGGGATTGAAGTTTAGGCGGCCTTGAGCAGGCCGCCTTTTTTATTGCCCAAATTTGTCGCGACCCTC
>CAYOPW010000116.1:0-2963 GCA_964405975.1 uncultured Hyphomicrobium sp.
GAATGTCCGCTTTGGGTCAGAAGCAGACATTTAAGCTTGCGCCAGCGATGTCAGCTTTACCCCCGAAAGCGGACGTAGCGCAGCACGCGCTCCAGAATCAGGTAGATGGGGAGGGGCCTAGTATCCACTGTACCGACGGCGGCGATAGCGGCGCCGGCGCGGTTGCGGGTAGCTGTAAGCAGAAAAAAGTCCGACTGTCTGGTAGGTGCGCCGCCGCGCCCGTTTCCGAACCCGATAGCGGCGGCGGGGCCGAGTGTCGCGTGCCACCTTGGGTGAAGCTGGCCGCGTGCCACGAACCGTGATCTTGGTCAGTCCTTTCCCATGCTTGTGCACGAGGCTGTAAAACTTCTTTGCGTTCGAAGTGCGCAGCCGCACGCATCCGTGCGACGCGGGACGACCAAGTCGCCCCACTGCGCTCGTCCCATGTACGGCATAGCCTCTGTGGAAGAACACCGAGTAGGGCATGGGCGAGTTGTAGTATTGCCTCGAATAATGCATGCGCGAAGTCCACTGCGCCTTGTAGACTCCGACCGGCGTGACATACCCGCCGCGCGCTGACGAAATCTTCCACGTGTGCAGCACGCCAGACTTGTCGGATACCGTTAGTCGTTGCGTCGTCAAATTGATGTCTGCAAACAACGTCGGTGCAGGCGGCTTGAGTGGCGCTGCCTGCGCCATTCCCTCAGGCGTCCCTACTTCAACCGCTGCCATGAGGGCAGCATCGGCCGCCTGGTGACCCCGGGGCTTAGAGGTCTCGTCGTTAGGCGGCACGATGACCGATAGCTCAATTGGTTGGGAACGGAACGCTGTCTCAGGTTGTTCCAATTCTAGGCCGGGCGCATCCTGCGCTGTATCCTCGAGCGCTCGCGTTTCAGTCGCCCCATTGAGGGCAGCATCCGCCACTGGATGACCCTTCCGCCGAACCGTCCGATGGTTGACTAGAGTAATGACCGATAGCTCGGTTGGTTGGTAATTGGAGCCCGTTTCGAGTTCGTGCAATGCCGAGCCTGTGATGTCTGTTGGTGTCATCAACTCGGGTGGCTCAGTAGGCACCGGCCAAACAACCGGCAAAATGAGAAGACACACGGCAATTGACACACACAACTCACGCAACAAGCCCATCAGAACTAATTTCCACCCCAGCTTTGGTCTTAACGGTGGCGTCGCCATACAAGGGCGATGTCGTGCAAAATGGTAACGCCCGGAGTGTTGTTGTTCAACGAAGGATGTCGCAAAAAGCACCGATATTCGACTAAAGCGTATGATTGCGTTACCGGCCTAATGCGAACGATGCGTTCGCTTCAGCATTGCTGTGTTGTACGTTGCAAATCTTTGTAAGTGTCTTGAACGCGCGACCGTGCGCATCGATGATCGAAAATCGGGATTGCATTAACTTCTACTCAATTTGAGACTTGCCGATTTAAGAGTGCCGATTGAGTGCTTGCATGGTTTGCGAATGTCTGGAGCAGAAGATCGCGCAAGCTCCGGCACCCATTACGAGCGTGCAGCACTGTTGGCGACGTAGGCGGTAATCGGCATGCCGCCGAAACATGCCCGCCCCTTTGTGGAACAAAGGAGCGGCGAAGAAATCAAATGCTGGTTATCGCTACTGCAAGCGGTTACCAAGCCAGTAGCGCGCCGAATGTCCGCTTTGGTTCAGAAGCAGACATTCGAGCGTTCGCCAAGTATGTCCGATTTACCCCAAAAGCGGACATCCCGCGGGGGTCTTGCCAACGCGCAGACTTATCGAGCGCTTTATCGCACTAAGTCGTTTTGCCGCGCTTGAACTCGCGTCATCTGAGCGTGCAACGGGTGTATAATTTGAGTCGTAGGGAGGAAATGCCCCACTCGAAGACGACCCTGAAATGGCCACTCACACTGGCGCCGCTGGTCACGGCGCCTTTGTGCTCTGATGATTGGTTGCGTCAGTGCATCGAGCGCGCACGCGTCATGGTCTCTAACGCCGAGCTGCGCGAATTCGGTCAACAGCATCGTTTAGATTTGAAGACGCCGCTGCTTTCAATCGCTCGGCGGCTCAAGTGCACGCATTGCAATCAGCGCAAGGCGCACTGCTGGCCAGAGCCCTATGGGATTGAGATGAAGACGCAATCCTAGGCTTTTCTGGTAGGTGCTTTGCTAAATATCTCTTCTGGACTTTCCAGCATGTCAAAAACTACACGGTGTCCCCCCACTCCATGATGGGCGAGAACCAACTCCGTCCATTGGTTCTCGCAGGTTATGCGCGCTACTTGATCCAAGTTAATCCAAACACTCTTGTTAGTTGAATATTCTGTAAGTTGAACGAAGAACATGGCCCTATTCCTCCGATTAAATCTTAGGATCCGATACCGCAGGTGCTTCGACCTCAAACCCTTGGCTGCTCTGCGTCTCGGTATGGCTGTGCGTGAGAATGCACACATTGCGACGAGCGCAAGACCCACTGCTGGCCAGAGCCCTATGGGATTGAGATAAAGAAGGGGCCGTGCAGTGGCTCATATAGTTTCCAGTATTTGATGAGCATCGAGGCAGACATGCTGACAGTCTGGGAGTTTATCTGGCAGAACTATCACTACTATGTAGCCGCCACCGATGCGAATGCGGCGCTTGAATACCTTAGGCGAGAACATCCTGACATTGCGGACGACGCGCTAGATCCCAGAAACTTGGGAAGGGGACCTCTGGGCAAGCTGAAGCTGAAGGAGGGAGAGGTGCACTGCACGGGCGAGGTCGTGAAATTCGAGAGGTGATCCCCGGCTGACCAAAACTGGCACCCAACGCATCGGGACGAACCCATATCAACCCGTATGAAGACGCCGCTGCTTTCAATCGCGCGACGACTGAAATGCATCCATTGCAATGAGCGCAAGGCACACTGCTGGCCAGAGCCATCTGGGATTGATCTGAAAGGTCTGCAACGCGACGGAACTTAGGCATTGCACCTGTCTTAGTGGTCGTAATGCTTG
>CAYOPW010000117.1:0-2873 GCA_964405975.1 uncultured Hyphomicrobium sp.
CCGCGAGGGCTTGCGTCCAGTAATTCGCATTGTCGAGGACATCAGGAGAGATGGCATGATGCCAAGTGGCCGAAAGGCCGTTGCCACGCCGCGTCAACGACGGGGGAGTGGCTGAACGCGGGGGGCTCGAGGGGCAGACCCGTAACAACGGCCCCCGTTACGCATTACTAGTGTAAATTACACCATAAACTCTCGTACAGACAAAGCCAATCAACATATGTTGCGCGTCGACTGAACGACCCTCACCGGCGCAGAAGCGCTCTCATTGAGTAGCCCGGCGTCCGGAAGCTCTTGGGCCCTCTATAGATCGGGATAAATAGCGGGGTCTGCACGCTAAGTTCTCTGTGCAAGCATCCATCGCCCCATTGTGGCCGATTTCGGTGGCTTACCTCCGGCGCGATAAGCAAAGCTGTTTGCGATGGGGGAGTTCGGTGTTTCGGGGGGTGATCATTGCCGTCATCGTTTTGTTGTCTCCGGTAATGCTGTTGCCGGTGGTAGCGGCAGAGTCCTACCGGCTGCTGAAGCTTGACGGTGCAATCGTCAAGTGGGGTCGACCGCAACTGGGTGCCGGCGCAGCAATTAGTTATGCGATCTCTGAGGAAGGTCGCTCATTTCCAGATGCTCGAAACTGTCGCAGGCTTGAGCCGTTGAACCGGCATGCGCGAACTTTGGGCATCAACCCGCGGCGGATCAGGGCCGAACTGAAAATTGCCTTGCGGGCCTGGGAGCGCGTTGCCAACGTCCGTTTCTACGAGACAGCGGATAAGCATCGCGCAAACATTCTCATCGGAGTACAAGGTGAGCCGAGAGGTCGAGCATTTGCCAATATCTGGCCTACTGAGGGCGTCATTCGGAGATCGCTGACCGCCCGTGGCCTCGGCGGCTTGGAAAAGCCGCTCGGTGACCCAAAAGCGCGTAATGCGACCGTACACTCCATCAAGCGCGCGTCGATCTGTTTGAATCCTCTCAAGGCCTGGAAAATTGGCTTCGACGGTAATCTCGACGCGTACGACTTACGCTTCACATTCATGCATGAAATCGGCCACGCGCTCGGGCTTGATCATCCCGAACAACGCAGCCAGCTCATGCACTTCAAGTACGATGAGTCGCGCACTGGTCTGCAGGCGGGTGACATCGCAGGTGCGGTCAAACTCTATGGCCCACCCCCCGCGCGCTAGCGCATGGCGTTTCAGGCCGCCATTCGGCCGAATTCGCGCCCCAATCACAATCAGGCCGCGCCAACGCGCGGCCTGATCGTTTCCGATGGGAGAGACAGGCCTATTGCTTAGCTGCCTCCGGCAATTCATTCGCTTCATCGGCGGTCATCGAAAGGTCAAGGCGGTTATCACCTTTCGAGAATTGGTCCGCGCTGATCTCCACCGTCTTCGCGCCTATGCCGAGGAACCCACCGATGTCGGTATGAATGGCTTCGACAATTCCGTCGGCACCTTGTTTGACACTGGTCACTTCACCAAGTTTCGCACCATCAGAGCTATAAACGGGCCATCCGGTTAGGTCGCCCATCTCTGAGCTTTGTGCCTCTGGCTGATAGCTTTCGGTCGCAGCCGGGGGCGGCTGTCCTTCGCTATCCGTTGCAGCCGGGGGCTGCTGCTCACTCGGAGCCTCTTGCGCCATCGCGGGGGCAATACCAAGCGCAGCCGCCAGCACACCAACCGCAAATAGTTTCGTCCACATTTCAGTAACCTCTCGTGCGAGGGAAAGGTGCCCGTTGCACCGATCTCTGAAATGGACTTGGGCGGTCCCTGCACTTAAAAACCAATCACGTTTTCGTTTTTGCGTGGCGTCGATCTTTCGGCGGTCGAAGAGGGAGGCCCCGAACGCTGTCGAATGTCGTGTGATATCAAAGTCCATAATGTCTGGAATGGCGTGTTCTCGGCCCCAACGGCGTGCGGATCTGTCGCTGCCGACTAAGGCGATTTTCTAGCTGAGAGCCACACCGCATCTCGGATTACATTCTTATGGTGAGTGCAAGACCGGCGGAAAGCGGCTTGTTGACATTGAAGTCGTCAACCGCTTACCCAATAAAGGCGTGGGGCCGACAGTCATCGCAAAACAGCTCAAGTTCTCGTGCCAATCGGTCTACCGGGCGATTGGCCGAGAGCGTCGGGTGATGCGGGATCTCGTCTTCGAGATCGAGCTTACAGAACCAGCGTGCAGCCAATATCCGCTTTTGGCATAAAGCGGACATTCCAGTTGCTGGATCATCATGGTGCTGACCTCCGCCACGAAGCGGTCAGGACACATGCCACGTCGGTAACGCGATAACTCCCACAGCACGCACTGCCCCGATCCTTGACTATGCCCGCCGGCCGCGAGCAATCCCCCGACTACCGCGACCCGGAGCCGGCACGGCGCGTGATCGTCTTGAGCGCCGTCGCGGTGCTGGCTCTCTTCGGGTTGGTCTTTATCGCTGCCATGTGGGCGAGCGGTAGGTCACGCGGCCTTGAACCAATGCTAGCGTCCCGGCAGAAATCATCGAAGGACCGCTGAAGGAGATTCAGCGTTGCTTCATCGTCAACAGCACGCATTTGCTTGAAACGGGACATGGATCGCTCTTCCCTGATGATCAGGCGGGAGCAATTCGTTAGGCTCTCTCGGCCGGCGACGCCTGAGGACTAGATTGTCGCCGATGGTTGGAGTCTACACCCTATTAGCAGTGCCGTCTTCGGAAGAAGCCGTTAATTCATCGCACACAGGTCGGTTGTCGCGTTAAGAGAAAGGTCTTGCGCATGAGGCGTCCTTTCGATCTGTGGAGCCGATCGTCACCGCTGTTGAACACCACTGTTGAACAATGGGAGCGAATTGGACATTCCACCTAAATAGGCGCAAGGTCTTTGCCCGAGAAAGACTGG
>CAYOPW010000118.1:0-2796 GCA_964405975.1 uncultured Hyphomicrobium sp.
CCCTTGCACGCGTGGTTGCCCGATGCCCACGCCGAGGGTCCGACACCGATCTCCGCCGTGCTATCAGGGCTGTTGCTTAATGTCGCCCTCTATGCCGTGCTGCGTTTCAAGATACTGCTTGCGGCGAACCCTGCGGCCATTGCTCCTGGGCCGCTGATGGTGACGCTCGGCCTAACGTCTCTCATCTTTGCCGCCTTCATGCTCTACCGGCGACGCGACATAAAACGCATGTTTGCCTACTCGTCGATCGAGCATATGGGGCTCATCACATTCGCTTTCGGGATGGGCGGCCCGCTCGCCAACTTCGCCGGGCTCTTGCACATGACGATGCATAGCCTCACCAAATCGGCAATCTTCTTTGCCGTCGGCCACGTTTCACAAGTCAAGGGAACGCAGAGGCTTTCGGAAATCCGTGGGCTGACCGAGAGCCACCCCTTTTTGGGCTGGGGTCTGGTGCTCGGCGTCGTGGCCATTGCAGGGCTGCCCCCGCTCGGCATCTTCATGAGCGAGTTCCTGATCGTCAGCTCGACGTTCGCCCGCGAGCCGCTCCTCGCCGTGCCTCTCGTCTTCGGGATCCTAGTTGCCCTGGGCGCGCTCCTGCTCCGCTTGAGCGAGGTGGCCTTTGGCACTCCGACCGGCAGCAGAGCTCCCGTCGAAGCCTCGTACATCCCGCTCTATTCCCATCTCGCACTTGTACTCATTGCAGGAGTCTACCTGCCAGCATCACTCGTCATTTGGTTCCAGAACGTTGCGCGGGTGCTCGGCTGAGGAAGAGAAAACGAAGCGATGCCCTTCTTATCCGCACTTGAGAAAGGTGGTTGCCTCGTCGAGGCGCATCGGCCCTGGCCGCGCGTCATCGTCGATGCGGAGACTTGGCGACAGGCAATTGTCGGCATCGCAGCCGGGGAGGCCACGCTGTTAGCGCTGTGGAGCGATGGCGAGGCCATTCACATGGGCCTCATCGGGGACGCAGAAATCCTCGTGATTAGCTTGCCCGCTCCCGAACGGCGCTTTCCTTCGGTTGGACTAACCCATGCGCCCGCTCTGCGGCTCGAGCGAATGATCCGCGATCTCTATGGGCTCGACCCGGAGGGAATGCCCGATCATCGCCCTTGGCTGGACCACGGCCGCTGGGGAGTCGCGCAGCCGCTCGGAGCTAGGCAGCCGGGACCGGAGACAGGGCGAGCCTATGCCTTTTTTGAGGCGGTGGGTGCGCCTCTCCACCAGATTGCGGTTGGGCCAGTACATGCAGGCATCATAGAACCTGGGCATTTCCGCTTCACCGCCAACGGTGAGACCGTCGTCCGTCTCGAAGAGCGGCTCGGCTACGTGCACAAGGGCATTGAGGGACTGATGCAGGGTGCGCCGCTCGAAAGGGCCGCAAAGCTTGCCGGACGCGTCTCGGGCGATAGTACCGTTGCCTATTCAATTGCCTTCGCGCAGGCTGTGGAGGCGGCCCTTGCCATCAAGGTGCCGCCGCAACCTATTCATCTGCGAGCACTCATGGCAGAGCTTGAGCGCCTCGCCAACCACTTCGGCGACATCGGCGCGATCTGCAATGACGCCTCCTTCTCGCTGATGCACGCCCACTGTGGTGCCTTGCGTGAGCGTGTCTTGCGCGCCGCAGAAACGTGCTTTGGCCACCGGCTCATGATGGATTGCGTCATTCCCGGCGGCACGTCCGTGGGAATCGATGCGAACGGGATCGGCGTGGTTCGCAACCTTATTGATCTCGTGAACCGAAGCTTTCCCGAGCTTATCGAGCTCTACGACAAGACGGCCTCGCTGCAGGACCGAACCGTTTCCACGGGCATCCTGCGGCCGGAACTCGCGGAACAATATGGAACAGGCGGTTATATCGGCCGGGCATCGGGGCGGTCGTTCGATGCCCGTCGCACCCCCGGATACGCACCATACAACGAGCTCAGGTTCCAAATCCCCGTGCGAGAAGAGGGGGACGTCGACGCTCGCGTCTGGATTCGTATCCGCGAGATTGAGCAGAGCGTGTCGATCATCGAACAAATCATCGAGAGGTTGCCGCAGGGACCTACCCGCACTGAGTTTGATCTAAACGGCAAGGCGGAGGTAATCCGCGAAGGGATGTCCTTAGTCGAAGGGTTTCGCGGCGATGTAGCTGTGTGGGTGCGCATTCAGAAAAACGGCACGATCGCGCATGCCCACCTTCGCGACCCCTCGTGGTTCCAATGGCCGCTCCTTGAAGCCGCAATTGAGGGCAACATCGTTGCGGATTTCCCGCTCTGCAACAAGTCATTCAACTGCTCCTATTCCGGGCACGATCTCTGAGTTGGTACGGTTATGCGAAAGCTCCTACTCAAAAATTTGCTGCAAGCGCCGCTCACGGAGGCACCGCCGGCCGAGAACGAAACACTGGTTGCCGAGCTCGCAAGGACACTCGACCGCACCGCGAGGCGCCGGCTCGGTCGCAGCCTCGCAATCCGCGAGGTCGATGCAGGTTCCTGCAACGGTTGTGAGCTCGAAATCCACGCTCTCAACAATGTATTCTATGACTTAGAGCGGTTTGGGCTTCGCTTCGTGGCCTCGCCGCGTCATGCCGACGTTCTGCTCGTGACCGGACCGGTGACGCGCAACATGCGCGAGGCGCTCGAGCGCACCTATCGTGCGACGCCGGACCCGAAGTGGGTTGTTGCCGTCGGAGACTGCGCGCGCGATGGAGGGATTTTTGGGGACAGCTATGCGTGCGCCGGAGGCGTGTCGGGTATCATCCCAATCGACCTTCATATTCCAGGCTGTCCCCCGAACCCAACGATACTCCTC
>CAYOPW010000119.1:0-2775 GCA_964405975.1 uncultured Hyphomicrobium sp.
CAGCTTCCCAAGCTGAATGTCGTCGGTTCGATCCCGATCGCCCGCTCCATACCCGTTGCGGCCGCGACGCTACCTCAACAGCAGCCGCCGCCATCATAGAAATAAGTCGGTCCTGAAATCAGCAGGTCATCGCGCCCCAGCGCTGCGAGCGCGCCAGCGGTCTTATCACACACGGCCAGTGGCTGGTTCTGCGCCAGGGTGTGCCCTTTACCGTCGTCGAAGAATTCCGCCTCACCGTAGTAGATCGCGGTGCGCCCGGTGAAGACGCACGGACCGTCAGCCGGCATCGGATCCTTGATTGCGCAAATTTCCACGCTCTCGATTGGAATGAGATGATCGGTGGGGTAATGGCGCGGGTCGAGCACACGGTAGGGGCGCTTTGCGCGCACCTCTATTGTGCCGAAGCCGATGTCGGTCAGCCGCTTGATGTAGGCAGCAAGCGGGATGGCCCCCGTCAAGCACATTGCGCGCAGGCGTTCATCGCGCCGCAGTTCTTCGGGCATCTCCACATCGCAAACGGGATCGGAGAGGATGAGGCGACCGCGCGGTTTCAGCACGCGATACATCTCACTCAGGGCGCGTTTCAAATCATCGTCGTAAAAGATATTGAAGAGGCAGTTCTGCGCGGCGACATCGATGGTCTCATCCTCGATGGGAAGATTAAGCGCGTCGCCCTTGCGCAACGCGACGAACGAAGAATTGAACCAGGCGTTCTGGCGATCTGCTTCGTCAAGGTTTTCAGCGCACACGGTGAGCATCTCATCCACTACGTCGAGCCCGATAATGGCGCCGTCCCTACGGCTAAAATAAGCGAACTGCAACACCTCCATTCCGCCGCCGATTCCGACATAAAGCACCGTCGGACTGCCGACGAGATCGCGCGGATTGACCGTGCTGCCGCAGCCGTAATTCATCTGCAGCATACGGTTGGGGATCGTGAGCTCAGGCAATTGCCAGATAGGCGTGGTGGTACAGCACAGACCCTGGTCGGGATTGAGGGCGGCTTCCTTATAGAGATTACGTGTCGTTGAGTGATACATAGGGTCGGTCCCTCAATCTGCGCTACGGTTCATGTTGCGAAGTCTAGAAGCATGTAGGTCGTTGCCGCAATGGCCGCCGCGATTGGAAGCGTCAGAAACCATGATGCGAGGATGGTCCCGACGACACTTTTGTTCGCCGATTTGTTGATAATGCCGATACCCGTAATGGAACCGACTGAAACGTGCGTGGTCGAAACCGGCATTCCGAACTTGCTGGCGAAGATGACAAGACCTGCCGTGACCAGATTGGCCGTCAGTGCCTGTCCGTCATTCATTCCCGAAATTTTCTTGCTCATGGTGTGCGCGACACGTCTGGCCTGCACCAAACCACCCAATGCCATGGCAAGCGCAATCGCGATCATGCTGTGTCGTATGTCGAGCGCCTTCACGACAAGTAATAGGCCTACAATTTTCGGCGTATCATTAAGGCCGCGCGCAAAGCTTACCGCGCCAGCACTCAAGTAGTGTGCAGAATCGACCAAGCGCTGCGCGCTTAGGCCGAGAAAGTTGTCGTTATATTTGTCAACGCACGTGCTCTTTGCTCCTACCGTTACACAGACGCCTGTCTGACCGTGGGTGGCCGAATAAAGGGCAGCATCGCCGCCAAATTCCCGTATGGGAACAAATTGGCTAGGGCCAACGCAGACACAGCTCTCCCTCTCGAGACCCAGAGACGTCGTCACTTTGTGCGCCACCGTATAAAACGGCATGGTCAGTAAGATCGCAACTAAAGGACTTAAGAGTAGAGGGAGCAGAAACGCGCCGCCAAGTAAGCTTAGGTTGACCGCACTTCCCGCCGCGACGAAACCTGCGCCGGCAAGCGCGCCAATCAGCGAATGCGTGGTCGAAATCGGTAAGGCCGCCACAGTCGCAAGCATTACGGTAGCACTCGCGCCGACCGCGACAGCAAGCAAGAAGCTTGGGGCGCTGGCTATGACGTCCGGAACCAACCCCTTACCTGAGAACGCTTTGACAAGTTCTTCAGCCAAGAACACCGAGCTTAAAGCGCCAGCCAATGTGGCAAGGGTGGCGACGGTCAGCGCCTTGTTGTAGCTGGCGGTGTTGCTGCCATAGAGCGTCGCCACGCCCTTGAAATTATCGTTGGCGCCGTTCGAGTAGGCCAAGAAGAACGTGGCAATGAAAAGAATTGCAAGAAGCAGCATCCGAGCTCTCTCGTTGTAAGGCGGCCCGCGACGGGCGTTCCCTCGAGCCTCCCCGCCAAGCCCGATTGCAGTCCAACTACCATATTCGAGGTGAAAGAGCTGATCGTTACACGGCTTTGGCCGGCGCCGGCACAGTACTGGCGGGACGGGCGAAATGCTCCGTCTTCTCCCAATAGAAGGGTGCGGAGGCGAGTTGGAAAAGCGCTCGATAAGCGGCTAGCGAAATCGCCAACCAATAAAGCGGCATGATTGGGGCGTGAATTGAAAGCCGTCGCCGGCTACGGCGAGCACAAGCGGCCGCTCCCAGCCAGATGGCACTGAAGTAGCCGACAACGAGATTGAAAACGCCGACGACCAGCAACGACCCGCCTAGTACCGACTCAGGCATTGTCGAAAGCTGTCCATGCCAAAGGTTGAGAGCAAGGAGCGCATAAAACCAAGGATGCACAAGAGCCGATAGGATGAGCCCACCCATAAGCACCTGAAGACCAACAAAGCGTCGCGCACCCAACTCCTGCCACAAACGGCGCGGTTCACGCATGTGTACGAGATACGTTTGCATCCAGCCCTTG
>CAYOPW010000120.1:0-2668 GCA_964405975.1 uncultured Hyphomicrobium sp.
CATCGATTTGCATTCGAAGTTGGCGTACCCCTTTACCGTAACCTCAACGGTCCCCAGTTAGAGACCGACTGGAATGTCATCGTTGGCTGGCAAAAGGCCTTCTAGGGAGAACAATAGCGTATGAGTAAATTGCACAGGCTGGCAGTGATACTTGCTATCGCCGCGGCCACCACCATTTCGATCGCGGCCACGGCTCACGAATTTAAAGCGGGCCAGCTGATGATCGATCACCCTTGGGCGCGCCCAACAATTGGCAGCTCCAAGAATGCCGCCGCCTACATGATGCTATCCAATAGCGGCGATTCAGCCGACACATTGCTCGCCGTGAAGTCCGATGCGGCCGATCACGTCACACTGCACGAAAGCCGCATGGATGGTGAGATCATGCGTATGGTGCCGGTGAAGGATGGTGTCGAGGTGCCGCCCCACGGTGCCGTCGAGCTCAAGCCGCTCGGCCTGCACGTCATGCTGATGGAACTTCGCGAGCCGCTAAAAGAAGGCGAAGAGTTTCCGATGACTCTTGTGTTCGAGAAAGCCGGCGACGTCCCTGTCGTTGTCAAAGTCGAGAAAAAAACCGGAGCACAAAAGTCCGACGAGGACATGCACCAGCATCACTAAAAGCCAAAGGGGCCGACGCTAATGCCGACCCCTTGATTACTCCAGCGCAGTTCGAATCACGTCAGCTTGAAGGGCATCTCCTTTCCGGCGAACGCTGCGTCCACGTTGTCGAGCGCTTCGAAGCCCATCTGGTTGCGCGCCTCAATGGCTGCACTTCCTAGATGCGGGAAGAGGAACGTGTTAGGCAGGTCGTAGTAACCCTCATTAATCTTGGGCTCTCCTGCGTAAACATCAAGGCCGGCATAGGCGAGCCGCCCTGACTTCAACGCCGCGATCAAATCTTCATCCTTGACGAGGTCTCCGCGCGCCGAATTCACAACGATCGCGCCTTGCGGCAGCTTCTCAATCGTCTCCGTGTTGAAGAAGTAGCGCGTCTCCGGCGTCAAGGGCGCGTTGATCGAGAAGAACTCCGAGACCGCCAGTAGGCTGTCGAGACTATCGTGGAAAATGGCGCCGTGCTCCTTCTCAGGTGGCTGGCGCACGATGTCGTAGTAGTGAATCTCCATATCGAATCCGCGCGCACGCTGCGCCAAGGCCTGGCCGATCTTGCCAAATCCATAGATCCCAAGCTTCTTGCCGTCGAGCCGGCGGCCAACGAGTTGCAAGGGCGCCCAACCGGGCCAAGCGCGCGCGCGCATCATGCGTTCACCTTCGGACGCGCGCCGCGCGCTGCCCAGGATCAGCAGCATGGCGATCTCGGCCGTTGCAACAGTGACGCCGTGCGGCGCGTTACCAACTTTGATCCCGCGCGCCTTCGCCGCGTCGAGATCAATGTGATCGAAACCGATCGAAAAGGTGGAGAGGATCTTGATGTGCTCAGGTAGCGCGTCAATCACCTCTTTACGCATCTTGTCGGTGATGGTGATCAAAACCGCATCGACGTCATTCGCCTTCTCGACGATTTCGTCCGTGGTCATTTGGTGATCGTCGGCATTCTGGAGGACGTCGTAGGCGGCGTTGGCTCGTTTTTCGACAGCCTCAGGCAGACGGCGGGTGATAAGAAGGCGTTTCTTCATGAGTCAATTTGCTCCCCTGGCGATCGCGGTCGTTGTTGGCGCCTTTGATGCTACTTCGATACTAGTCCGCCGCTTGTGCCGCATGGCGCGGTCTATGACAAGCCGGTGCGGCCGTGGCGCGCAGCCCTTTCGCAATGCAAAACGCGCCTGAGAGACCGATGGCAAGCGCGCAGATCGGATATTGAGACGGAGAGGGACGCCTAGAAATCGATTTCAAGGCTAAGTTTGAGCGTCAGGTCGGGCGTATTGTTGTTGAGACCAATCAACGGTCCCACGCCGAATTTGGCGGTGGGAACGTTGTCATCCTTGTCATCGTCATCTCCGTCACCGGAGCCTTCGCCGATGCGGCTCACGGCGGAGCCGTGATCCAACTTGGTCGTGTAATAGAGAACAGGCCCGATACGGTGCTGATCGTGGTCGCCGAAGAGAAGCGCCTCCTCGTTGCGCGTGCCCGTGTTCCCGATGCGATCGACGGTGCCGTAGGCCTCCAGCGCCAACTCGAGACCATTCGAGAAGTCGTACTTGACCTGCGCCGCGTAATTGAAGTCCCATTTATTGTCGCGCGATTCACCGGGTTCTTCGGGATCGCCACCCAAGAAGCGCGTCACAAACAAATTGAGAAGCAGCCGCCACGGGCCTTGCTTGGCTTCGATCAAGGGGCCAATGACGAGTGTCATCGGCTCGGCATTCTCAACCGGCTTTTCAAACTCCGTCAGCCAGGCAACGCCAAAACCATCTCCCTTGATGGGCGACAACACCACCACGGCCTCGGCGGCATACTCATCCAGCTTGAGCGAATTGAAAGCATTCGCGCCGCCCGGCGTCATTGGATCGTCGCCGCGTTCTTTCTCAAATTCGATTCCGACACGCGACCGAAACCAGTCCGTCCACGAGACTTCCAGCTCAAGGGCGTTGCGTGCCTGAGCCACCGTATTGTCATCGTACGCGAACTCGCCCCGTGGCTGCTCGCGAAAGTGCCGCTGCGGCTGACCCCAGCTATAGGCGTTTTGACTTTGGAACTCGATATCGCCGGC
>CAYOPW010000121.1:0-2639 GCA_964405975.1 uncultured Hyphomicrobium sp.
ACACCGACGCAGAGCGTGAGTATCTGCGGCATCTGGCAGCAGAACTTCATTTAGACAAGCCCGTCGTGGCATACGTACACAGGGAGTTTGGCATGGCCTAGTCGCGACAAAGGCAATGCTCCGCTTCTGCTTCGTCTCGCTCAACCGTGGTCCGAATTGTCAACCCGCGGGGCTTGCTGCTGGCTCGAGGTCAAGGCGCCTGATGGATGCGACCAAGACTTCTGGCCGTGCCTCTTCTGTTCCGGCGATAGCACATCTCTCCCTCTCTTCCAGACTGCCTTGGCTTTCAGCTAAGTGCTAAGCTTCGCCCTCGCAGGCGTTCTCGGGTGCGGTCGAGGATCAGCTCCTCCATACACCGTTTGGCATGATCGGCATCGAGATGGTCGACTGAGATGTCCTGAGCGTACCGACACACGCTAGCAAAGAGCGCGGCGACCACCTCCATGAGAACCAATGTCTGACTGTCGGGGCGCAAGTCCTTCGTTCGTGCAGCCGTGAACGCCTCAATGAATGTAAGGCACTCAGCAGCGACCACCTCGTCAGCTCCCGACATCTGCGAAAAACCCAAGATGTCCGAGGAGGTGCTTGCAGGATCATCGACACCGGGAGGCGACGTGTCGGGCCCGCCCGATGGAATTTGCAGGCTTGGAATGAAATACTGAAGCGCCTGAAGGCCAATGGCGGCCTGGACCCTTTCAATGGGCGAGGGCGTTTCGTCAAGCATCACAGCACTCAAATATGTCGCGACAGGCTGAGCGCATTTGCAGAGCTCTCCATCGATCGAATAATTGCATGCCCCCTCTTTGCGGACAGCGCCTGGTCGTCTCACCCCGTGTGGCATCGTTGATGGTCCCCCGTGCTGTGTGAGTTTCCGCCTGAATTGTCTGCAGCAAGTCCATTGGCTTGGCCATTCATCTTAGCCGGCCTTGCGCATCCACTCCTTAATCCTGTGCGCGGTGCGCCTCGTTTCTCCAAATGCGGCGATGACGTGCCGCGTTGAGCAGCTCTCCTATGCGGTCGACCACAAGCAAGGCGTGCCGGTCAACGCGGGCCTATTGGATGTCCACCATGAAGTTACCCGATCGGACGAGCAAGAGGCCGGTAGAAGTCGCTCCACCACGCTGGATCTCACGCCGCGTTGCGCGAACGCCACAAGGCTATCCGGAATTGGCCACTTTGAAGGGGAAGAGCGCACGACATATGCACAAGGTGCGCGGGTCCGCTGTTCTCGAAGATCGACGTGCATTGGGAGTTGGCCTGTAATGTCCGCTTTTGGACTTTGCGGACATGCCCTCTACTCCTCGAGCGGCAGCCTGGAGGCAAGAAGCGCTGCCTCTGTTCGGTTCTTTACCGCCAATTGACGCAGAATCGCGGAGACGTGCACCTTGACCGTCTCGTCCGAGCGTCCGATCGAGCGCGCGATTTCCTTATTCGATTTTCCCTCAGCTAAAAATCGTAGGACTTCCCTTTGTCGGTCGGTTAGACGGGCAAGAGCATCATCATCTCGCGATGGCGCCAGCATATCCGCAAGCTGTTTCGTGATTGCCGATCCGATTGCCCCCTCTACACCTTCTGAGATCGCGCCAAGTTCGGCGCGTGGCAGGGGTAGGAGCTCGGATATATTCGTGTGCACGAGCGCGACACCAGCAGGTTTTCCCGGTGCCAGCGGCAGTCCAATAAAGAAAAACCACCTCTGTTTCTCCGGCGAGTGGCACGGATAGACCAAAGATAGAAGATCCATTTTGCCCGCCAGCAACTTTTTCAGATTGCTTTTGAATTCGTCACCGCCGTAGCGCAGGTAGTCTCGGCCGACTCCGAAATCTGGCCATTTGAGACCGTTGCGCGCGCCGAACTCTTTCCATGCTTCGTTTACGGCCAGAATTTTTCCCGATGAATCAAGGACCGCTGCGCTGACAGGCAGGGATTGCAGCGCTGTGAATCTGTCCGTCAGGTGCCTCATTGCAGAAACCGCCAAATGCTGAACGTGGGTCCACAGTACATACTTATGGCGTGTGGCGTCCGTTCCAAGCGCGGCAAACTGGGCCAAGGGGCTGATGGAGTTCAAATTTCCTCAAATATTGCCAGCTCCCCCCGCAGCAACGCAAGAGTGCCACGGCGCTGGGCTTGATCCGCGCGGCATCACGCCAGTAGGGCAATGCGTGCCGATCACGATGCCGCTGAACTTGTCAATGCGTGCGCCAAGCACCTCTGCGCTTGTAGGAGTTGAGAACCGAACGGCAGGAAAAGACCATCAGCAGAAATAACTCTTTCGGGTTATTGCACCAATAACGTGCATTGGGCTTTCTTGTACCAGGCGCATTCATTTGCAGGAATTTACTTCATGCAGGGTATTCAGCTCAAAAGTGACGAACGCGGTTTCTTGTATTTGGAATACTTAGGCAAGAGATTGATGACCTTTCGCGGCGAACAGAAATTGATATTGCGACAGCGGCTCAAGCAAGTCGAACAAGAGATTGCAAACGAGGCACGGTCAAAAATTCATACGGCCAAAGACGCTATTTTGGCCGATTAGAAGTGAGGAGTTGTGCCGTCCCTTGATGAGGATGAGGATTCTCTGGTGCAACCGATGTCCGCTATTGATGCTGTGGACGGCTCCTCACCCGGCATCTGCGTGCCAC
>CAYOPW010000122.1:0-2559 GCA_964405975.1 uncultured Hyphomicrobium sp.
CGGTGAGCCGACAGGCACGAGGAGAACGAAGGACGATGAAGTGGATACTGAATCGGATTGAAGTTCGATAGCATCACCGAGGCTGCAGATCTTCAACTTGTCCTAGACTGGCATACAACTGCGCCAGCCGCACGCCTCGCTCGGATATCAATGCGGTGACGTCCTTAATGGATCAGTCCGGTCTCTTCCTTGGGCTTCACATGACCTGACGAACTATCACCATGGGCAGCGAATTCACACCGTGACGCTTTTGCTCGTGGCAATAAGAAGCTGGTGACCAGCGATCGCGAACCCGACTCATTCGGTCTGTTTGCGAAGCGCATCGTAAGCCTCCTTGAGAACGACATACTGGCGCGCGACGAGGTCGCGTTCCTCACCCATCGACAACTGGACCATTTGCGCCGCCTGCTCATTCAACTTGACGGCTGCATCCGCGAATGGCGTAGGAGCAGGCGGCTTGGCGCCGTCTTCGCCGTTCTTGTCTTCGCCGTTCTTACGCGGTGTTGCACCCGTCTTCTCGGGGTAAATCTCCAGCAAACCACGGCTGGAGCCCACGATAGCGACGGCATGGTCGGGGATATGGTGCCAGAGCGGAACCTTCCCTTCGACGATGTAGCCGATGGCTTGCAGATGAGCGTCGAGAGCGGCAAGGACCTGGGCACGATAAGCTTTCAGGGCGGGATCAACAGGCTGAGCCATGGCACCTCCTAATGCCGTCAATAAACCAATAGCCAAGATGAGGGCCCTCAAGACCCCAATCATGCGGAGCTGATGCATCTGTGCCTCCTTTCACCAGCGTGTCCTGGATTATGCAAACATGGTTAAACGCAAGCCGCGTGCCACTTTGGAGATGGATGAGGCCTGGGCAACCTTGAATCTTCAGTGTCGACGTTTCGACACTTTCGATCTCGACCCATCCTGGCGAGAAACGTCGCAACGTCGCCGACCTCGGATTCCCGTGCCGCTTTCTCTATTACCGTATTACCGTCTAGCCGATAGCAAGTGCGGATGCCAGGAGCACTTGATGGATTGCGCCCACGGAGACCTTGGGAAACGTGACAGGGTCGCCATGCACACCTTTGGGCGCGCAGGCAACCACATAGCCCTGATCAATATCAATTTCGGCGCCGAGCTGCCTTAAGCAATACCTCAACCAACCCAAGTGATGTTGGGGTGAGCCGCCTGCCATTCCAGGATTCGCTTATGAAATGTCACCAGAAATATTCAATCTATTTTTGAGTCAACGCTTCACGACTATGTGCGGACATGCGGTCAACAACTGTGAATGCCTATTGGGCTTCAGGGGAGCCCGGATTAGTGCGAGGTCGTGTTGCTAGCTTATTCATCGGCAACTCTGGTAAATGCGCGGGCGGCCCACTATGAGTTAGATCACGGCAAGGCACGGCTCAGGACCGACTGGTCGGCTCGGTTAGGGACGGCGTAGCGCGACCCAAAAGGCCACTACCATCACCGCCAGCCGCCACACATGACCGCGTTCGTGATCACCCATTGCTTGATGAACCCTCGCCTGCTTGCGTCACGCTGAATGGAGCGGGGTACTTATGCCCAAAGGCAGCGACCGTTAGCGCGTAACAATTCCTGACGCTGGACGTATCTCCTAGTGTGAGCGGCTAGGGGCGGCCAATGCGGCATTCGCCGCAGGAGTTTCGTTTTATCTTGACTGCAGGATGTCCCCCGCTCTAGGCCACATGCCTTCTTTCAACGGCAAAGCAGCGGACATTGCCACACGGCTAGCCACCGTAATGCTCAAGAAGGGAGAAATCATCGAATGATACGCGCAGTGCTGTTGGCCGTATTTGCTGGGATAGTTGTGATTGGCGTCTACTCAGTAACCTCGGCCGTCGACATACCATCTTCAATTTGCACAATCGGCGCGAAGGATGATGCAATCCGCAAAAAGAAACCTCGTGACGTCAGTGGCCTTTCGGTGGCCACGTTTGCCGGCGGCTGCTTCTGGTGCGTCGAGGCGGCCTTCGAAGCTGCTCCTGGCGTTCGTGAGGTGATTTCAGGCTTCTCTGGCGGTGAGCGCGCAAACCCAACCTACAGGCAGGTCTCCCATGGTTTGACCAAGCACACCGAAGCCGTTCAAGTCTATTACGATCCCAAGATTATAACCTATGAGGGACTCCTGCAGGTGCTTTGGCGCACCGCAGATCCAACAGATTCGAAAGGCCAGTTTTCCGACCGAGGCAGACACTATCGGCCAGCGATCTTCTATCATGACGAAGATCAAGAGCGCACCGCCATTCGTGCCCGCGAGGAACTCGCAAATTCAGGCCGCTTCGAGGAGCCTATCACGATCGAAATTGTCGCGTTCAAAGCATTCTATCCGGCCGAGCAATATCACCAGGACTATTATCTGAAAAATCCCTGTCGCTATCAGTTGTATACCGTTGGTTCCGGGCGCGCAGGCTTCCAAGAGGAGGTTTGGGGCGATGAGCTTATCGTTGACTTTTCGAAGTACCGCCCGCGTCAGACTGAGCGACAGGATGCCAGGTCGGCGAAATCTAAGGCCATGTGAAGACTCGCCTACAGCAA
>CAYOPW010000123.1:0-2532 GCA_964405975.1 uncultured Hyphomicrobium sp.
GAACTCCCGACATCCTCGGTGTAAACGAGGCGCTCTACCACTGAGCTAACCGCCCCCAGCGCTCGATGTAGCGAGCTTAGAGGAAAGGCGCAACGATCACCGGCGCCCCAACAGGCCGGGTCTGCATGAAAGGCACCTAATTTCCGGCTTGAGAGAATAGCAAAGGCGCGCCGCACAGTTTGCGACGCGCCTCAGACAGACTTCCTTGAGGCGAGATGCCTTTCTTAATTTAGCTGCTCCTTCAGGCCCTTCGACGGGCTGAACTTGGGAACGCGTGAGGCCGGAATCTTGATCGTCGCACCGGTCGCCGGGTTGCGTCCTTCGCGCGCCTTGCGCTGTGCAACCTTGAAGGTGCCGAAATCTGGGATGCGTACCTCCTCGCCCTTCCTCATAGAGCTCCTGATGTGCTCGAGCACAGCGTCAACCGCAACGCCAGCCTTTTCCTTGGTGAGCTCGGCGTCTTTGGCAACGGCGTCGATCAAATCTTTCTTGCTCATTTCACTTGCGTCCTTTGCGTTCGGAGTCGTTTGGGTGGGCTGGCGACGAGCGCTCTAGCCCCATACACACTGCGGCTGTGGCCGCGTTAGAGCTGGACACAAGCGCCCAATATCAGCCCCCGTCAAGGGGGTAGACGGCCCATTTTGCCTGAAAAACCTGGGGAAACAGGCCGACGAGGCGCACGGACCGGGAACACCATCCCTTGCCTCCAGATGAGCGCGCACGGTTACGTAGGTTAACGGCTTTTTCCCAGTGAACGGTCGGGAGGCGACGCCTAGAGCCTTAGTGCGCCGTCACTCGTGAGCCGCCCTTCTTCTCATCGTCATCCTGGACGGCTTGCGTCTCGCTAACATCGTCCCAGCTGATGCGGTCCGGCATCTCGACAAGCCCCGCCTTCAAGACGTCATCCAGCTTTGCAGCGGGAATGATATCGATCTTGTTCTTGATCTCCTCGGAGATCTCGGCCAGATCCTTGACGTTCTCCTCGGGGATGATGACGGTATTGATACCGCCGCGCAGGGCCGCAAGCAGTTTCTCCTTCAAGCCGCCAATCGGAAGCACCCGCCCGCGCAGCGTAATCTCGCCTGTCATAGCCACATCCTTGCGCACAGGAATTCCCGTGAGCACGGAAATGATCGCGGTGGCCATGGCAACGCCGGCGGAGGGTCCATCCTTAGGCGTCGCGCCTTCGGGCACGTGCACGTGGATGTCCTTCTTCTCAAACAACGACGGATGAATGCCGAAATCGACGGACCGCGAGCGCACGTAAGCGTTTGCGGCCTGGATCGACTCTTTCATCACGTCCCGCAAGTTGCCGGTGACCGTCATCTTGCCTTTGCCGGGCATCATGACGCCTTCGATCGTCAGCAACTCACCGCCAACCTCCGTCCACGCAAGCCCCGTAACGATACCAACCTGATCCTCCAGTTCGACCTCGCCGTAGCGGTACTTCGTAACGCCAAGATACGATTCCAGATTCTCTGGAGTCACCGCCACGGTCTTTTCCGACGAGGTAAGAATCTCTTTCACGGCCTTACGCGCAAGCTTGGCGATCTCGCGTTCCAGCGAACGCACGCCCGCCTCGCGCGTGTAACGGCGGATGATCTCTAAGAGCGCGGCGTCCTCTATCGACCACTCGCCGGCCTCAAGCCCATGTGCCTGTAGCTGACCCGGGATCAAGTGCCGCTTGGCAATCTCGACCTTTTCATCCTCGGTGTAACCGGCCAGCCGAATGATCTCCATGCGATCCATCAGGGCCGGTGGAATGTTGAGCGTGTTGGCCGTCGTCACGAACATCACGTTCGACAGGTCGTAGTCGACCTCCAGATAATGATCGTTGAACGTAGCGTTCTGCTCAGGGTCCAACACCTCCAGCAACGCCGCCGCGGGATCGCCGCGGAAGTCGGATCCCATCTTGTCGATCTCGTCAAACAGGAACAGCGGATTCACCCGCTTGGCCTTACGCATGGACTGGATGACCTTACCCGGCATGGAGCCGATGTAGGTCCGCCTATGGCCGCGAATCTCCGCCTCATCACGCACGCCGCCAAGGCTCATGCGTACGAACTCGCGCCCCGTTGCATGGGCGATCGACTTGCCAAGCGACGTCTTGCCGACGCCGGGCGGGCCGACCAAGCAAAGGATGGGGCCCTTCAGCTTGTTGGTGCGCGCTTGCACGGCAAGATATTCGACGATCCGCTCCTTGACCTTTTCCAAGCCGTAGTGGTCGGCGTCCAGCGTCTGCTGGGCTTCGTCGAGATCCTTTTTGACTTTGCCTTTGACGCCCCACGGAATGGACAATAGCCATTCGAGGTAGTTGCGCACGACAGTGGCTTCCGCCGACATCGGGCTCATCTGCTTTAGCTTCTTGAGCTCAGCAAGGGCCTTGTCGCGGGCCTCCTTCGACAACTTGGTGTTCTCAATTTTCTCTTCGAATTCGGCGATGTCGTCGCGCTCGTCGCTATCGCCGAGCTCCTTCTGGATCGCCTTCATCTGCTCGTTGAGATAGTACTCGCGCTGCGTCTTCTCCATCTG